>CAIRNV010000078.1 GCA_903880005.1 uncultured Verrucomicrobiota bacterium | reverse complement strand
GGTTGGTCACAGAACTTTGGAAAGGTGTGGAGGCCGCGGCGCACGGCTGGGTAAGCGATGCCCCGTCGAGGAGATCGACGCGGCATGACGAACACAACGACACGAGGAGGCGCATGGCGGTTGGGCTGGATCGCCGGCCTGGCCATGGGATGGCTTGGCGGGCTCCAAGCCCAGTGGACCACGCAGGTGATCCGGCTCCAACCGGGTTTCAACCCCGTGCACGTGCAGGTGATGCCCGTGGATCCTCGGTGCGACGCCATCCTCGCTGGCATCCCGGGCGTGAGCGAGGCGTGGATGTACAACCGGTACCTCCAGACCACGACGTTCACGAAGGACCCTGCCAGCGCCGGGGGCGAGCAAGACCACTGGTTGACCTGGTACCCGTCCGGCAGCCCCAAGGCCTTCCTATCCACGTTGTCCCAGCTTCGCGGCGGCCAGGCTTACCTGATCAAGATGGCCAGCAACGCCGCGCCCGTGACGCTGACCCTCCGGGGCATCCCCGTGCCGCCTCGGTCCGACTGGATCCCGGACGACTTCGTCATGTCTGGGTTTCCGGCGATCGAGACCGCTCCGGTGACATTCGCGCGGTTCCTGCGCGATTCACCGCAGGTGTCGGCGGCTCCCGGGCGGGATTCCCAGGTGTTCACCGTCAATCCGGCGACGGCCTTTCAGACGCAGGTGAGGAACCCGGAGCTGACCACGATCCAGCCAGGGAGGGCCTACTGGGCGTATCTCAAGGGGCATTCGCACAACCCATTCCCCGTGGAGGTCGTCGCCGCCGGCGAGAACAACTCCGTCCAGTTCCTCCAAGACCGTCCCATCGCGTTGATGACGGTCGCCAACACGACGTCCCAAGCCACGGAGGTCGTGCGCCTCATCGCGAGGGAATCGGAGCCGCCACCGGAGGGGCGGCCGCGGAAGGCGGGGCCGACGCCCCTGGTCGCCTTGCTGCCGCAGGCGGATGGCACCTATTCCGCCCGCCGTTTGGCGGAGGGCGTGGAGCTGACGTTGGCGCCGGGCGAGCGGAAGGTGGTCCGCCTGGGCCTGGTGACGCGCGAGCTGGCCACCACACGCGAGACGAACGCCACCTATCAAGGATTGATCGAGGTCACCGAGGCGGCGCACGGCTATCGCCAGTTGGTGGCGGTCGTGGCCGAGGTGCCCGGCAGCAAGCTCATGGCTGGGTCGGGAAGCCTCCTGGGCACCCCGGGGTCCCGGCCGCGCTTCGCGTCCACGGGCGGAGCCGGCGATGCCGGCACGACGACGTCGGCGGGAGCCGGCCTGTGGCTGGGAACGTTGACCTTGAACGCCGTCAACAATCCTGCCTTTGCCCCGACGGACACCCCGGACCTCGCCCAGTTCCCGGTCCAGCCGGCGACGCCGCTGGATGTGCGCGTCCTGCTCCATGTCAACGCGGCGGGCGAGGCTCGCCTGCTCCAGAAGGTGTACCTCGCCGAGGTGTCCGACGGGACCAACCGTGTCACGCGCATGTACGGCAACACCGGCAGCCTGCCGGCCGGCGCGGTGCTGCGGTCGCGGGTCAGCGCCCCGGCGTGGCCCAACGCCGCCCCGGCCCTGCTGGCGGGCACGCTGGGTTCCACCCTGGCCACCACCCTGGTCCATCCCTTCAACGACCCCTCCAACCCCTTCGTCCACCCGTACCACCCCGACCACAACAACCTGGCCGAGGACTACGCGACGTCGCTGACGGCGGGCGTGGAGTCCTTCACGATCACGAGGAATCTCACGTTCTACTTTGGCTCCACGGCCCGGTTGGGTGAGGGCACGTTCCAGCCATCCACGCCTCCCTTGAAGTTCACGGGCGTGACCGGCGAATCGGTGAAGCTGGGCGCGTTCTCGAACACGCCGGCGTTCTCCATCCAGTGCTGGGTCAACGTCCCCAAGCTCCAGCAGTCCGGGGCCACCCTCGTCCTCCTCACCAACTCCGCCACCGGCACCCAGGCGCGGCTCGGGTTTGTCGCCAACACGGGCACGCTGTCCCTGACGGTGCGCAACGCCACCAACTCGGCGGGCACCGTGACGTCGGACGCCCCCGTGCCCGTGGGATCGTGGGTGAACGTCGTGGCGACCTACGACGGGACGAGCGGCTCGTTGTTCGTCCAGGGCAACCGCGTGGCCAACGGTTACCTGCCCACCCTGGCGTCCGGCGCATGGGATGCGGCATGGCTCGGCAACACGGGCACCAACACGCCCAGCCTGTTGGGCAGCCTGCATGAGGTGGTCGTGCGCAACGGCAGCCTCTCCCTGCAATCCGTGCCCCAGGTCATGCAGGTCCCGCAGGCCATGAACTCCACCTCCATCGTCCTCTCCGCCGTGGGAAGCGCCGTGAACACCAACGTCGTCGTCACCGGCTCCGCCAACCCGTCCGTGACCCTCTCGGGCACGTCGATCATCGACGTCGCGGGCGCGCCCGCCGTGCCGGCCTGGACGCAGGGCACGGCCCAGGGCTTGTACCAGGAAACGCTGTCCGGCCTGCGGCGCCAGGCCATCACCTTGCAAGGCTACTTCCAGCTCACCCGCATCAGCAACGACTCCACTTTGACCCCATGACCCTTTCCATCCTTCCCATGAAGACCCTGATCGCCCGCCTCTCCCTCCCCGTCGCACTGGCCGTCCTTGGTTGCCTCACGCCCGCATGGGCGGTTTCGGATCCTCCCGCCGCCATCAACTACCAAGGCAAGCTCCTCAACAGCTCTGGCAACGCCGTCACCGACGGCACCTACGCAATCAACTTCAAGCTGTACGCCGCCGCGACGGGCTCGAGCTTCATCTGGGGCGCCAACTACTCCGTGGTGGTCACCGGCGGGTCCTTCAACGTCGTCCTCGGCGAGGGCGGCTCCGACCTCAACGGCACCACGAGCAGCATCGTTGCCGCCCTCGGGACCACCTCGACCCCGTACCTCGGCATGACCGTGACGGCCGACCCCAACGGGAATGTCTCCAACCCCTCGGAGATCGCGCCTCGCCTGCGGTTCCTCGCCTCCCCTTACGCCGTCGTCGCTCAAAATGCGCGCGCGGCGGACACGGCGGCGACGGCGACCAACGCCATGACGTTGAACAACCTCTCGGCCAGCGCCTTCCTCCAGCCCTCCAGCGCCGCCGCCACCACGCTGAATGGCAACCTCACCGTGCCCACCCTGACCGCCACCAGCGTGTCGGCAGGGTCCGGCACCGTGACCGGCAACCTCACCGTCAATGGCACCTTGTCGGCGTCCTCGACCTCCGGCGGCGGCTTCGTCCCTGTCGGCGCCATCGTGATGTGGAGCGGAAGCCCCAACGCCATCCCGTCGGGCTGGGCCCTCTGCAACGGGTCGGGCACGTTTACCAGCGGCGGGACCTCCTACTCCATCCCTGACCTCCGGGACCGCTTCATCGTGGGCTCCGGCAGCTCGTACACGCTGCGGGACACGGGTGGGTCGAACACGAGGACGCTGACCTCCGCCCAGGTGCCCCAGCACCGCCACACGTTCAAGGACACCATCTTGGCGGAGGGCTACGCCGAGGCGCCCAAGACGCCGAGCGACATCAGCGACGGCGCCGGGACCTCCGGCTACGAGGGATCCAGCTACCTGGGTTCCAGGGGCGGCAAGGACTACGACAATTACCTGTGGTGGATCGGGCGCTACACGGCCTACGCCGGCGGGAATTCCTCCGGCAACGCGGACGCCGTGGACATCCGCCCGCCCTACTACGCGCTCGCGTTCATCATCCGGGTGAATTGATCCCCCGCGCACCCTTGCATCCGCAATCCCAGCCCATCTTGCCTTGAATGCCTTGACCCGATGGTTCGCGGGCTGCCTTGTCGCGGGCTGCCTTCCTGCGCTGGCGCAGGTCTATTCGACGCTGCCGCAGTTCACCAATCCCGTCCGCCTGTCCGGCGGCTCCACCAACCAACACCGGGTCACGCTCGCGTCCGGGGGCGTCTATCTCTCGACCAACCGGCCCACCGAGTCCGGCGCGTCGCGATTCAAGATCGATTCATGGACGGCGGGCATGCCCATCTCCGCCACCCCCCCGGACTTCAACATTGGCGACGTCATCCCCGCGCCGCCGCTCGCCGACCCGTCGCGAGCGCCCGTCGTGAGCACGACCAACGGCGCCTTCTACATGGCGGCGCGGCGGCAGTTGGTGGCCTCGCAGGCCGGGTCCTGCACGGTGGCCTGGAAGCTCACCACGGGCGCGACCAACGTCATTACCTATTCCATCGGTGCCCTTCCCACGCTCCGCACATCCCGGTTGTTCTGGACCGATGACACCGTCGCAGGGGCCGTGAACACCAACCTGGTGACATCGCCCGACCACCCCGAGTTTGCGGTCAGCATGTCGGGGTTGAACGCCCGGATTCGGTACAACGCCACGGTCCCGGACTTCTCGCCGAGCGACTCCCAGTTGACGCCGGCCGGGCAGGCCTCGCGGGCGAACACGGCCGCCTACTACCTCGACAGGCCCGCCGTGTGGATCGACGGCAACGGCCTGCTGCGCGCGCGGGGCCAGTCCGGCTTCCTCATCGTCGAGTACTTCGACACCTCCACCTTCGACAACTCCACCGGTTACGAGGTGGTCTTCGTGGGCCCGGCCCGCGTGTACCAAAGCCGCATCGTGCTCGGGCAAAGACTGCTTCCCAACGAGGGCGCCGACATTGCGGGCGACCTCGTGGCGTCGCTCAGCAAGGCGGGCGACTACGTCACCCAGTGGACCACGCAGGGCAGCCACTTCGAGAACCACATCTTCGCCACCGC
>CAIRNV010000077.1 GCA_903880005.1 uncultured Verrucomicrobiota bacterium | reverse complement strand
TCCGGGGATCCCGACTCGGTCATGCCGCCGCCGGAGACGCACAAGTCCGTGTCGGCGGCCCAAAAGGCGGTGCTCAAGCGATGGATCGAGCAAGGGGCGCGGTACCAGAGGCATTGGTCGCTGGAGACGCCCGCCCGGCCGCCGGTGCCCGCCGGGGCGACGGCCCACCCGGTGGACCGCTTCATCCGTGACCGGCTGGCGCAGGAAGGCCTCCAACCCGCGCCCGAGGCCGACGCCCGCACGCTGGCCCGGCGCGTGACGCTGGACCTCACCGGGTTGCCGCCCACGCCCTCGGAGGTGGCCCGTTTCCTCTCGGACACCGCGCCGGGGGCGTACGAGCGGTTGGTGGACCGGTTGCTGGCGTCGCCCCGGTATGGCGAGCGCATGGCCCGGCTCTGGCTGGACGTGGCGCGGTACGCGGACACGCATGGCCTGCACCTCGACAACGAACGGCAGATGTGGGCCTACCGGGATTGGGTGGTGCGGGCGTTCAACCGGAACCAACGCTTCGACGAGTTCACCCGGGACCAGTTGGCGGGCGACTTGGTCGAGTCGCCCACGCTGGACCAGTGGATCGCGACCGGGTTCAACCGTTGCAACGTGACGACCAGCGAGGGGGGCTCGATCGACGCGGAGTTCGTGTTCCGGTACGCCGTGGACCGGACGGCGACGGCGGTGCAGGCATGGATGGGGCTGACGGCCGGGTGCGCCGTCTGCCATGACCACAAATTCGACCCCATCTCGGCCCGCGAGTTCTACTCGATGTACGCGTTCTTCCACAGCGCGGCCGACCCGGCGATGGACGGCAACGCGCTGCTCACGCCGCCGGTGCTGAAGCTGCCCACGCCCGAGGAGAAGGCGAGGCTCGAAGCGCTGGAGGCGGAGGCTCGGCAGGCGGAGGAGGCGCTGCTGACGCGGGCGCGTGCCCACGCCTACGCGGACCCGGCGGACGCCCAGCCGCGCCCGGAACCGCGGGACGTGGACGTCTCGTGGGTGGACGACGACGCGCCGGCGGGCTGGAGGATCTCGGCGAGCCCGGGCGCCAGCCCGCGCTGGGCGACGAAGGACGACGGGGTGTCGCCCAGGCGGGGGCGGCGGGCGTTGACGCGGGAGGACGGCGGGCTTGCGCAGGATGTCCTGGAGGGCGGGACGCCCTTCGAGGTGCCGCAGGACGGGCGGTTGTTCGTGCACGTGCGTCTGGACGCGGCACGCCTCCCCAAGGCGGTGATGATCCAGTACCGGACCGACGACTGGAAGCATCGCATGGTGTGGGGCGACGTGGACGCGATCGACTGGGGCGCCAAGGGCACGACGCAACGGGCGCATGGGGGCGCGTTGCCGGCGCCGGGCGACTGGGCGCGCCTGGAGTTCGAGGCGTCGAAGGTGGGTTTGAAGGCCGGGGATCGCGTGACCGGCATCGCGTTCACGCAGTCCGGCGGTCGCGTGGCCTGGGACGATGCCGGGGTGAAGGGCCGCGTGGATCCGGCGACGGATCCCACGCGTTCCTTCGCCGCTTGGCTGAAGGCGAACCAAGGCAAGGACCTTGGGGAGTTGCCGGGCGACCTTCGGAGGGTGCTGAAGGACGTGGGTGCCGCCCAGCGCACACCCGAGCAGGTCACGGGCTTGCGCGCGCATTACGTGGCCCGGGTTTGCGCGGACACCCGCGAGGTGTTCGGGCCCATGGTCGCGGCGCTGGAGGCGGCCCGGAAGCGGCGGTCGGACCTAGAGGGCATGGTGCCATCGACGTTCGTGTGGAAGGACATGGAGAAGCGCCGGGACAGCTTCGTGATGGTCCGGGGCGCGTACGACAAGCCGGGTGAGAAGGTTCGGCGAGGGGTGCCGGCGGCCTTGCCGCCGATGAAGGCGCAGGGCGAGGAGCCGACGCGGCTCGACCTGGTGGCTTGGTTGATGGCGCCCGAGCACCCGTTGACGGCGCGGGTGGCGGTGAACCGGCTTTGGCAGCACTTCATGGGCACGGGCTTGGTGCGGACCTCGGAGGACTTCGGGTCGCAAGGCGAGCCGCCATCGCACCCCGAGCTGCTGGACTGGCTGGCCGTGGCGTATCGCGAGGGCGGATGGGACACCAAGGCGTTGGCCCGGCTGCTCGTGACGTCGGCCACCTATCGTCAGGCGTCGGAGGCCGGGGAGGCGTCGCGGGCGCGGGACCCGGAGAACCGGCTGCTGGCGCGGGGGCCGAGGTTTCGACTGGACGCGGAGCAACTGCGGGACGCAGCGCTGTTCGCGGGCGGGCTGCTGGACGAGCAAATGGGCGGCAAGGGCGTGCGGCCCTACCAGCCGGCCAACATCTGGGAACCGGTGGGCTTCGTGGGGTCGAACACGCGCGACTACAAGGCGGACACCGGCGCGGCGTTGTACCGGCGAAGCGTGTACACGTTCCTCAAGAGGACCGCGCCCCCGCCCTTCATGGTGACCTTCGACGGCCCGAACCGGGAGCAGCTCTGCTCGCGCCGGGAGCGCAGCAACACGCCGCTGCAAGCCTTGCAGCTCATGAACGACGTGCAGCACCACGAGGCCGCGCGATGGCTCGCCACCCGCATGATCCGCGAGGGCGGCGCGGACGACGCGTCCCGGATCCGGATCGGCTGCGAGGTGGTCCTGGCCCGGCCGCCCACGTCGGAGGAGATGGGCGTGCTGACGGCGACGCTGGGCAGGCACCGGGCGCGCTATGCGTCGGACGAGGCCGCCGCGCGCGAGTCGGTCACGTTTGGCGAGACGCGGCCGGACGGGCGCATCCCGGCGCCCGAGCTGGCGGCGTACACGCTGGTGGCCAACCTGCTCTTGAACTTGGACGAGGCCGTGAACCGCAACTGAACCGACTGGCAAGACCATGGATCCCCTGATGGAACATCACGTGCAGATGACCCGGCGCCGTTTCTTCGGCGACGTGGGGCTGCGGATGGGCGGCGTCGCGTTGGGCCTGCTCTCGGCCGGGCGCGACGGGCGGTTGCTGGGCGCGGGCGCGGCGTTGGGTTCCCCCGGGGGCCCGGCCGACCGCGTGCACCCGCCGCTTCCTGGCCTGCCGCACTTCGCGCCCAAGGCGAGGGCGATCATCTACCTGCACATGAACGGCGGGCCGACGCAGCTCGACACCTGGGACCACAAGCCGGGGTTGCTGGGCTACTTCGACAAGAACCTCCCGGACTCGGTCCGCATGGGGCAGCGATTGAGCACCATGACCAGCGGGCAGGACCGGTTCCCGGTGGCGCCGTCGCGGTTCGCGTTCCGGCAGCACGGGAAGTGCGGGACCTGGGTGAGCGACGTGCTGCCCCACACGGCCAAGATCGTGGATGACATCGCGGTGGTCCGGTCGGTGCACACCAACGCGATCAACCATGACCCGGCCTGCACGTTCGTGATGACAGGGAGCGAGGTGCCGGGCAAGGCGAGCATCGGGTCGTGGCTGGCCTACGGGCTGGGGAGCGAAAGCAACGACCTGCCCGCCTTCGTCGTCTTCACGCCGTCGTTCCCGTCCACCGGCAACGGCCAGGCGCTGTTCTCGCGCATGTGGGGCAGCGGGTACCTGCCCACCCGGTTCAATGGCGTCGCCTTGCGCGGCGCGGGCGATCCCGTGCTCTACATCAAGAACCC
>CAIRNV010000076.1 GCA_903880005.1 uncultured Verrucomicrobiota bacterium | reverse complement strand
GAAGGTCCTGGCCGCCATGGACAACCAAGACTTCAAGGCGGCCGCCGAGGTGTCACGCAAGACGACGGACCCCGTGGTGCGCATGATCCACCAAGGCTTGACGCACGTGCACGGGTCGCTGGCCGGGGCCTTGCAAGTGGCGGCCGGCGTGGAAATCAAGCGCGCGGGCAAGTTCATGGTCGCCATCGACACCTGCATCACCCTCGCTCCCCTGTTCGGCCTCCTCGGCACCGTCGTCGGCATCATGGAATCCTTCGAGAAGGTGACCGGCGAGCTCGCCGTCGAGGGCGTCTCCAAGGGCATTGGCGAGGCGCTCATCGCCACCGCCGCGGGCCTCGCCATCGCCATCATCGGCGTCTTCTTCCTCAACCTCTTCAACGAGTTCCTCGCCAAGTTCCAATTCGAGCTGGAAACGGCCGCCACCAACGTCGAGGTCATGGTCAGCAAGGCCAAGCAAGAGGGCTTCGACACCCTGCGGTTCCGGCGCGAGGCCGCCGCCGCCAACGCCAACGCCTGAAGCCATGGCTGGAGGCGGAGGAGGCGGGGCCGCTCCCGCACGCAAGTCCAAGTGGGGCTCCCCGGTGCCCCTCAAGCGCGCGCGCATCGAGATCATCCCCTTGATCGACGTCATGTTCTTCCTCCTGGCGTCCTTCATGCTCGTCTCGTTGTCGTTGCAGAAGGCCGGCACCTTCAAGATGACCCTGCCCGCCGCCACCACCTCCACGCCCGACTTCAAGCCCGACATGCTCAACATCGGCGTCGAGAAGGACGGGCAGGTGTCCGTCGAAAAGAAGCACCTCTCGCTCGACGAACTCGACTCGATCCTGAAGGACCGGCTCCGGCGCAACACCAACACCCCCGTCTATGTCACGGCCGACCGGGCCGCCCTCCACGGCCACGTCAATCGCGTCCTCGAACGCGTGCGCGGCGCCGGCGTCCTCAAGGTGGCCTTCGTCACCGAGTCCGCCGAGCCCGCCGCCGCCTCGCCCTCCCCGGCGCCGGCCCCGAAGCCACCGTCGCCCTGAGCCCCACCCCCCCTCGAATCCATGCGCCTCTCCTCGCCGCTCTCCGCCAAGAAGGCACGCATCGAGATCATCCCCTTGATCGACGTCATGTTCTTCCTCCTGGCGTCCTTCATGATGCTCTCCCTCAGCATGCAGCGGCTGAAGACAATGAAGATGGACCTGCCCTCCGCCGTGAAGGCCAAGTCCACGACGAAGCCGGACATGATCGAGGTGAAGATCAACCGCGGCGGCGACATCACCGTGGACGCCAAGCGCCTCTCCTTGCCGGATTTCATGTCCCTCGTGAAGGAACGGCTGGTCATCAATTCCAACGTGCCGGTGTACATCAAGGCCGACACCATGGCGACGCATGGCGACGTCCTGCGCGTCGTGGACACCGCCAAGTTCGTCGGGGCCAGCAAGGTGTCCTTCCAGCTCGACAGCACCATGGCCGCCGGGAAGTAAATCCCATGCACGGCCAGCAAACCGCCGACCCCGCACACGCCGCTCCCCCCCCCATGCGAGCCCTCGCCCGGGCGAGGACCCTTCTCCTCCTCCTCTGCGCCGCCGGCGTCACGTCGCTCAACGCCGACTGGCCCCAGTTCCTCGGGCCCACCCGCAACGGGATCGTCCCGGGGCCCTCGCCCGTTGCGTGGGCCAACCCAGGACCCACCACGCTTTGGAAGGCGGATGTGGGCCGCGGTTTCTCCGGGCCGGTGGTCGCCGCCGGACGCGTCCTGCTGCACCACCGGCGCGGCAACGACGAGGTGTTGGAGGCATTCGACAGTTCCTCGGGCAAGTCCGTGTGGCGCGCCACGCAACCGACGTCGTACGAGGACGACTTTGGCTTCGACGACGGCCCGCGCGGGACCCCCTCCGTCACGGGCGAATCCGTGTACACCTTCGGGGCCGAGGGACGCATCACGTGCACCGCGCTGGCGGACGGGGCCTTGAGATGGACGCGCGCGCTGGGCAAGGAACTGGGCGCGGACAAGGGCTTCTTCGGGTTCGCCTGCTCCCCGCTGGTGGTGTCGAACCGCGTGATCCTCCAAGTGGGCGGACGCGACGGCGCCGGCATCGTCGCGCTCGACGCCGCCACCGGCGCGACCACGTGGAAGGCGACGTCGGATGAGGCCGGATACGCGAGCCCGGTCGCCGTGGAGGCCGACGGTGCGTTGCGCATCGTCGCATTGAACCGCGCTGGCGTCCGCGTGGTGGACCTTCGTGACGGAAAGGTCCTGGCCGCCCTGCCCTTTCGCTCGCGACAAAATGCATCGGTCAACGCCGCCACCCCGCTGGCCTCACCCGACGGCGTGTTCGTCACCGCAAGCTACGACACGGGCGCGGCATGGCTGCGGTGGCGTGGCGAGGGCACCCTGGCCGAGGGTTGGAAGCATGCGGACGCCTTGGCGGCGCACATCTCGACGCCCGTCCGCCGGGGCACCCTGCTGTTTGGCTTCCATGGCAGGCAGGAGCAAGGCGCGGAACTGCGCTGCATCCGCGTCTCCGACGGTTCCATCGCCTGGTCGTCGCCGAGGCTTGGAATCGGGTCGGTCCTCGTGCAGGGCGAGCGTCTCTGGGTGCTCGTCGAGACAGGCGAGATCATCCTGGCCGAGGCGAACGACGCGGGCTGGAAGGAGCTGGCCCGGGCCCAGGTGCTGGGGACCGGCGTGCGTGCCGCCCCAGCCCTGGATGCCGGCGTGCTCTACGCGCGGGACAAGTCGAAGTTGGTCGCCGTGCGCGTCGCCCCCGCCCGCTGAAAGACACCGTCGGCCCTAAGCCGGGACGATGCAGGTGGGAGGGAAGTGATTGCGAGACAGATGCTTGAGCAAGCCGTGGAGTGAGCGCGGCGCGGGCCCGTGCCAGGCCCGTAACGAGCGAACGACGAAGCTCTTGCGAAAGAAGATCAAGCAAGCACGACCGACCCAACTGAAT
>CAIRNV010000075.1 GCA_903880005.1 uncultured Verrucomicrobiota bacterium | reverse complement strand
GGGGCGCCCCGTCAGGGCTTGTGTCTTCACATGAAAAGGAGGGCGGGTTTTCCAACCCGCCGCCGGGGCCTTTTCATGCCAATTTGCCCCGTCGCCGACGCCCACCATCGCCCACCTGGCGTGCCCGGGATGCAGGTCCTTCGCATTCCCGAGCGCCGCGCGTTGGCCAGCGCGGAGATGAGGTCCATTCACACCGCGGATGCCCCGCAGTGTCGCGTCCACTTCATGGCTCTCGCGCGGGCCTCCTCCGCCTGCGGACTCGCTTTCCAGTTGGAGCCGTTGAGGGGGGCAGGCCAAGACGACATGCCGCCCTCAGGTCCAAAACCCAAGCAGGCATCCGCCGACCCATGGTGGGGATGCCTTCTGTCACATGTTTGGATGTGACACCGTTGCCCTCATAATCTGTGGCTAGCCCGCGACCCCGCCGCGCGCGTGCCCCTCTCACACGAAACGACATCCGGTGAACTGCACCCGGGTGGACGCAGGAGAGGGTTGGGGCGAGGATACAAGGGACACGAGCCACCCCAAGGTGAACCTCGAGGTGTGCACCGCGCATCCCATCCGAACACCGCCACCCGGACAGTTTTTCTATTTTGTCCCAGGTGGCCGCGGCCCTTCGTGTCCAGCCGATGGTCTTGCCTAGGGGCGGCCCGTCGCGCTGGACAAGCACAATCCCCCGATGCGAAACCCCGCCAAGGAAAAAGACTCAACAAAGGGTCCGGACATTTGTTACGCTCGCAGAATTGCGGAAGCAGCCTGTTTATTCGAAGGCAATAACGCACTTCTCGTTCAGGCGCCCTTGGGTCATCATTCGTCCATTCACACAGCCGGTGAATCGGCCCGTGTCCGAGGTGCTGTCGAAATGCAGGTAGCAGGCTTCATCTTCCTGAAGAAATACCCCGTGCAGCGTGCTCTGCGCGTCCGTTTCGTCGAAGAGTTGAAAAGTTCCTCGATACCTTCCATCCGTGTAATCAAACGCAACTTCCATCCTAGCCGGAAAATCCCGGTCGTCGATGGTCAATGTGCCCGTCAGGGTGCATGAATAAGGTCCTTTGCCCTTGGTGACACCTTCCATATCTCCACCGATTCTTGTGGTTGAAGCCCTGGTCAGTTCGGCAAAATGAGCCGATTTCGCGGCTTTCAGGTCCACGCCATTCAGGTTGACATTGGCGCCCCTGAGACCGTCAAGAATGGCACCGCTGACGTTCACCCCGCTCAGGTTGGCCCCGTCCAACATGGAACTCTCAAGACTGGCGCCGCTCAGGTTGGCGCCGCTCAGGTTCGTCCCCAACAGACTTGAGTAGATGATTTTGGCCTGACTCAGATTGGCTCCGCTGAGGTTCGCCCCGCAGAGGTTCCCCGAGTCCATCTTCGCGCCACTGAGATTGGCATGACTTAGATCAGCCTGAGCAAGGTTGACATGATCCAAAACGGCTCCGCCCAGATTGGCCCCGCTCAGGTCGATCTGTTCGTCCTCTTCCTTTTCAGAATTGGCACGACGCCATTCATTGAACGCCTGGACGCCTGCCTTCAACTTGTCAAAATGCTCTGGATTCATCTTTGTATTGGTAGGAATTGGGTTTTGACGCTGCGCGGTCAGGGAGATTTGGTTCTGCGGCCACGAAGCTCTTTTTCGACAGGCTAGACCGGCTTGGGGGACTTCTAGCAAGGTCAAAAATCGGTCACCGGAGACTTGTACCGGCCCCCGCCTCGCTCACTCCTCGCCTTGCGAAAGAATCTGCTGCGCAATCACTTCCCTCCCAACTGCATCGTTCCGGCTAAGCTACTCCCAGCTCGCGCCGCTCTTGGCGGAGCGCGTGCTGGCCGTCGAACGGGCCATTGTCGAAGGCGCGTTTTCAGCCCACCCCCTCACACCACAGTTGGTTTGCGCCTTTCACCAACGTCTCTGCGGTGAGATCGTGCCCGATTGGGCGGGCCGCTGGAGGACCGTAGAGGTCCACGTCGGCGAACAAACCCCGCCGCCTCCCTTTCGCGTGGCTTCCCTGATGGTGGACTACGCCGCCGACATCAACATCCGTCTGTCCAGTGTGACCGCCGGTCAGGACGCCGATCTGCTCACGGAACACCTGGCGTTTGCCGAAGGCCGCCTGCTGTCCATTCATCCGTTCACCGATTTCAACGGGCGGGTAACCCGTCTCTGGCTGCGCGAATTGGTCACCCGCCTCGAACTTCCCAATGTCGCGCTGGTCCCAGCCAGCCCCGACGAAACGGTGGAATACCTCGCCGCGCTGCAAGCCGCGGATGCATCGCGGTGGGAACCCCTCCGACAAATCTGGCTTCGCCGGCTTGAATCCGGGCTCAACGAATCTCTACCGGCATGACCTTCCCCCCACTCGCATCGAGGGCGCCGTCCTTCCCTCCCGGTCTGCTATCCAAAGTTGAACGCGTTGGACGATGGGACCTGTCGCCACGATCGAGAACGACATGTTACGAACGGAGGACTGCCCCCCTTGCCCAGCAGATACCCAGAAACCCCGCGTCGCCCCGGGGCAAGGCCAAGGCCGGGACGACATGCCACCCGCACGTCCAAAACCAAGGCACGCAGCGGCCGAGCCATGATCGTGATGCCTTTTGTCACATGCTTGGATGCGACCCCGATGCCTCTCACCAACCGACCCACGAGACGGCCCCAACTCTGCAATGCCTGCCATGACCCGGGAGCGCCAACGGCGCGACACACGCCAGCCCGGGGCAACGCCCCGGGGCAAACCATGGCTCATGGAGACATTCCAAAAGAGCGCCGGGCTGCCGGACCGATGGCATCGTGGCCCATGCGGAACCCAAAACCTCCGCGTCTCCGCGCCTCGGCGGGAGACTCCGCTCCATGTACCTGGAAGTTCTCCCCGACACGTTCCCATGGCATCACGGGCCGCATGAAACGACTGAAGATGAACCTCCCGCCGAGACGCGGAGACATGAGGAAAAACATCCCTCCGACGTTGTCGGAGGACTTCAGCCAGGGGATGCACCATAGCCATCCACCACCCGACCCACGCGACGGCCCCAAGCCC
>CAIRNV010000074.1 GCA_903880005.1 uncultured Verrucomicrobiota bacterium | reverse complement strand
TCAACCAGTTCGAGATCGTGCCCAGCTGCCCAAATGCATTCCATCCCCACATCACCACCGTCCCGTCCTCCTTCAACGCCACGCTATGGTAGTCGCCTGCGGCAATCGCCTTCACGCTGGTCAGACCCTCCGGGACCGTCGCCTCGCCATGGTGGTTCAAGCCCCATCCCACCACCGTTCCATCACTCTTCAGTGCAAGGGTATGGCCATAACCCGCCGCAATCGCCTTCACCCCAGTCAACCCCTCCGGGACCGCCTCGAAGGAATGCCCCCACTGCAACACCGTGCCATCGTCCTTGAGCGCGACGGACTGTTGATATCCCGCCGCAATCGCCGTGACCCCAGTCAACCCCTCTGGCACGCTCGTTTGCCCGAAAGGGTTCCATCCCCATGCCACCACCGTCCCGTCGCTCTTCAATGCCAAGGCGTGCTGGTGTCCAGCCGCGATCGCCGTCACCCCAACCAAGCCTGCCGGAACCGTCGCTTGGCCGCTGTCGTTGTTCCCCCACGCCACCACCTTCGTCGCAACCACCGTCAACTCGCCGTCCGCATACGTGATCAGGTAGTTCCCCGCACGGAAACTCCCCCCGGCGGCGTCGCTCGGCCTGATCGCGTACCGGCCCGACGCATCGCCCGCCATGGCCCCGCCCAGCGCCGTCAACGTCACCGAGCCAATCGTCTCCCCCGCGACCAATCCCTCGCTCGTGAAGGATGTGGCCCCCGGCCCAAATGGCTTCACCCCTCCCACCACCTTGACGTCATCCCGAGCCGTCACGGTCAAGGCTCGCCGCAAGACCTCCCCCGAGGCCGTGCCCGGCGCCAGTTGGTAGTTGGAAGCAAGGCCGCCGTTCGTCCCGTTACTCAGCTCGTACGTCACCGGCGTCGTGTACGTGCCCACGTCGCTTCCCCCATAAGGCCCAGCACTCCCAGCCACCCCCAGCGTTTCGCTGCCCACAAGGCCAGAAAGAACTCCTGGTATCAAAGCCCCGGGACGCGTCGTCCCGTCATACTCACGCGCTGCAAGGCTTGGGCTTCCGATGGACAGTTCCTTCGCCGTGATATCCGCGCTCAACGCCGGCAACGTCAGCGCATAATTCCCAGCGCTTGCGCCACCCAGGGTCAGCCCGCCCACCGTCACCACCTTCCCCACCCCAACGTTCTTGTCCGCGAACGTTCCCGTCGCGGTCCCCTCCACCGTCACCTCATCCCCGGCCAACACCCCGGTCACGCCCACGAACGCCGTCGCAGGCACCGTTTGCCACGTCGCTTGCCCGTCCAAGCTCCATTCCAACCGGCACATCGCACCGCTTCCTGCCTCGAAATACCAAAGCTCGAACGGCCGCGCCTCCCCGGCCCCAAAGCTCACCGCCCCGGCCGCCGAGTACTGCGGCGCGTGGACGCTCCAGTCCGCGAAGACCTCGGCGCCACCCACTGACAGCCGGATCCCGTCGTCTGAACCGCCCCGGAACCAGATCGTCCCGGCCGCCCCGAGCGGCGATCGAATCGCCCCCTCGAACTTCAGCAACACATTGTCGGCCCGCCCGCTGTCCATGACGACACCCCCGCCCCAGTCGAAGGCAATGTTCGCCACCGCGGCCTGGGCCAACGCCGACGACGTCGGGGGGAATTGCCCGTTCCATTCGTAGATGGAAACCCCTACGACGCCCCCCTGCACCACGGTCGCCCCCGTCGTCCCATCATACCCCTTCGACAACGCCCTCAACCCGGATAACGACACGCCCCGGGCCGTGATCACGCCCGAGCCGAACGTCTCGGTCTCGGGAGCCGCGTAGTTCGCAGCGTCCGCACCACCCAAAACGTATGTCACCGTCACCGTCTTCCCCGTCCCCACCGACGCCGTGCCGTACGCCGCGCTCGCCGTTACGCTCACCGCGTCCCCGCTCACCACCCCCGACACCGCGCCCGCCGTCACGGCCGCCGCCAGCGTCCCGTCATAGACCTTGCTCAACGTCACCGTCGGCGTCCCCACCGTCAGCGCCTTCGCCGTGATGTCCGCCGACAAGATGGGAGCCGTCAGCGCATAGTTCCCTGCCGAGGCCCCGCCCAGCGACAAGCCCGCCACCGTCACCGTCTTCCCCGTCCCAACAGCCTTGCTGGCAAACGACCCCGTCGCCGTCCCCACCACCGTCACCGTGTCGCCCGAAGCCAAACCCGCAAGCAGCGGCGTCCCGCTCACCGTCGCCGTCGTCGTGCCGTCATAAGCCCTCGAGGCCGCCACCAACCCCGACACCGTCAATCCCTTCGCCGTGATCGCGCCCGTTGTGAACACCTGCGCCCCAGGCGCCGCGTAATTCACCGCGTCCGTGCCGCCCAACGCGTACGTCACCGTCACCGTCTTCCCCGTCCCCACGCCCGCCGTGTCGTACGACCCCGTCGCCGTCGCCGTCACGTCGTCGCCATCCACCACGCCAGACATCTCGCCCGCTACAACCACCGCCGAAACCGTCCCGTCGTATTCCTTGGCCAACGCGACCGTTGGAGCACCCACTCCCAGCTGCCTCGGCGTCACCAGCAACGTCCGGGTCACCGGCTCCGCCGCCTCCCACCCGTCGCTGCCACCCTGTCGCGCCGTCACCCTCACGGAACCCACCCCTCGCGCCACCAAGCGGCCAGCCACCACCTCCGCCACCCGCGTATCAACTACCACGTACTCCACCGAGTTGCCCGACGTCGCCGTGGCTCCCAGGTCCATCGGCTGGTCCCCGTACATCACCATGGCTTGCGGCAACTCGAACGCGATCGTCTGCACCCGCTTGAGTCCCCACGGCAGGAACCCGTCCAAGGGAATCGGAGCCTCGTCCAGCCCATCCGGCCGCAGCCATCGCACCGACAGCGTGTCTCCCCCGCCGCCCTCCTTGTGCAGCACCTCCATGTAATACGCTCGCCCCGCCGAAAGTGTCACCGGCGCGCTTTGCTGCCCTCCCTCCCAGCCCCACTCGCGGAACCCCGTCCACGCGGTCACGCCCGCAATCCTCACCCTGTTTGCCGGGCTGTCATCCGTGCTGACGTACAAGTCCGATCCATCGTCGCTCGCAATCCAAAACGTGTAGTCACCTCCCACCGGCGGGATGAACGTGCCCCGGAATCGTTGCCCGTACTCGTCCGCCCGGTCCGTGGTCTCAAGAAACCCCGTCATCACGGACACCGACGTGGCACCCGATGGAAAAAAGGCATGGTTCACCAAGTCCTCCGTGGCGCCCCCCGGAATCCCTTCAAAGACCTCACGCAAGATGCCGCCGCCCGTCAACGCAACCGACTCGAAGGTCGTTGTCACCTCTGCGGCAGCCTCGCGAAGGGAGTCGCCGGGTTGGTTGGCCGAAAGCACGACCGTGCCCGTGCCGGTCAATCGAACCCGCCCATCCTGCATGACCGCCGGTCCCGACTTCACTCCCAGCGTGACCGGCAATCCACTGGTCGCCGTCGGCACGTTTACGGGAACTATCACGCCCGGGGCAAATGTGGTGCTCCCAATCCAGTCAAAGGCTGCAATCATGTTCGATGCGTATCCCCCTGGGACAAAGGCCCAGTCGGGTACCCGTTCCCAAACTCCCCCATAATTCCACCAAAGCTCGCACATCGCCCCGCCGCCATACTCGTAATACCAAGCCTCGAAGGAGCGTGGTACCCCGGCATCAAAGGACACGACCCCCATCGGCGTCATGGTCGGCGGGTGCACTCCCCAGTCCCGGAACAATTCCACGCCGTCCACCGCCATGCTCATCCCGTCATCCGAAACCCCAAAGAACATGACGTCGCCCCCGGTCGGCACCGTGATCGTCCCCTCGAACTTAACCAAAACCTCATCCCACCAACCCGTCCCCAACACGTCCCCACCACCCCAGTCAAACTCAATCCTCGGCACGATGCCTTGGCCAATCTGGAAACCGGTGGGCGGCACCGCCGGGGGAAACTCCGACCCAAAGGAGTATGCTGTCGCCGCAACCCCGCCGACTCCCTGTCCCCGCGCCGTGGTGAACCATGACGACACAAGGATCACCAGTGCTCCCAGCCATGGCGCCATTAGTCGCATACGCACGGCGACAAGGCCGGTCACTGGACGTTGAGCCGGAAAAACCTGGGCGGCTTCTCCCCAGGCAAGCCCGTGACCTCCACCCTGACCTGCTGCATCAAGGTGCCATGATAAAACCTTCGCTCCTGCCCCAAGGCATCCCCCTGAACCCGGAATGCCACTCGGCTCCACTGCCCAAGATCCTCCGAGGAATCCACCGTGTAGCTGCGCCCGCGCAAGGCCATGAATTGCAGGACCGGCCGGCCTTCCCTCATCGCTTGGATTTCAAGCCTAAACCCATCCTTCGGATCCCACGCATACGTCCCCGCCACGTAAGACTCCATCACCGTCAGCTCGTTCCCGTTCAAGCGGTTCGTCGGCGAGAATTGGGCAAGGCTCATCGCCAACTTCCCGGACTGGATCATCAGCCGCTCCCACGCATCCGGCAGCCCATCGCCGTCCGTGTCCTCCCCCAGCGTCAGGTCCACCCGCGACTGCTCCGCCGGCTGCCCAAGCCGTGCCCAATCCACCTTCATCTCCATCGGCACGAACGTCCGCGTCCCAAGCTTCACCTTCATCCTAAACGGAGCCGTGGGTTGCATCGCCGTCGGCAAGTACGCGTCCGTGGTCAGCCCGGCGTCGATGGGCACCTCGATCCGGTAATTGACCCCGGCCCCGGCCCCAGGCGACACCGCCGTCTTGAGGATCGTCCCCGACAACGTCTCGAGGGTGATTTCCCCGCCCGCCGCCGTCAGCGGCGTCCCGAGCTCGTCCCGCACCAACCCATAAACCGTGTGATGCGGCAACGGCGGGAACGCAACCGCGCCCAAGCCCCATCCGACCAAGGCAAAACCCTTTGCAATAATTCTCATGCCCGCGCTCCTCATGATTCCAAGGCCTCGTTAGTTGCCCGAGTACGAATACGACACCACGTGAAGCTTGATGTCCTTCACCGTCCGGATAAACCGGTCGAGCCCGTCCTCCGGGTTGTTGAGCAATGACGTCCCGGGCACCACCAGCTTCCACCGGTTGTTCCACACCGAACGTCCAATCAACCGCGAGTTGGTGAACTGCGACCGCTGCAACCCACCGCTCCCGCCATAGATGTTCGCCGTGAACAACGTTGCCGACGGCACCGGCCGAAACGCCTGGTGCTTCCTCAACGCATAAAGCGGCTCCTGCAACGAGTCCGAGCTCTGCCAATACTTCTTCGACGAGAAGTCAGAGGCCCCGACGTTGAACGGCATCGGCACCGTCACGTCCTCCACCGCCCATGTCCGAACCGTCCCCTGATCCCCCAACGGCGGGCTTCGCATCGAGTCCAATCCCACCGGGATCACATAGACATACGGCGTCGCCGACATGCCCGTCGGGTCCAGGAATGTGGCGTCCGGGTCCGTTGGCGTCGTACCGCCCGTGCCCGAGACCGTCCCCGTGTTGAATCCGGGGGTGTCCATGCCCTTGTACCCCTCCAAGGCCACGCCCAGCGCAAACACCTTCGTGGCAAAACTGCTGGCCGAGAACGCATGGTCCCCATGCGCCAAGGGTTGCCCAAAGAAGTTCAGCCCCTCCTCGATCACCGTCGAGAACTCCACCACCAACCCGGGCACCGGCAACCCGCCCGTGCGGTTCATCCCCAAGCACATCCGGCGCACGTCCACATCCTCCAGGATGTTGTCACGCCTCGACCGTTGCAGGATGTCGCGCCAGGCCGCGTCGCCCTCGACCCCCGGCACGATCCGGTGGTTCTCCGTGCGCAACGACGCCGTCGTCCCGTAGGCATCCGGGTTGTTGAACCCAAGCCTCCCCTTCAACACCGACCAGTCCGCATACAACTCCGCCAATGCCCCGGACAACCCCGAGTCCCCAATCTTGCTCCCCGTGAATTGCGGAACCCCATCCTTCACAACCCCCAATGCCCGCGCCTGGATGATCCGGTCCATGAACGCCCTACCGCTCTTCGTGCCCAGGAGGCCCGTGTCATAGTCGTAGGCATTCGCCGCCAGCAACGCATACTGCGAGGCCAAGTCCATCAAGGTTCGATACCGGTCCAGCTTCTCGTTCCTAAACAAACGATACGCCACGTCCCGGGTCCGGTACCCCTGGATCATCGCCGCCGCACGGCGCCGGAACGCCAAGCGGTCCGCCTGCAACCGCTCGCCCTCCGCAACCAACGTGCGCAGGGACATCTCGGCGTCTTGCAGCTCCCGCTTCCGCGTGTTGATGTTCCACAGCAAGCCCTGCACGTCCTCGATCTGCACCGACAGGTCCATCAGCGACTGCCGCAGCTCCATCCGCCGCTCCCTCGGCACGATTTGCTCATATCTCACCCACTGGTCCGCGGTCGTCGTCGAGAACTCCAGCGCCTTCACCACCGACAACCTCACCGCCATCGCCGCATTCAATACTTGGATGGCCGTCGTCGCCGTCGCCTGGATGGCCCCCTCCGCCGGGGACGTCAGGTCGCCGCCCGCCGCCAATCCCGCAATGAAGCTGTCCGGCAATGCATCGCCAAACGTCTTCGTGATCTCCCCGACCGTCTCCTTGGCCGTTTCGGTCCAAACCTCGAACAGGTCGTTGGCAAACAAAACCGACTGCAAGGTCTGCTGCGCGATCAGCAAGTCCTTCTCAAGCCCATTGATCTGCTCCGCCGTACTCCAGTTCGCCCGGAACAGGCTCATCGACTTCCGCCATCCCTTCACCGCGCCATCGAGGTCATCCCATGACTCAACAAGCCTTCGGTGCGAAGCAATGACCCGAGATACCGCCTGCTGGATGCTTCCTGGAGACCGTCGGCGCCCCGTCCAGTCGTCCGGACGCGGCGTGTAACCGTCCGAAGTCATCGTCACCGTGATATTGGTGAGCACCGGGTAGTTCATCGCGTCCACGAACGCCTTCAGCGTGTCCTTGCCACCGTCCCACGCCTGGAAGAATCGCTCGTCAAGACTTTCCTCCCATGGCTTCAACACGTTGGGAATGCTCACCGTGAACGTGTCCTCCTCCCCCGGCCCTGCCGTGTTCGACGCCGGGAATTCATACTCCGGCATGTCCACATAGAGGTAATGCAGCAGGTCAGGACCCTCATAACCCTGGGGGTAGGTCTTGCCCGGCCCGATGTCGTCCGTGTACGGCGTTCCATAGACCTCGATCAAGCGGGCCGTCATCGATCGCTCCGAGTCCTCGATGGTCTCCTTGTCCTTCTCCAATGTGTCCGTCTCGCTCGCAAGGTCCGTCGTCAACCGGCTGGCGTCCGCATGCGCCGCAGCCGCGTTCTCGAGGCTTTCCACCGCACGCCTGTAAATCTGGTCGAAGTGCGCCTGGGGCTGGGCTCCCGCAATAAGGTTCGGATTTAGGTCGAACGGGACGCTCCCCAAGGTCAAACCCAAGGGAGTCAGCCCCGCCTCCGCATTGTCCAGTACCCTCTGGATCTCCTCATGGTTCAACGGCAATTGCGTCAGCTCCGGCACCGTCGTCCGGTCAATCTTCTGGATCCCCTCGTGCGTCGGGTCCGGATCCACCTCCGGCAACATCGAGTTCCCGACCAGCCAATGGATGAACGCCCCCTGCCCGGCCCTCGTCGCCCAATGGTCCAAACCCCAATGCCTCTCCGATGCCACGGCACGGTTCGTGTTCGCGCGCGTCTCCCCAAACCGATCCCAGCCCAGCCCCGCCTCCGACCGATAGGATTGACGGAACACCAGCTTGAGGACGTCCACCGCCGTCTGGCTCACCGCCCCGGCCGCCGCCGCGAACTTGCGCTCGTCCGCATAATCCACCGACACCGTCTTCCCAAGGATCGTCACCGCCTCGCTCCGGGGAACCCAGTCAAACTTCTGGTTCAGAATTAAGCCATAGTAGCCCTTGAGCGCCGTGAGATAGTGCCCATACGCATCTCCATGCCCCTGAGGGTATGCGATCGCCGCGTCCGCGGCATCGATCACGCCGTCGCGGTTCAAGTCCTGGATGTTGTAATTCTCCGCATACGTCACCTCGCCCGACGCGATCCCGCGCGTGTAATTCCACCACATCCTGTTGTACGCGGGGGCCGACTGCACCCCCGGCTGCATGAAGTCATCCCGGCCGCGCAACAGGCCCAGTTCCTCCTCCAGCAAAGACCCCACCTGCCCGGCAAAGGAAAAACGCGCCGTCGAAATGCTGTTCTGCGCGCCCGCCGCCGTCGCGGTCGATATCGTGGGGTCCGCCGCGTCCGCCGCGGCCTCGTTCCCCATGATCGAATACAAGTCGTTGAGATAACCCGACACCAAGAGCAACGCGTCGTTCGCCGGCCCATAATTAATCCCAGCGTTGATGCTCAGGTCCCGTGCCCTACGAGACACCGTCTCGTAGATCTCGATCAGCCCAAACTTGTTGATGTTCGCAAGGTTCAGCGCGATCGCACCCTCCCAACGCCGTCCCGCCTGCGTCAACGAGCTCACATCCGTGTTGACCGCGTTGTTGTACAGGTCCTTGACCCGCTGCTGGAACGGGTTGATCCCCGCCAACACCCGCTTCACCCAGCCCTCCGCCAACTGCGGCTCCGTCCATGCAGACCATTGGCCCAGCACCGGGTCCGAGCTCCCCGCCAGCCGGTACCGCACCATCAGGTAATTGTCTGCCAACACCTGCACGCCCGAGCCGCCCAAGGTGAACCGCGGCAGCCCCGTCCCGGATTGGGCGTCGAGCCATTGGCTCATGTTGCCCTTGGCAGGCGGCACGCCATCCACCGGCGCCCCAATCTTCCATTCGTACTCAAACTGCCCCTGCCGCCCGCCCAAGTCCGGCGTGTGCTCCAGCGTGAGCAGCTCATTCAGCGGATTCTTGGAAGGCACCACCCTCAGCTCCCCTCCCCACAGCGGCCCGCCCACGCGGAACACATGCATCGACACAGGCTCGCCCGGGTCCGTGAATGCCCGCCCGTTCCCGACCATCAGGGTCACATAACCCACCCCGGGGCCCATCGCGCTCATCGCATACGAGTCCACCGCCGAGTCGTCGCTCGTGATCTCAGCCACATCACCAACCCCTCGCGTCACGGTGAGGCTCGGGTCCACGATGAACTTCCCGGGCGTCTCCTCGGCCTCCACGAAGGTCTCCACCTTCGTGGCCAACCCGTTCACAAGGTTGTCCCACTTGGCCTTTTGGTCGGCCGGCGACGACGGGCACACGTCCAACACCCATTGCAAGTCCTGCTTCGTCCCAAGGCCACGCAGCACGTTGATCCTCAGGTATTCCCCGGTCGCAACGTCCCCGGCCTTCTCGCCCACAAGGACCAAGGATCCCTTGGAACCCACGTTGGGATCGAAGTACACCCGGTCCGCCAGATGCGGCGGCAAGTTGGGGAAGTAGAACTTCCCTTGATAAGCCTCCGCCAACACGCCTGGCGGCAAGGCACTCAGCCCAAAGTCCACCAACGACGCCGTCTTGGCACGGGTCGGATCGATCAATACCACGCTCGCCGGCTTCGTCGCGAAGTTCGTCCCGATGGATTGCTGGTACAGGATCTCCGCGCTGGACTGGCTCTCCAGGTCCGGCAGGCCAGCGACTGGCCGCATCAAGGTCTGCCCCACCTGCATCAGCGGCGGAATCGCCGGCCACGCCGGGCGATAGACAATGGATAGCGATGCCGTCGCCTTGGACGCCGCATCCCCCTCATACGTGCCAGGCGTGGTTCCCAACGGTCTCAGGTAGGGAACAATCGTCCCCACCGGCACCTCGCCGCGCGGCCAAGCAA
This sequence comes from uncultured Verrucomicrobiota bacterium, assembly GCA_903880005.1. Lineage (GTDB taxonomy): Bacteria > Verrucomicrobiota > Verrucomicrobiia > Limisphaerales > UBA9464 > UBA6176. Next base: position 17,548 of record CAIRNV010000074.1, on the reverse strand, counting down.
AACCGTCGAGGGTCTTGTAGTAATACCGCATCTTGAAGCTGTTGGCCGCCGTCGGGTTCGCAGCCAAGTACGGGGGCCTCCCGCGGTACTCCACCTGCGACCCGTCCGGCAGCGTGCGAGGCAACCTCAGCGGCCCCTGCGACACGTCCGCCCCGGACGTCTTCACCGTCATTCGGAACACAAGGGACACCGTCTCGTCCGTCCCCACGTCCCGAAGCGTCAACTTGTAGTCCTGCGCCGCCCTTGCCGCGTCCGGCGTTCCAGACAAGAACACGCCCTCTGCATCCGAATCCACCGTCATCCAAGCCGGCACGGACGTCGCCGGGTCCACGCGCAAGGTCAGGCCCTCGGCGCGCCTCGATGCATGGACATAGTGCTTGAAAGGCCTTCCCACCACCGCCTCCGCCGCGTTCATGGCCCCAAATGTCCCGCTCGCGCTCACATACCGCCCGGCCGCCAAGGCCGGCTCCTTGTGAAGCCCCCGGTACACCCAGAACGATTCCTTCCGATCCCTAATGCTAAATCGCTTGTAGTGCCCGTAGCTCCCCGTCGCGTCCGACGTGACCCAACCCGTCGGCAAGTTCCCTCCCGGTTCCTCCACCTCGATGTTGTAGTTCACCAGGTCCACCCCCTCGCCCTCCGTCGGCGGCGGCATCAACGGCAACGGCATGGGCGCTTGCAAGATGTTCCCCGCATTCACCACGTAGTCGAACAACCACCCTGCCGACGCCTTCTCCCTCAACACCCGGAACGCCGCCATGCTCGGGCGCTTGTCAGGGCCGAAGTAGCTGATCAACACGAATGGCAAGGAGGAGAAATCACCCCCGGACATAATGTTGAGGTCGTCCCTCAAGGCCCAACCCTGACCGCCAATCATCATGGCGTGCTCCTCGTTGGGATTGTATCCAGGCAACGAACGCTCGTTCTGGTAATAGATCGAGCCCTTCGCCACCAGGCTGTCCACCCCCCCGGTTCCCGAGTTGCTCGCCAGCACGATCTCACGGGGCGAGCTCGGATACTGGATCGTGTAGCGGCCGATCGCCGACGGCCACGATATGGGCACGATGCCAATGCCCGGCTGCGCCCTGTCCCGACGGAACCACCACACCTCAAGCTGGTTCCTGCCCGGGATCGCGTTCACGGGGATAATCGCTCCCTGCGACGCCGCATCGAACCCACTCACAAGCGGGTCCACATAGGCCCCGGGATGGTACGAGTCCCCGGCCGCAACCCGCACATGGCCCGCCACATACCCATCGCCGGGCGCGGCACCCAGCTCGCCTTGGGGTGCCATCACACGGTCCCCGACGTAGATCGTCCCGCTCACGAGCCGCGGGCCCACCATGGGCTCGGCGAACACCAGCGTCTGGTTCGTCCGGTCCCATGCCGTCAGGTTCGTCACCAACGTCCCCGCCCAGTTCCCCGCTTTCAGGTTCACGTCCAGCCACGAGAACACCCTCTCGAAGTACAGGCCCTTCTCCGTGCCATATCGCAGCAGCGTCCGATGCGCGGGCCGCGCCGGGGTCAGGTACGTGTAGAAAAGGAGGTCCGGCGTGATCTTGGCCCGCTCCTGATCCAGCGGATCCTGGTACAACAGCGTGGGAATGTTCTTCTGCTCCAGTCGCACCGCCGTCTGCTTCGCCTCGTCCTCGCCGTCCACCAACGGCCTCACGTAATGGCTGTAACGCGCGGGGTCCTCGGGCCATCGCATGTCATATCGGGCCAGCACCCGGGGCCACCTCAGGCCCTGCTCCCCGGGCTCCATCCAAAACACCAGCACGTCGTTCAGGTTCCTCGTCTCCCTCGCCGCATACAACGCATAGGGCTTGTCGTCGCCCCCGGACATCGTCTCGACATACTGAGGCCCCATCGCCGGCACCACCTCGGGAAACAACTTTGAATCGTCGCGCAAGGGGTCCGAGAACGCCTTCAACCGGTCCCCAAGATCCACCCGCACGTCCTGGGGCGTCGGTTGCTGGAAGATGTCCACGATCTCAAAGCCAAGGTGCCGCCGCGTCCCGTCCGCCTTCACGTCGCCCAACAGCTCGAGGAAAACGCGGCCCTCCCGGTTGTACGCAAGGATTTGCGACGTCGTCCTGTCAAACCACAACGTCCGAGTCTCCGGCACCGGGTTCGTCGCCACGATGAGGCTTCCTCCCTGATACTCGTTCGTCACGCGCTCCGGCACCCGGTCGTTGAACACCACCTTCACGTCACCCACCCGGTTGCCTGGCACAGACACGGGCTTGCCCGTCTTTTGAAAGTCGCCCTGCGTCCAGTAAATGGGGCGTGATGGCTTCACCAAGCTGCCGGACACCAGCAGTCTTTGGCGAAAGATCGGATACCAAATGCCCGAGTCCTGGATGGCCTCCGGCAGGGTCACGTCCGCGGCCAAATCCAGCCTCTCCAAGGTCAACCCGCTGATCACCGGGTTGCGGTCCGTCAACAACGGGTTCGTCGCCGGCGCGCCGTCCAACTCAATCCGAATCGTGCTCGTCGCCGCCTCGAAGGTGTGCGTCACGACCACCCCCACGCCCTTCGTGGCTTGGTCCGATGTCCCGGACGCAACATAGTCGGCGGGGATGAAGTTCGCGGCCACGGTCTGGCCTCCCACCAGCACGTTGAAACCCCGCTTGTTCCCCGGGACCTCCACAAAAAGCAACTGGAGCTTGTATCGCGTCCCGCTCGTGACCGCCAAGTCCACCGTGGGCTTGGACGGGTTTGAGCTCCAGCGAATGGACCTCGTGATCTCGGACAAGCGCTGGTCGTTCGCCGTGTTGCCAAAGTTCGGCGTGATCCATGGGTCGATCTTGTTCTGCGCCGTCAACACCGCGCCGTTGGTCAACGTCGCGGTCTGGCCCGCCCATGGGCTTTCGCCCACGAAGTTGGCATCACCCACCATGCCCGAGGCGGTGCCTCCAAAGTTGAGCGCGTAAGCAAACGATCCTTGCAGGTCCAATCCCTCGTTCACGTCACCGCCCGTGTAGATCCCAATTGAGGTTCCCGAAGGCGGCCCCGGTCTCGTCGCAGACCCACCCATGCGACGCCATGCCACCTCCACCACCCCGGGCTTGGTCGCAAACACCGCCCGGGCGTTCGGACTCCAATAATACCCCGCGCCCGCATGGTTGTTCACCGTGTAAGGCTCCGGATACCAGTAGTCCTCCTTTCGCACGTTCGGCGGCAACAACACCCCGTACTCGTCCGTCGTCGGCACCTGGATCATCGAGCCAAAGAAGTAATCCAAACCCCGGCTCACCATGGGCGCCCCCATCTGCGCCCTGAGCAAAATCAAGGTCGGGCTGCTTCCCCCCAGCCGCGGCAGGTCCAAGCGGGCGGCATTCGCGACCATCGAACGCCCCCCGTCCAGCAACGCGGCCTTCGGGCGCACGGTCCCGCCAAAGAACACACCCGCCTGGAACTGCCTCACCGTCGGCGGACCCGATGGCAACGGAGGCAACTGCACCCCTTGCGCAGGCACCCGGCCATCCGATCCCGGCGGCGTGCCCGCCACGCTCGATATCGGAAGGCCCCGGAAACTCGTGAGGTTGTACGGAGTCAGGTCCTGACGCAGCTCGACCGGCCCCTTGGGCTGTTGCGCCATCAGTCCCGTCGCGGCCAACACCGCCATGCCAAGGGCCTTGAGGCTTTGTACGTCGTTCATGGATGCCATGGGGTTGGTGTGGTTTTTACCCACCTCCTACTGCACCCGCATGATGAAGGCCAACGCGTAGAACGGAGGCAGGATCCTCACGGCCTGCGCCGTGCCGCTGTTCTGGGCCGAATCAAAGTCGATCGTGTGACTGTGGTTCCCCTCCCAGGAGAGGGCGTCCGGTTGAAGCGAGAAGCTTCTTGTCCGGTCGGACGACCTAAATGCATTGTGTCCCCCTTGTGGCCACCCTTGGGAGGATGCGTTGTTTTCGTTGTTAGGCGGCGCGTACGCCGTATGACGGTGCCCCCCTGTCGTTCCGGTGCTCCCCGTGACCCGGTGCACGTGTTTCGGCAATTGCGCCTCGGTCAAGCTCACCGTGTCGCTACCCCCGGTCGTCCCGACGCCAAGCGTCCCATTCGACCCCATGACAAACTTTCCGCGCAGGTCCGGCGTGGTCCGTCCATTCGAGGTCCTACCATCACAGAGCGCCCAACCGGCTGGGACCGCATCCAAGCTCCCGGACCACATGATAATCCCGCCGAGGGGCGTCGTGCCGTAGCCATTCAGCGTCGTTGCCGTCAACGTGCCCACGGTGAAGGTGGTGGCGTTCACGGAGTCCGCCTTGATCGTCCCGCCCACCTTGAAGGCCACGCTCGATTCCGGCGTCGTGTTGATCGCCATGCCCCCGGAGGCACGCACCATGAAGACGTTGGGCCCGGTCGAGGAAAAATCCCCGTCTTGGTTGTCGCTCCACACAAAGGCCCCGGAGTGAATCGCATTCGCCCTGCGCCCCGCCGCAAACGAATTCTCGCCGGAGGCCACGTTCTGCCGCCCCCCCGCCACCGTGGCATAATTGCCCGACGCCGTGTTGCCCGTGCCGCCGTCCACGGCCGAACTCAGGCCGGAGGCCGTGTTGCCCGTGCCGCCCGCCACCACGCCGGTCTCGCCCGAGGCCGTGTTGTTCTCGCCGCCCAAGAGCGTGCTCGCCCGGCCGCTCGCAACCTGGGCGGGTTGCGCGGGTTGCCTCAGCACTTGCAAGTCCACGGCACCGGTGCCGCGAGCGTTGCCACCCGTCGATTGAATCGCCTGGCTCACCCGGAGGCGCCCTGCGTCCGGGACCAGCAACGACGTCCCCTCCGGCGTCACCAACCCATTCGCCGACCGCGCAAGGAACGAATAAGGCGACGTCAGCATCCGAATGCGGGGCATGATCTCGGGGTCCCCTGACGACACTCCCCGCACTGTGATGCCAATGTACCGGTCCGAGGCCGACCCGCTCATGAACAACGACGACAAGGCCGGGCGCGGCTCGCTGCCCTCCACCACGCCCTCGCCCAGCACCACCGAGAACGTCCCCTTGTCCACGGTCACGGTCTGCGATTCCGCCCACAGGCTGCTTCCGCCGGACGACACCGAGTAGATGCGGAACACGACGGTGTAATTGACCGGGTTGCTGTTCGCCAAGGGGAGGCCATTGGCATCCACCAGATACCCCTGATAGGTCATGAGGTCCGGCGGGTTCGCCGATTGACCCAAGGCCGGCGCGGCGCCCGCGCACGCAAGGATGGCCCCGGCCATCAACAAGGATCCGACGCGCCGCCATGCCCCGCGACGGGCACCCGGCTTCATTCGACATGGAACTGGATTCATGGCTGCAAGTGTATTCATGGGTGGGTCAAATCTTTGGAAGGCTATTAGGGTTCCGGGGAGTTCTAGTTTCGCGTTAGCCGAGATACGAGGCTGATTCGGGTCAGTGAGTAGGTCCCAAAAGCACGGAACGTGCGCGTGTTGGCGCCCGATCCCTCCAGCACCACCGTCTCCTCGTACACGCCAAACCGTTGCGTCTGCCCCGAGGTGATCGAGTCAAAGTCCAATCCGCCCGCCGCCGGCGTCAGCCGAACCGTGCGCGTGATGCCATAGGATTCCTGTCCCTTCGGCAACACCGCGTTGAATCCCGCGTTGAGGTTGTCGTGGTCCGGGTGGTATTGGTGCAGGAAGGGATTGGATCCCACCGCCTCGTAGGGCGTGTTCACGGTGGCGACCAGCGTGGTCCCGTCCTTGCTCAAGGCCCATGGCGCGTTGGCCGCCGTCCATGGCAACTGCGCCGACGACACCCTCCGCGCCGACGCCAACTGGGACGGGTCGAGGAATCGCTCCTGCGTCGCCACAATCGTGTTGGTGGTGAGGTCCAATCCCACGAACACCCTCTGGAGCAAATGACTGTTCGTACCGTCGTCATGGATGATGAGCCTCAACGGAAACGACTTGGGCACGCCTGCCTGCTGCTCGCGCACCTCGCGAACGACATAAGCCCCCTCCTCCACGACCAACTCCGGCGCCAACGTCGCGGAGTCCAAGCGCTCCAACGTCAGCGCGCTCAGGGCGGGGTCTCGGCTAAGGATGTCGCGGGAGTCGGCCCCGGCCCCATCCAGCTCCACCTTCAATTGCGCGCTTCCCGCCGTGAACTCGTGCGTCACCACCACGCCCACCCTGTTCTTTTGCGTCCCAAAGGCCCCCTGCCTCTCGACGTACACGCCCGGGATCAGGTTTGGCACCACGACCTTCCCATCCACCAGCACGTCAAACCCGCGCCATGGCGACGTCGTCCCGGTCTCGCCAAACAACAATTGCAGCTTGTACCGCACGCCCTGCTCCACCTTCATCGTGAACGACGGCTTCGCAGGGTTGACCGAGGATGAGGCGGAGCGCATCACCACCTCGAGCGCGTTGTCCGCCGCCGTGCTGCCGTAGTCCGGTGCCAGCCATGTCGCCGAGCTCGCGCCCACGGTCTGGGTGAAGTCCGCCGTCGCGGACGCCCCCTTGAAGGCGACGCCGCCCACCGTCGCCGCCGCCGCCTCACCCACGTTGACCGCGTAGGGAAACGTCCCGTCCAAATCCAAGCCCTCGCCCGCGTCGCCTCCTGAGAACGTGTCCACCGAGCTCGATGTCCATCGCTGCCCCACGCGCGGCGTCCCGGAGCCCGTCCGGGAATACTCCTTCAGGTACTGGGTCACCTGGGTTAGCTTGGCATCTCCTACCCAAAGGCCGCCCTTGGATTCCACCACGGCCGACACGGGGAGCTGCACCTGAAGGAGTCCCTGGGCATCCTTGAGCCTCAATACACCTGCAAGCACCGTGCCCGGCTCCTCCGTGATCTGCGAGCGGGCAACCCCCAGCACCACCTGGATGTCCGAGCCCGGCTGTCCCGCCGGCGGCAATTGCCATTCCATCGACGTCCGGGCGCCGGTGTCGGCCGCCAGCAAGTCGTCGCTGTCCACCAATGGAATCCCGTCATACTTGAGGATCGTTCCATATTGGCGCTCGCCCCGCACCATCAGCGGGGGCAACGCCGGCACGATCGCCTGCCCCAGCGGTGGCAGCTCCGACCGATGCCATGTCATTCGAATGATGTTGGTCTCCGGCGACGTATTCCGGATTCGAAAGCCCACCTGGTTTAGGTTGGTCCCGAAATCAATTCCCTTCGCATTGGACACCGACACCTCGAAGGGCCCGAAATACCGGTTGAAGCCGGAATCCACCCGCATCCAAACGGCCTCGCCACGCTGCAACACCGTGCGTGCCAGGTCGGACACCCTCAGCGGGTTGCCTGTTCCAAACGCCCCGCCGGGCGACACATAAATCTCCGTCCCCTGCATCAACTGCGGCGCAGGCAGGAGGAACCGCTCGTAGGACAGCTGCTGCGCCAATGGAAACCCCACGAAGTTCAGCCCCGAACTCGTCCATGCATAGCTGGGGGGCACCGGCTTGCCCTTCAACCTCCACGAGAGCGTCGCCACGGCATCCTTGACCTTCACGTAATAGGCCGCATTAGGGATCAGTTGCTTCAGCGGCGATGTCGGCCCTAGCGCGCTGGTCCAGCGCGTCCAGCGCGAACCCGTGGACGTGGGCACCTGCGGGCTTTCCGCAAACTGCTGGCCCGCCACGGGCGGGTTCCAAAGCCAAATCTCCTCGATGTCCGGTGCCGAGGCCATCACGTCGCTGATCGGCGCATATCCGGCGTCCACATGCAGGTACACCGCGTTCCAACCGGCCTTCAACGCATTGGTTTGCGTGACCCATTGGCCATGGGCATGGCCACCCATCATGACCATGATCCACGCCATCAACCCACAACGCCACAATCCTCGATGTCCTTTCATGGCCAATCCTCGATTCCCAATCATGCCCGTCTCCTAGTTCGGGCCCTTCCGGAAGAAGTGCCATGCCGGCGAAGCCGTCAGCCGCTGAAGCTGTCCAACCCTGCCACTGTTGCTGTCCCCTCCGAAGGCAAGCAATTCGCTTCCCGTCCATGCTGCCACGCCCCGGTAGCGCGCGATCGCCGGTGCCCCCGACGGAAGCGCCCGCCATGTGCCCGACGACATTCTCCATGCGCCACCACCCAAGATCGGCCCGACGGCATCCCCTCCTCCGAACACCAGCAGTTCATCGCCAGTCCACGCACCCATGGCGCCCCAGCGGGCCGACGGAGCACCCGTCGCCGACATGCGCGTCCATGTCCTGGTGTCCATGTCCAAGACCGCCCCATCGCCCAGATACGCGCCCGTTGCGGCGTTTCTGCCCCCCCAGAGCATCAACCTCCTGCCATCCCATGCCGCCACATGCTGATAACGCGGGGCAAACCCCTCCAAGACCGGCAATGCCTCCCAAGCAACGGGAATGCCATTCGCATCGCATCGGAGGAACGCGCCGGTGGCAGTGGCCCCCGCGCCACCCCAGACCAACACTCCCGACCCCGTCCAAATCACCGTGGCCTCCGCCCTCGCCGAAGGCGCTCCCGCCGTGGGCAAGGCCGACCATGTGTCCGTGGCCGGATCATACGCGCCGCCGTCATTGCGAAAGCCCGTCGGAGACCATCCTCCAAACACCACCATTCGCCGACCCGTCCATGCCGCCCCATGCACGCTTCGGGCGGCGGGCGCGTTCACCATCGAAACCCCTCGCCATGATAGGTTTTTGCGCGAATACCGCCCCCCGGTGTTCAGCGCGGAACTGCCAAAGCCACCCCAAACGATCATCTCCTCGCCCGTCCATACCGCCGTGTGATCCCGTCTAGCCTGGGGAGGATCCGAGGCATTGATGTCCGCCCAACTGTCGGTCCCCGGGCGATACCCGGACCCGCTGTTCAAGGGAGCACCCGCCGACCCGAGCCCACCCCATATCAACCATTCCTCGCCCGTCCAAACCGCCGAGGCGGCAGTACGTCCCGACGGCACCGCGCTCCCTCCCCCCGCGCGCCACAATTGTTCCGCTGTGGAAAAAGCCAGCTTGAAACCCGCCCCCATCAATGTCGGGTCCATGGGGTCCAACGACGCCACCATCCATCCCGAACGTGTCGGGGCCGCCGCCGACTCCACCGATTGCCGGAGCGCCGCGTTTTCCTGCGTCAGCGTCGCAACCTGCGTTTGCAACTGGGCAAGAGTCGTCGCCTGCGACTGAATCAAGGCCTGCGCCTGCTGCACCGTCTGCGCCAAGGACGCCACATCCCCCGTGCGCGCGATGTCCCCGCCGATCAACCCGCTGTCCAGCTTGCCCTCGCTGTTCTTCAACGGGACGGATGCCGGCAAGCTTTGAACCGGCACCGTCGTCACGGTGGAGGCCGTGACGGCCCGATAGGCATAGGGCGTGAACTGGACCTTTTGCCTTTCCAACACCACGTAGTCGCCGCCCGTCGTCCCGCCCGAAGGCGTGGGCCTTACCCGCACTTCGATCCATCGCGAGGCGCCACTAAACAGGTCCGGAGCAAAGGCCAACGATGCCGTGAAGACTCCCTGCTTCACCATGAGCGTGTTGGTGATGGCCGCGCCGAGCGCCTGGCCGCCGGTCGCGGCGTCCATCAGCCAGAATTGGAAGTCATAGGAGCCGTTCGCCGGCTGACCGCTCCTCGCCAGCTTCCCTTGGTAGGATATCGCCTGCCCCCCCGCCTCCGAGGTGCCTTGGGCCCACCCATGAGCCATCCCCAAACACAAAAGCCAGGCCCCAACGCCAGCCCGAACGAGGGCATGACCCAGATGCTGCCTCATCGCACATCCTTGCCACCAAAGCCAGGGCCGGCGTTCGCGCGGATGGGCCGTGACAAGCACTTGCCGGCGCAAACAAATCTCAGCTTGGACGGTTTTTTCATGGGGATTCCAAGGCCTCGCCTCGAACAACTAGGCAACGACGAACGGTCCCCCATCGCCTGTCAACACGTTTCCCATAGTACACCCTCCCAACCGGGTCCTCGTTCCACGTCCCCGGGGCAATCGGCATCGGGAATGCCTCGCGGCTTTCCCCTCGCAAGGCTTGTTTCCGCCACGGGTGCCCCCCCAATATCACCACCTCAACCCCGGCACACGTTCGTCCTTGTCGAGGCGAGAACGATTCAATGCCCCACCTCGCCGGATCGTTCCTCCGCCTAGGCGGGGTCACCAACGAACTTGGCACGCCGTGAAGTGTCGATAGAATGGCGGCCATTCCATCACATGGGGCACTCCAACCTTTACCGTGCCTTCGCGCACTCCGCCGTCCTCCACGCCGACAAGGCCGCCGTCTTCTGGGCCGAGTCCGAGGTTTCCTACCGTCATTTCCACGCCCAGTCCGGATGGGTGGCCCACGAGCTACCCGGCAGGCTGGGCGTGCGGCCGGGTGACCGCGTGGGCCTTTGGGTTCGCAACCGGCCCGAGTTCATCCCCGCGCTGCTGGGCATCCTGGGAGCCGACGCCGTCGCCGTGCCCATCAATTGTTTCCTCAAGCCCGCCGAGGTGGCCTACATGGTTTCCGACGCGGGCATCGGCGTCCTTGTGACCGAGCGGGGGATGGACGAAGCCGTCCAGGCCGTCGTCGCGGCATGTCCCGGGCTTCGGATCCTGCACGTGGAAGACATCCCGGCCGTGGTCCCCGATGGCGTGGCGGAGGCTGATCCGAAGCGGGGGTGGGGTGATCTCGCCGTCCTGATTTACACGAGCGGCACGACCGGTCACCCCAAGGGGGCGATGCTCACGCACGGCAACCTGCTTCACAACGTGGAATCCTGCCGCCAGGTCCTGGCCGTCGTGGACTTCGACCGCTTCGTCCTGATGCTCCCGATGTTTCACAGCTTCATGCTCACGGTGTGCATCCTGCTCCCCTTGCTGGTGGGCGGGTCGATCGTGCTCATCCACTCCCTGAACGCCCCCAAGCACGCCCTCCAGGAAATGCTGCACCGACGCGGGACGGTGCTGCCCGCGATGGCCGCGTTGTTTCGCACCCTGGCTCATCTCCCGCCCGGCATGGATCTGCCCTTGCGCCTGTGCATCAGCGGCGCCGGCCCGCTCCCGGCCGAGATCCTTCGCGCGTTCAACCAACGTCATCCCAACGTCCCGCTCATCGAGGGCTACGGCCTCTCGGAGGCCAGCCCGGTCGTGTCCGTCAACCCCATCGCCGGCCCGTGGGTGGACGGTTCCATCGGCCTCCCCATCCCCGGCGTCGAGGTCGCCATCCAATCCGACGACGGCCATCCCCTGCCCGACGGCGTCGATGGCGAGATCTGCGTGCGCGGCGGCAACGTGATGGCCGGCTATTGGAACGCCCCGGGGAAGACCGCCGAAACCCTCGTCAACGGTTGGCTGCGAACCGGCGACATCGGGCATCGTCGCCCCGACGGCTACTTCGTGGTGACCGACCGCAAGAAGGACATGCTCAAGCCGAATGGCATCAACGTGTACCCGCGCGAGATCGAGGAGGTGATCTACCGCATCCCGGGCGTGCGCGAGGTCGCCGTCGTGGGCGAGCCCTGCGAGAGGCGTGGCGAGAGGCCCGTCGCGTTCCTGAGCCTGGACGAGGGCGCGTCCTGGGATGAACGGGCGGCCCACGACTTCCTCCGCGCCCAACTGGCAGACTTCAAGCTTCCCCGCCGCTTCATCCTGTTGCCCGCACTGCCGCGGAATGCCACGGGCAAGATCCTCAAGACCGTCCTGAGGCAGCAACTCGCGTCGGCCAGCGAATGATGGACCGAACGAAGGGACCGCCGGCTGGCTTGCGTCTCGCGCAACGTCGCCCGCCCGTGGCCCAGTTCGGGGGACCCCATCGGCTTCGAAGCCACAGTTGGGTCCCGCTGCAAACGTCGGCAAGATAACGCCTTGTCGATCGTTCGACGAAAACGGCACCATGGAGAGCAAAGCGATGCCTCAAGGCACCCTCATCATCGTCCCCACCTACAACGAGCGCGACAACTTGCCGCAGCTCGTTCGTCGCATCATGGCCCAACCCGTCGAGGTGGACATCCTCGTCGTGGACGACAACTCGCCCGACGGCACCGGGCGCATCGCGGATGAGATCGCCGCGTCCAACCCGCACGTGCACGTCCTGCATCGTCCGGGCAAGCAAGGGCTGGGCCGGGCCTACATCGCCGGGTTCCAATGGGCGCTCCAGCGACCCTACGAGTTCATCATGGAGATGGACGCGGACTTCTCCCACAACCCCACCGACATCCCGGCGTTTCTCGACGCCGCGAGGAAGCAGGACGCGGACCTCGTCCTCGGGACCCGGTACTTGAAGGGCATCCGGGTCATCAACTGGCCCCTCCAACGACTCCTTCTCAGCCTGGCCGCCGCCCGCTACGTCCAAGTCATCACGGGCATGCCCATCTCCGACCCCACGGGCGGCTACAAGTGCTTCCGCCGGCGCGCCCTGGAGGCCCTCGGGCTCGATGCCGTCCGGTCCAACGGCTACAGCTTCCAGATCGAGCTCACCCATCGCGTGTGGCGTCGCGGCGGCCGCATCGCCGAGGTCCCCATCACCTTCATCGATCGCTACCAAGGCACCTCCAAGATGTCCCCGCAGATCGTGCGCGAGGCGCTGTGGATCGTTTGGAAGCTCTGGATCGAGAACGCCCTCCAAAGGCATCCAAGGCCCGCCGCACCGTCGGCCGCCGCCACCCCCGCCTCCCCACCCACCGCATGAACCTTCATTCCGAACGCTTCGGCTTCCTTCCCGACGGACGCGAGGCCCGTCGCATCACCCTGGCTTCGCCGGACGGCTCCCGCGTCCAGTGCACGAACCTCGGCCTCTCCATCACCCGCATCGACGTCCGCGATCGCCATGGGCGCCCCGGCAACGTCGTCCTCGGGTTTGACCATCTGGAACGGTACGTCCAGAAGCATCCCTTCTTCGGGGTCATCGCCGGACGCTACGCCAATCGAATCGCCAAGGGCCGCTTCACGCTGGATGGCGTCCACCATCAACTGGCGACCAACAACGGCGAGAACCACCTCCACGGCGGCGTGGTCGGGTTCGACAAGCAGCTTTGGGACGTCGTCGCCCTCGATGCCGGCCACGACACCGCCGCCGTCGAGTTCGCCCTCCGCAGCCCCGACGGCGACGAATCCTACCCCGGCAACCTCGACGTGCGCGTCCGCTACTCGTTCTCGCAAGACCACACCCTGCGCATCGACTACCGGGCCACGACCGACCGCGCCACCATCCTCAACCTCACCAACCACAGCTTCTTCAACCTCTCCGGCGGCGGCACCATCCTCGACCACGTGCTCCGCCTCGGGGCCTCGCGCTACACGGCCGTGGGACCCGGGCTCATCCCCACCGGCGAACTGGCCCCGGTCGCCGGCACGCCGCTTGACTTCACCCAGCCCGTCGCCATCGGCGCCCGGGGCATGGCGGCCGGCCTCCACGTGCCCGGGTACGACCACAACTTCGTCCTCGACCCCGATCCCGGCTGCGATCTGGCGCTTGCGGCGGAGGTTCATGACCCGGCGTCCGGACGCACCCTGACCTGCCGCACGGATCAACCGGGACTCCAGTTGTACACGTTCAACTTCGCGCCGCCCGAGGGCATCCGGTGCTCCGACGACGTGTTGTTCGAGCGGCATGGGGCGTTCTGCCTGGAGACCCAGCACTTCCCGGATTCCCCCAACCATCCCCACTTCCCCTCCACCGTGCTGCGCCCCGGCGAGGTGTTTCGATCGTCCACGACCTATCGGTTCGGCGTGCGCTGAACCCCGAAATCCTCCCCCTGCTGCCATGCCACGAACTGTTTCCATCCGACTCTTCATCAAGCCCGGTTGCCCGTGGTGCCACGAGGCCATCGACTGGCTCGATGAACGCGGGATTCGTTACCAGGTCCTCGACGTGATCCGCGACCCCGCCGCCCGCGCCGAGATGCTCGACCTCACCGGCCAGACGAAGGCTCCTTCCATCGACGTGGACGGCCACATCCTGGCCGACTTCGGCGCCGATGAGCTGGCGACGTGGTGGAAGCGAATGGACTTCAACGCCTGATCCCCATCGCAGGGCCGATCCCCGATGGCCATGTCGGCGTCGGTCTGGACCGGACGCGGCGGCAAGGAAGCCGCGATGGCGCTTCACCCAGCCCATCTCTCCAGCGGGTTCCAAGGTTCCGCGCGCCGGCGCACGGAACGACCCGGCTTTCACGGGCGTGAGGGCGTCGGGATGCTCGGATTCGTGTTTGCCCTTTTGCGTCGCCCGAAAGAAACCTTCCGCCCATGGAATCCGCCCCCCGACGTCGCCCGCTTGCGTGGCGACTGTTGCGTGCCGTGCTGGCGCTGGTGTTCGCGACGGTCGCCGTCGCGTTGGCGCGGTTCGCGTGGGTCGCCCGCGACCGTTTCCCCGGCTACCAAGTTGATCTGGCGCTCGACGCCGCGTCGGCCATCAAGGAGCCGCGCCCCCTGCGTGTGGGCTTCGGCACCGTGGATATCACGCCGGATGTGTCGGACCCCGCCCGCCCCGTGTGGATCGCCGGGTTTGGCTCGGGCAAGTCGGCCGTCGGCGTCCATGACCCACTCGTCGCCGCCGCCATCGCCATCGACAACGGCCACGCCCGCATCGCCGTCGTCGCCCTCGACGCGATTGGATTCTTTCACGACGACGTCATCCGCGTTCGCGAGGCCGTCCCGGCCGACTGGAAGCTCGACTACGTCGTCGTCTGCTCCACCCACAACCATTCCACGCCGGACCTCATGGGACTTTGGGGGCCCGATCCGTTTCACTCGGGGGTCGATCCTGCGTATCGCGACCGCGTGATCCGGTCGGCGCGCGACGCCATCGGGGCCGCCGTGACCAACCTCGCCCCGGCACGCATGGCGGCGCACCACATCCCCGTGAACCCGGAGGGGTTGGTGAAGGACACCCGAAAGCCGGTCGTCTTCGACGCCGACCTGCGCTTCCTGCATTTCACGGACGCCTCCTCGGGGCGAACGCTGGGGACCTTGGTGGGCTGGGGCAACCACCCGGAGACGCCATGGTCCGAAAACCGCGACATCACGGCCGACTTCCCCGGCGTGCTGCGCAAGGCCCTCGCCGAAGGCATTCCCTCCACCAACGGCCTCTTCAAGGCGGGCCTCGGCGGGCATCATGTCTTCGTCAATGGCGCCGTCGGCGGCTTGATGACCACCCACCCGTCCACCGAGGTCACGGACCCGGTCTCGGGCGAACGCATCCTGAGGCCGTCGCACGACAAGACCCGCGCCCTGGGGCATCAACTCGCCCTGCGCGTCCTCGACTCCATCGCGGCGCAGCCCGCGCCCTCCGTCTCGTCCGCGCCGTTGACCGTCCATGCCCGCACCCTCGACCTGCCCCTGGACAACCCCATGTTCCTGCTGGGCACGTTCATGGGCGTGCTGGAACGAGGCTATTCACGCTGGCTTCATTTCCGCACCGAGGTGGCCCTTATCACGCTGGGAGACGTGTCGTTCGCATGCGTTCCGGGCGAGATCTACCCGGAAATCGTGAATGGCGGCGTCGTGCGCGCCCCGGGGGGCGACTTCGACGTCGATCCCGTCGAGGTGCCGCCCCTGCGCCAGATCATGCCGGGCAAGGTCCCGTTCCTCCTCGGCCTCGCCAACGACGAGATCGGCTACATCATCCCGCGCTCGGAATGGGATGAACGCCCGCCCCACCTCTTCGGGGAGAAGGCCCCCTACGGCGAGATCAACTCTTGCGGCCCACGCACCGCGCCGCTCCTCCATGCCGCCCTGCGGGAGCTCATCGAGCAGCAACGCCTCGGTCCCCGGCGCTGACCCAGCTCGCCCCATCCACGACGTGTCCGTCGGGAGGGACGAAGCTCTTGCGGGGGAAGATCCAGCCGCCGTGCGCCGTTCCGGCTTGTTCGCGAGGCTCGACACCACCGCGAGCCCCGATATCCTTCAAGCCCTTGATGAACAAGACTCCGCACGTCGCCATCGTGGGCGCCACCGGAGCCGTCGGCGTCGAGATGCTCCAAGTCCTCGAGCGTCGCCGGTTCCCCGTCGGCCGCCTGACCCTCCTCGCCTCCGCACGGTCCGCAGGCAAGACGCTTCCCTTCCAAGGCCAGGAAGTCCCCGTGCGCGAGCTGACCCGGGAATCCTTCCAAGGCATCGACATCGCGCTGTTCAGCGCCGGCGGGTCCATCTCGCGCGAGTTCGCACCCGTCGCCGCCGCCGCAGGCTGCGTCGTCGTGGACAACTCCTCCGCCTTCCGGCAAGACGACTCCGTCCCGCTCGTCGTGCCCGAGATCAACGCCGCCGACGTGCACACCCACCGGGGCATCATCGCGAATCCCAACTGCACCACGGCCATCACCCTGATGGCCCTCCATCCGCTTCACCAAGCCTTTGGCGTCCGCCGCATCGTCGCCTCCAGCTACCAGGCCGTTTCGGGGACGGGCGCCAAGGCCATCGAGGAACTCGAGCGCCAGGTCGGGCAACTCGTCGCCGGCCAGCCCGTCACCCGCGAGGTCTATCCGTACCAGATCGCCTTCAACGTCCTGCCCCAGGTGGATTCGTTCCTCCCCGACGGGTACACGAAGGAGGAGATGAAGATGCAGAACGAGGGTCGCAAGATCATGCATCACCCGGGCTTCAGGGCCTCGGTCACCTGCGTTCGCGTCCCGGTCTATCGTTCCCACTCCGTCGCCGTCAGCGCCGAGTTCGACAAGCCCGTCTCCGTCGAGGCCGCCCGCGCCGTGCTGGCGAAGGCCCCCGGCCTCGACCTCGTGGATGATCCCGCCCACCAACGTTACCCCATGCCGTTGTTCACCTCCGGCAAGGACCACTGCGAGGTGGGGCGGCTCCGCATCGACTGCGCCCTCGACAACGCGCTGTCCTTCTGGGTTTCCGGCGACCAGCTCCTGAAGGGCGCCGCCCTCAACGCCGTCCAGATCGCCGAGGTCCTGCTGCAAGGCTAGCCTTGCAGCGGGCATCAAGCCCCGAGGAAGGCTCGTGCCCCTCGGGGCACAACCAAATCTCCAGCCCGATGCCGCGCGGGTTTTTCCCCAGCGCGATGGTCAGCACCTCGTGGCCGGAGGGGATGGCGGGACCCTCCTCACCTCGACGGACGGCCTCGCATGGCAACCTGTCGCGTCCGGAACCCCTTGTCGCTTTCGGTCGGCTTCCAGGCCCACGAGAGGTCGCCTGCGCCCCACCCCAACCTCACCTGCCGGGTGAGGTCTGGAATTCATCCAAAAGGGCCTCTTTGCCTTGATGGGACGGCCATTTCCTCGCCCTGAAGCCCTCTTCAACTGCCGTTTTTGGGTTCAGTTGGGAGGAAGGGGATTGCGAAGCAGATGCTTGCGCAAGCCGAGGAGTGAGCGAGGCGCAGGGCTAGTTCGCTGGTGCTGCTCAAGTCCCGGACGGTTGGGTTTCTCCCGCTTGGTGTCCATCCACTTGCGACCTCCATGGAAGCGATTCGAGTATCTTAAATGACACGTTATTGCTTTTTGTGTTTCGCCTACGATACCAAACGACCGTGCCTGAGATGTCCTCCCTGCCCTTGCCCGTCACCCGCGCCCTGCGCCAGCTCGGGCATGACCTCGCCCTCGCCCGTCGGCGCCGGGGAATCTCCACGGCGGACATGGCCGAACGGCTCTTCATCAGCCGCCGCACACTCTGGCGTCTGGAGAAAGGCGAC
>CAIRNV010000073.1 GCA_903880005.1 uncultured Verrucomicrobiota bacterium | reverse complement strand
GCAGACCCGCAGAGGTCTGTGAGGAGCGAGCCACGACGCGGGACGCGAAAAGAGCCGCGGCCCTTCGGGTTGCTCCAAGAATGCCCCGGGGCTTCGTGGTTCGTCCGTCACAGACCGCTGCGGGTAGGCTCCGTCCTCTCGCCTTGCCCCGGGGCATTCTTGGAGCAACCCAACACCAGCGATTTGTGAGACACGACACGAGCCTCCACTTCGGAGTGCACCCACGCGCATGGGGTGCCTCGGCGAAGGATTGACCTCAACGCGGTGGACTTGGAAACCTCCGCCGTCCGCAGGGGTCGTGCCCGACCGGTTTTCTCCTGCGGACGTTCCCCAGATTGGCAGGCGAAGGCTTGCCCTGGACGGGCTGGTTCGGTTGGGAGGGTTGTGATGGCGGCGCGGATTTCCCGGGAAGACGGGAGACGAGCGACGGGGTTCTTGGGTCAAGAATCCAGCACACACGGCCGCTTCCGCTCCATCAACCCGCCCCGCCTGGGTCTCAGATCACAATCCCTGATGAAGACAAGCGCAGCCCGCAGCCCGGGCAGTTCAAGCCCAAGACGCTCCCGCGTCGCCACGTGCCTCGCCGCCGTCGCCGTCATGGCCTCGGTGGGATGCAAGGACGCGTCGCCCTCCACGACGGCGGTGGCCCCGGCGTCCGGGGCCGCCCAGGCCCCGGCGGCGAAGATCGTCGAGGTCCAGCTTGGGGCGGTGTCCGAACGCTCGATCCCGCGGCATCTGCGGGTGACCGGCCAACTAGAGGGCATGCGCGACGCACGCGTGGCGGCCGACACGACGGGCAAGGTCCTCGAAGCGGCCTTCGAGCGGGGCAGCATGGTGGCAGCCGGGGCGCTGCTGGTTCGGGTGGACGACCGTTCGCCCACGCTGGGCTTGAAGGAGGCGGAGGCGGCCCTTGCGCTGGCCAACGCGCGGCTGCAACTGGCCCGAAGCGAGGTGGAACGTCATGCGCCGCTCGTGGGATCCAAGGCCGTGGCCGAGGCGGACTTTCGACGCATGGAGGCGGACTTGGCGGTTCGCGAGGCCGACGCGCTCGCGGTCGCCGCGCGGCGGGACCTCGCGCGCAAGACCCTGGACGACGCCGTCGTGCGCGCGCCGTTCGCCGGGGTCGTGGCCGAGCGCCTGGCCGAGCCCGGCGAGATGCTCAAGCCCGACTCCGTCGTGGCCCGGATCGTGGAGGTGTCGCGCCTGCGCCTGGCCCTCAACGTGCCGGAAACCTCGGCGGGCGACGTGAAGGAAGGGCAGGCCGTCACGTTCACGGTCGCGGCGCTTCCGGGCGCGTCTTTCCAGGGCACCCTGCGGCACGTCGGGGCGGCGGTTCGCAAGTCCGCGCGAGACCTCGTGGTCGAGGCGGAGGTGGACAACCGCGACGGCAGGCTGCGGCCCGGCTACTTCGCCGACGCCCGAATCGCCTCCAAGGAAACGCGCGGGCTCACGGTCCCAACGACGGCGGTCCGCGCCGACGGCACGCGGCGCAGCGTCTTCGTCGTGGCGGGCGACGTCGCGGAGGAACGACTCGTGGAGGTCGGCGAGGCGGGCGACGGATGGGTGGAGGTGCGGCGCGGCGTGGCCACGACGGACCGGGTTGTGGTGTCGGCCAATGGCCCATTGGCCGACGGCACGGCGGTGCGGACGACCAACCCCTGAACCCGCGCGACCATGCAGTGGCTAGCCGCGATATCGGTTCGACGCCCCGTCCTGGCGAGCGTCATCGTCCTCGTCTTCCTCGTCGTGGGCGTGCTGGGCTACACCCGCCTGGAGGTGGACCGGTTCCCGAAGATTGACTTCCCCACCGTCTCCGTGGTCACCCGGCTGCCGGGCGCGACCCCGCAGGAGATCGAGACGGAGGTGACGGACAAGATCGAGGAGGCGGTCAACACGGTGGCGGGGATCGACGAGGTGCACTCGACCTCCAGCGAGGGCGTCTCCCAGGTGCTCGTCACGTTCCTCCTCGAGAAGAACGTCGATGTCGCCGCGCAGGAGGTCCGGGACCGCGTGAACCAGATCCTCGCCGACCTTCCCGACGACGCGGACCCGCCGATCATCGAGAAGCTCGACCCCGACGCCTCCCCCGTCCTGAACCTCGCGCTCGTGGCGGACCGGCCCGTGCGTGAGATCACGGAGTACGCCGACAAGGTGCTGCGGCGACGCCTTGAAAGCGTCCCGGGCGTCGGGCAGGTCCGCGTCATTGGCGGACGCAAGCGCCAGGTCA
Source organism: uncultured Verrucomicrobiota bacterium (assembly GCA_903880005.1). Classification (GTDB taxonomy): domain Bacteria; phylum Verrucomicrobiota; class Verrucomicrobiia; order Limisphaerales; family UBA9464; genus UBA6176. The sequence continues at coordinate 7,225 of CAIRNV010000073.1, read as the reverse complement.
ACGTCCGGCTCGACCCCGTGCGCCTCCAATCCCTCGGGCTGACGGCCGTGGACGTGCACCGCGCGATCCGCGCCCAGAACGTCCAGATCCCAGCGGGCATGGTGAAGGACGCGGGCAACGAGGCGGGCCTCCGCGTGGCGGGCAAGGCGGCCTCCATCGACGACCTCGCGCGCCTCGTCGTGTCCCAGCGCGACGGCGGGCTGGTGCGGCTCTCCGACGTCGCCCAGGTCGAGGACGGCGAGGAGGAGCCCAAGACGGTGGCCCGGCGCAGCGGCGTGCCATCGGTCGTCCTCTCCATTCGCAAGCAATCCGGCGCCAACACCATCGGCGTCGTCAACGCGGTGGAGGAACGACTGGCCGAGGAGCGGGGCCTGCTGCCCAAGGGCTACGCCGTCGAGGTGGCCCGCGACAACTCGCGCGTCATCCGCACAAGCGTCCACGCCGTGAAGGAGCACCTCGTCCTGGGCGCCATCTTCGCCGCGCTCGTCGTCCTCCTCTTCCTCGGCAACGCCCGCGCCACGGTCATCTCCGCCCTCGCCATCCCCACCTCCATCATCGCCGCCTTCGGCGTCATGTGGGCCCAGCACGTCACCCTCAACCAAATCAGCCTCGTCGCCCTCGCCCTCGCCGTCGGCATCGTCATCGACGACGCCATCATCGTGGTCGAGAACATCTTCCGGCACATGGAGGAGAAGGGCTCCACGCCGTTCGACGCCGCGATCAGCGGCACGCAGGAGATCGGGCTCGCTGTGATGGCGACGACGCTCTCGCTGCTGGCGGTGTTCGTGCCCGTGGCGTTCCTCGGCGGCATCGTGGGCATGTTCCTCAAGAGCTTCGGGCTCACGATGGCCTTCGCCATCGCGGTGTCGCTCCTGGTCAGCTTCACCCTCGCGCCCACGCTGGCCGCGCGCATGCTGCGCCCCCACGGCGAGACCAGCCGCATGGACCGGGCGATGACCCGCGTCGTGGACGTGGCCTACAAGCCCATCGAACGCCTCTACATGGCGATGCTGGCCTTCTCCCTGCGACGGCGCTGGATCGTCGTCGTCGCGTGCGCCGCCGCGCTGGCCTCGCTCCCGCCGTTGCTCAAGGCGGTCAAGAAGGACTTCCTGCCGCCCGTCGAGGAGGCCGAGTTCGTGGTCAACCTGCGCGCGCCGGAGGGCTCCACCCTCGCCATGACCGACCTCCTCGCCGAGCGCGTCGCCCGGGACATCCGCTCGATCCCCGGCGTGGAGTCCACGCTGCTCACCATCGGCGACAACGAGCAACGCACCGCCAACGCCGCCGGCATCTACGTGCGGCTCGTCCCCCCCGAGTCGCGCAAGGCCACCCAGGAGAACATCATGGACCGCGTCCGGCGCGACGTCGTGCCCCGCCACCCGCAGGAGTGGCGCATCACCGTCCTCTCGGTCCCGCCGTTCAACACCGGCATGTCGAGCGCCAACATCCAATACTTCATCTCGGGCCCGGACATGAACCGGCTCCTGTCCACCACCGCCGGCGTGCTCAAGGAGGCCCGGGACATCCCCGGCATCCGCGACCTCGACTCCAACCTCATCCCCGGAAAGCCCGAGATCGTCGCCCGCATGGATCGCAGCCGCGCGGGGCAGCTCGGCGTGGCGGTCTCGGACTTGTCCACGGCTCTACGCCTGCTCGTCGGGGGCATGAAGGTGTCCACCTACGACGAGGGCGGCGAGCAGTACGACGTCCACCTGCGCGCCGCCGAGGCCTTCCGCAACCGCGCCGAGGCCCTCTCCACCCTGGCCGTCCCCTCGGCGACGGCGGGGCCCGTGCCCCTCGACAACGTGGTCCGGCTCGAGCCCGGCGACGGCCCGGCGGAGATTCACCGGCTCAACCGCCGACGCCAGGTGATGATCACGGCCAACAACGCCCCGGGGTTCGGCGAGACCCAGATCCTCGCCGGCATCGAGGCCGCCGTCCGAAAGGCCAACCTCCCGCCGGACTACCAGTTCGGCTCGGCAGGCCGCACCAAGGAGATGCGCAAGGCCGGCATCGCCTTCGCCACCGCCTTCCTCATGGCCTTCATCTTCATGTACCTGATCCTCGCCGCGCAGTTCGAGAGCTGGCTCCACCCCGCCACCATCCTCCTCGCCCTCCCCCTCACCCTCCCGTTCGCGGTCTTCTCCCTCATCCTGTTCGGCCAATCCATCAACATCTTCTCCATGCTCGGCATCCTCGTCCTCTTCGGCATGGTCAAGAAGAACGGCATCCTCCAGATCGACCACGCCAACCAACTCCGCGAGAAGGGCGTGGAACGAGGCGAGGCCGTGCTCCTCGCCAACAAGGAACGCCTCCGCCCCATCCTCATGACCACCCTCGCCTTCGTCGCCGGCATGGTCCCCATGATGCTCGCCCGGGGCGTCGGGGCCGCGTTCAACAACGCCACGGCCGGCGTCATCCTCGGCGGCCAGCTCCTCTCGCTCCTCCTCACGCTCCTCGCCACGCCCGTCTTCTACACCCTGTTCGACGACCTCTCCCGGCGGCTCCGGCGCGAACCTCCCCCGCAAGGAGGACACGCGGCATGAAGTCGCCCGCCTCCACCATGGGTCCCCGCCCCCTGCCCCTCGCCCTCCGCCTCGTCGCCCTCGCGGCCCTCGCGGCGGCGTCCTCGTCGTGCATCCGCCCCGTCGGCCCCAACCATCGAGCCCCGGACGTCGCGGCCCTCGTCCCGGCGCAATGGAGCTGGCAGCCCGCGACGCCCATGGACCACGTCCCCAAGGGCGCCTGGTGGCGTCTCTTCGATGACCCCGTCCTCGACGACCTCCAGGCGCGCGCCCTCAAGGCCAGCCCCGGGCTCCACGCCGCCCTCGCCCGGGTCCAGCAAGCACGCGCACGCGCACGCGCCTCGGCCGTCGAATTCTTCCCCGACGCCCGGTTCCGCTCCGGCTTCGAGCGGCAGCGAACGTCCGGCAACCTCCCCACCCCCATCCCCGTCAGCATCCCCCCGGCCACCTTCGACGGCGCCTCCATCGGCTTCGACCTCTCCTACGAGATCGACCTGTGGGGCAAGGTGCGCCGCATGGTGGAGTCGTCGCGCGCCGCCGCCGCCGCCACGGACGCCGAGTTCAACAACCTCTCGCTGTCGCTCTCGGCCGACGTCGCCGCCCAGTACTTCGCCACCCGTTCCCTCGACGCGGAGGTGTCGGCGCTCCGCGTCATGCTCCGCCTCCGCGGGGAGGCCATGGACCTCGCCCAGCAACGACTCGCCGCCGGCCTCGTCACCGAGTCCGTCGCCAGCCGCGCCCGCGCCGAGCGCGCCGCCGCCACCGCCGCTTTGGCCGACGCCACGAGGGCGCGCGAGGAGTCGGCCGCCACGCTGGCGTTCCTGTGCGGCGAGACGGCCGGGGCGGTCGTGCTGCCCGAGTCGCCCCTGGACGGCCGCCCACCCGCCCTGGTGCCCGCCGGGCTCCCGGCCGACCTTCTCGAACGTCGCCCCGACATCGCCGCCGCCGAGCGGCTCGTGGCGTCCCGCAACGCCGAGATCGGCGTCGCCGTGGCCGGCTACTTCCCGAGCGTTCGGCTCACCGGCAGCGGCGGGCAGCTCAGCCGTGACATCGACTCGTTGTTCTCGGCGGACAGCCGGACGTGGTCCATCGGGCCGAGCATCAGCCTTCCCTTGACGGGCTACGCGCTGACCGGCGCGCGCGTTCGCCATGCCAAGGCCGTCCGCGAGGAGGCCATCGCCCAGTACCGGCAGGCCGTGCTCGGGGCCTTCCGCGACGTCGAGACGTCCCTCGCGCAGGTCCGGCGTCGGGCGGAGCAAGCCGAGGCCTTGGGCCAAGCCTCCGCCCAGGCCGCCGCCGCCGCCGCCCTCGCACGCCAGCGCCTCGACGCCGGCATCGTGAGCCGCACCGAGTGGATCGAGGCCGAGCACGCCCGCCACGACGCCGACCTCCGCCGCCTCCAGTCCATCGCCATGCAACACGTCGCCACCGTCCGACTCATCAAGGCGCTGGGCGGCGGATGGGACTCGACTGCGGCAAGGCCGTGAGCCGAGACAGTTTGCCCCGGCGGCGGCCAGGCGATCCCTCCGGGGACGCGGCGCAGGACGCAGGATTGACTTTGTTTCCCACTTGTTAACGGTCCTGCCCCATTCCGTGACGCAAGGACCCCGTCGTGGGGTCCTTCATGTCCGGAGCTTCCCTCAAGATGAAAAAAACCTCGTTCCTGCGCGGCGCAGCCTTGCTGTCGCTCGCGACCGTCGGCGTCCGTGCGGACTACCCGACCACCGTCCTCGCGGACGGGCCCGTGGCCTACTACCGCCTCAATGATCCGCAGGCGCGGTCGGCCATCAACGTCAACAGCGGCAGCCTCGGGGCCGCCGCCAACGCCACCAACGACCTGCCCACCGGCGTCGTGAAGTCCGTCCCGGGCGCCATCGCGGGCGACCCCAGCCGGGCCTCCTTCTTCGACTTCACCACGCGGACCGAGATCCCGTTCAGCCGCGCCATCAACCGCCCCGCGGACCAACCGTTCACCGTGGAGGCGTGGTTCCTCCCGTCCTCCGACCAGTCCGGCAACGGCATGTCGCCCATCGCCAATCGCTGGACCCAAGGCGGGCCCCGGCAGGGCTGGGTCATGTTCCAGCGCCGTCCCAGCGCGGACAACACCAGCGGCGAGTCCGGCATCGGCTGGAACTTCCGCATGTACTCCGGCGTGGACACCAGCACCGCCCTCGACGTCACCAGCAGCACGCCCTTCGTGCTCGGCAAGTGGACCCACGTCGTCACCGTCTATGATCCCGTCGGCGCCGGTGGCGTCGGCTCGAAGCTCCTCATGTACATCGATGGCGAGCTCGCCAACACGACGGAGTGGACCAACGAAAGCAAGCCCGGCTACGGCCCGGTGACCGACGACCACGACCCCGCCCAGGCCGTCAACGGCCAGCCCATGCTCGCCTTGGGCAACTACAACAACGCCAACGGCAACGCCGCCAACCTCGGCGCCTCCAACCCGTGGTTCGGGGCCATCGACGAGTTCGCCTTCTACCCGGACAAGCTCTCCGCCGCCCAAATCAAGGCCCACTACCAGAACGGCACCAACGCCGGCCGCGGCACCCCGTACTCCTCCCTCGTGAAGTCCGACAACCCCAGCGTGTACCTCCGCCTCGGCGAGGTCGCGCCGGGTTCAGAGGGCCTCGTCAACGTCGGTGACCTCCGCACGGCCGGGAACGGCATCTACAGCGCCGAGGTTCGCCCGGCCGCCTCGCCCGCCCTCGCCGGCAGCCCGGGCGATGCCTCCGCCGTCTATCACAGCCGCAACGGCAACGCCTACGCCTCCATCCCCTTCAACGAGGCCTTCAACCCCGATTCCAGCATCCCCTTCACCTTCGAGACTTGGCTCAAGCCCACCCGCGACAAGCAGGGCGGCCAATGCCCCGTCAACAACCGCATGGTCGGCGGCTCCGGTCGCACGGGCTGGATCATCTTCCAGCGCAACCCCAACACCTCCTACCCCGCCTCCGAGGGCCATGGCTGGAACTTCCGCATGTACGGCGGCGCCGGTAGCTCCGGCTTCGACGTCCTCACGGACACCGACTACGAGGTCGGCCGCTGGCAGCACTTGGTCGTCACCTGGGAACCCCAGAGCGACAACGGCGACCCCGCCGGCAATGGCAACCACCAGTACCAAGGAATCCTCACCGCGTACGTCGATGGCAAGGAGGTCGGCAGGAACGAGAACGCCCTCTACGCCGCCAACCGCGCCGTCCCGGAGGAAGGCCAAGGCAAGCCCCTCGGCACCCCCGCCGACCTCGCCTTCGGCGCCTACAACATCGCCTCCGGCGTCGGTGGCAACCCCTACGAGGGCGGCATCGACGAGGTCGCCTTCTACAACAACTACGTCCTGAAGCCCGACCAAATCGCCGCCCACTACGAGGCCGGTAAAAGCAAGAACCCGGCCACGCCCTACGAGTCCCTCGTTTACACGGCCGCCTTCGACGTCAACAACCCGCCCGACCAAACCAAGGAACGCGTGACCGTCCCCGCGCTCTACCTGCGCTTCAACGAGGCACCCGCCGCCGTCGCCGCCAACAGCGGCTCCGCCGGCGCCGCCGCCGACGGCGTCATCGTCAATGGAACCAACGACGCCACCGGCCCCTCGGGCCCCGGCCTCGCCACGGGCAACGCCGCCGTCACCATCGGCGCGCGCAACTTCGTCTCCCTCAACAACCCCGCCGAGCTCAACTTCGCCGGGGTCATCACCGTCGAGGCCTGGATCAAGCCGGACGCCTCCCAAGGCGCCCTCGCCCGCATCCTCTCCCACGGGCCGTCCATCCCGTCCGACTTCAACGTCGAAGGAACCGACATCGTCCTCGCCGGCTCGCTCCTGAGCCCGAACGTCGTGTCCCTCCATGTCGAGAACGGCTCTGACTACGTCCTCGGCACCACCGACGACACCGGCTTCCACGGCGTGCGCGCCCCGGTGGGCAACGACCTCGGCTCGGGCGCATGGGTCCACCTCGCCGGCGTCTATGACGGCACCACGTGGCGCCTCTACCGCAACGGAACCCAGGTCGGCAGCCAGGCCGACGCCAAGGGCGCCGTGCTCGTCAACGACGGTGACTGGGCCATTGGCTCCACGGGGGCCGGCTGGGCCGACAACTTCGCCGGGGCCATCGACGAGGTCGCCATCTACCGCAAGGCCCTTGGAGCCGCGCAGGTGAAGGCGCACTACGACGCCGCGACGGCCACGGATGTGGCGCCCTCCAAGCTCGCGTTCGAGAGGACCGCCGCGGGCCTGCGCCTCGCCTGGACCAGCGGCACCCTCCAGAAGGCCGCCTCCCTCAACGGCGGCTTCACCGACGTCCAGGGAGCTTCCTCCCCCTACGACGTGCCCGCCACGGACGCCGCCGCCTTCTACCGACTCCGGTAATAGGCTCCACGGCCTCACGCGCCCGTGCCACGGGCCGTTGTTGCAAGCCCTGCCCGACCACGGGCAGGGCTTTTTCGTTCCCTCGACGCATGCGGTGAGGCAGAGGAAAGACTTGGCCCAAGCTGTAGGCCGCGTGCCCTCACGCGGCGGCACGGATGCCGCACCTCCATGTGCCGGGTGCAGAGAGTGGCAGCGGCATCCTGCCGCGGGTGCATGCTGGGCAAGCGGCTGGAAGCCGCTTCCACTTTCACTCGGCCTTCATGGAAGGTGGCAGCGGCATCCTGCCGCTGGACGTGATCCAGCCAGAGCCGAGACGGCTCTGCCACGTTTC
>CAIRNV010000072.1 GCA_903880005.1 uncultured Verrucomicrobiota bacterium | reverse complement strand
GCGGGCGGGGTTGTTGATGCCGAACCGGCCCTTCAGCACGGACCAGTTGGCCTTCATGCGAGCCATGACGGAGGCGAGGGTGCCGGAGCTGCGGCTGCCGGGGACGGGTTGCCCGTTCAGGAGGTCGCCGAGCTGCGTGGCGCGCATGGTCTCGCCGATGAAGTCACCGTCGCGGCCCCCGACGATGTCAGGGTCGAGGAGGCCGGTCTCGTAGTCATAGACGCGGGCGGCGGCGAAGACGTACCGGGCGGCTTGCTCGAACGCGTTGCGGTATTCCGCAAGGTCCTCGTTCTTGAAGACGCGGAAGATGATGTCGGCGTAGCGCGCCTCCTGGATCCGCGAGGAGGTGGATTGGCGGAAGGCGAGGAGGTCGCGTTGGAGGCGGTTGCCCTTGTCCACGAGGCTGACGTATTGCTGCCAAGCCTGCCGGAAGGCGACCACGGCGCCGTACACGGTGTCCTTGTCGGCGTTGACCTGCCCCAGGAGGAGCCCGGTCTCGAACACCGTCTGGGATTGTTCCTCGGCGGTGGCGAGCGCGTCCTGGTTGTCGGCGATCTGGTCGTCGAGTCTGGAGGAGATGTCCTCGAGGCGGGCAAGGGCGAAGCTGCCGGCCTGCCTGGCGTAGCTGATGGTGGTTTCACCCACGGCCCGCGTGATGGCGAGGGCCATGATGGCAGGGAACGAGAGGTCGCCGCCCGCCGCGAGCCCCACGATGGTGGAGTCCGGGATGCCGGCCTCGGCGACCTCGGCATTGGAGACGACCTCCGACTCGAGGGAGTCGAACATGGAGAGCGTGTTCTCGATGCCGGTCATGGCGATGCCAATGGCGTCCTGCTGGGCGACAAGGTCGTCCTCGACGCCTCCGAAGGAATCGGAATAGGAGTTGTGGTCTCGGAGGCGCTGGAGGCGCAGCGAGAGCTGGTTCTTGTGCTCGGAGGCACGGGCGACGGCGGCGCGGACGGCGACCCATGCGCGGATGTAGTCGCCGAGGGCCGCCTGGAGCTTCCCGTAGGCGGCGCGCTGGCCCGTCCAGGAATCCGGGAGCACGGGGATGCCGTCCATGTTGATCCGATAAGTCACGGGCGTGGCCGCCTCCTCCAGCGTGTCCAACGAGTCGCCCGTGATGCGGAACTCGGAGGTGAAGGTCACGTCCCGCACGCCGCCCACGTCTGCGGGGTCGAACAGGTCGCGGTCGATGTAGTTGAAGTGGTAGAGGTCGGGGCCGTCATATCCCGTCTCATAGGCCCCAACGGGGCCGATGTCGGACGGGTAGGGGGTGCCGTAGAGGTCGATGAGCTGGTTGTTGAACTCGGCCTCGCGCTGCTCGACCTGGAGACGGACCGACTCGAGGGAGACGGCTTGCCGGCGGAGGTTGGCGGCGGCCATGGAGGCGCGCTGATGGACGGCGTAGGCGGATTGGAGGGCGACGAGGGCGCGGTCGAAGGCCTGCTCGAAATGTCCTTGGCCGGCATCGACCCGGGCGGGATCGATGTCGAAGGGCACCACGTTGGCATGGACGCCCATGGGGCTGTCACCGCGGTCGATGGCGTCCTGGCGGTCCTGGATGGTCTTCATGATGCCGGCCATTTGCGCGATCTCGGGCACGGTGGACCGCGTCACGGACTGGGGTGAGTCCGAGGCATTGGCGGCAGGGAGCAGGGATTGGAGGGTCGCCCAATGGTAAAGGATGCCTTGGCTGGAGCGCTGGCCCCAGTCGCTGGCGGACCATGCGCGTCGTGTGTTGCTGTCCGCGAACAAGGCCGTGCCGGGGTTGGACGACTTGAAGTCGCGTCGGTGGGTTCGTTCCATGACCTCGTCGGCCACGCGGGCAAGTTGGAGGGCGGTGGACGCCATGCGGCGTTCGTCCTGGTAGTCGAACGTGACGGTGGTTCCCCCGATGGACTTCACCCCGGCACGCGGGGCCCAGGTGAAGTTGGTGTTGGCGAGCAGGCGGTAGTAGCCCTTGATGGCCGCAAGGTAGTGCCCAAGGGCGTCGCCGTGGCCTTGCGGGTAGAGAATGGCGGCGTCGGCCTCGGTGATGCTGCCCTTCTCGTCGCCCACGAGGCTGGGGATGCCGTAGTTGAGGGCATAGGCGGGCTCGCCGGCACTGATGCCCTTGGTGAAGTTCCAGTAGAGGCGGTTGTACACCGGCGGGACGGTGACGGGCGTGGAGGTGGTGTCATCGATGCCCCGGAGCAGGGCGAGTTCCTCCTCGAGGAGCGACGGCACGATGCCTTGGAAGGCGAACAGGCTGGAGGCGCGGGAGCCAAAGAAGACGTCGTTCAAGTCGCGCGAGCCCCAGGCGATGGTGGGGTCCTGCGCGTCGGACAACGCCTCGTCACCCAGGAGGGCATAGAGGTCGTTGAGCTTGCTGGCCGACTCCAGGAGCGCGGCGTTGACGTCGGCATCGGAGTAGCCGGCGTCGATGCTGAGGTTGCGGGCGCGCTGGAGGAGGGTCTCGTAGGTTTCGATGAGCCCGCTGGAGGAGGCGGCGTCCACGTTGAGCGGGATGG
>CAIRNV010000071.1 GCA_903880005.1 uncultured Verrucomicrobiota bacterium | reverse complement strand
TGTACGAGAAGGGCGACCGCCTCCCGGACGGCAGCGTGGCTCCCAACCGCCGAATCGGGTTGTTCCTTGGGCAGGCCGCCAACCCAAGCGCAAACTATGGGTTCGCCTTGGACAACGTGACCGCCGAAGGCAGGCAGTTGCTTCTCAACACGGTCGCCTACGTGGCTCCGGCGACGCCGCCCGCGCCCATCGCTCTCGGTGGCGTGCGCCTTGAGGGCGGGGTGGTCGTCCTGACATGGCAAGGCGGCACCGGCCCCTTCACGGTCCAGGATGCTCCCGACGTTTCCGGCCCGTGGTCCAACGTGGGGACGACATCCGACCGTGCCTCCACCCAGCCCGCACAATCCGCCCGCAGGTTCTTCCGGGTGCTGGGCCGGTAGTTGCGGCAGCGGATGGGCTGCGTCCGGCACCCGGATCGTGCTGGGCGCGGCCCATGGGATTCCCCGGGGAACGCCGTCTTCGCGACGCCGGTTGCGGCCCGCGACACAGTCCAGCCATCGACAAGCTGGTTCAGCTCCCCCGTGTCGGCCTGCTCGTCCGGTGCTTGGCTACCGACCTCGCTCAGGCTTCCCCGACGCCCCGCTGTCAGGGTCAGGCGTCGTAGTTCAGCCAAGGGCCGAGCCAACGCTCCATCTCGGCGACGGGCATGGCCTTGCGTTGGGCCAGGTCGGCCACTTGGTCGGGGTCGAGCTTGTCCACGGCGAAGTATCGTGACTGGGGATGGGCGAAGTAGAAGCCGCTGACGCTTGAGCCCGGCCACATGGCGCAGCTTTCGGTCAAGGAGATGCCCGCGTGGCGCTCCACGTCCAGGAGATCCCAGAGGATCCGTTTCTCGGTGTGATCCGGGCACGCCGGATAGCCTGGAGCGGGCCGGATCCCGCGATACTCCTCGTCGATGACCTGCTCCATGGTGAGGTTCTCGGTCGTTCCATAGCCCCAATCGCGCCGCGCGCGGTGATGGAGGAACTCGGCGAATGCCTCCGCCAGGCGGTCCGCCAAGGCCTCCGCCATGATGGCGCGATAGTCGTCATGGGCGGCGCGGAAGCGGCCGACCATTTCCTTGAGCCCAATGCCGGTCGTCACGGCAAACGCGCCCAAGTGGTCCTGCGGCGGCGGATTCGTGGAGGCATCTAGGGGCGCGATGAAGTCGGCCAGGCACCAGTTGGGCGAGCCGTCCTCCTTCTCGATTTGCTGCCGCAGGAAATGGAGGCGTTTCAACGGCCGCGAACGGGCGGCGTCCGCGAACACCTGCACGTCGTCGCCCACGCGGTTGGCCGGGAAGAAGCCATAGACGGCGCGAGCGCGAAGAAGGCGGCGCGAGACGATCTCTTCGAGAAGACGAAGCGCGTCGGCGTGAAGGCGGCGGGCTTCCTCGCCGTGGCGCGGATGCTCCAGGATGGACGGGTAGCGCCCGCGCAGCTCCCAGGTGTGGAAGAAGGGCGACCAATCCATGAAGGGCACGAGGTCCTCGAGTCGGATCGACTCGGTGGGAACCATGGCGTCGGCCCCGGACATGCCGGCCGTACGCGGGGAAGGGGAGGTGTCGAGGAGCCGCACGCCCGTGAAGGCCGGGGCGGGGAGCGTCGAAAAATCGAGGGCTGGGGCGCGGCGCCGGGCCTCGTCGATGGAAAGCAACTTGCGGCGGTTGCCCGCGTGTTGGTTGCGGGCGGACTCCTGGTCGAGACGGAGTTGCGCGACATATCCGGCCTTCTGGTCCGGGCTCAGCAACGCGGACACGACCGGGACGGCGCGGCTGGCATCCAGGACATGGATGACGGGCTCGCGGTAGCCGGGCGCGATCTTGACGGCGGTGTGGGCCTTGGAG
>CAIRNV010000070.1 GCA_903880005.1 uncultured Verrucomicrobiota bacterium | reverse complement strand
CGCCCGCGACGGGCGACGCGATCACGAGGCCGCCGGGGAGGGACGGGGCGACGAGGGAGGACTGGGGCGGGAGGGCGGCGGTGAGCTGGGCGACGCGATTGGAGAGGGCGTTGAACTGCTCCTGGAGGTCGGCCTGGGTGGAAAAGACCCGGTCGGAGAGGGTGTTGCTGGAGGTGAGGACGTCGGGGATGCGGGCCATGTTTGGGCTTAGGCGGGCATCGGGGACGGTGCCGGAGACGAGCGCGGAGGCGTCGCCTGGGGTGGAGAGGGCAAAGAAGGCGTAGGGGACGGCGTGGAGGGGTGTGCGCGGGGAGAAGACGGCGAAGGCGGCCGTGGATCCTGCGGGGCGCGCGCTGACTTCGAGCCAGCGGTCGGCGCCGGCGTTGAAGGGGCTGGTTCCGAAGTCGAGGGCGACGGTGAAGAGGCCGTTGGTGACGCCCACGGAGGGGAAGGAGAGCTCCGAGGAGACGGCGTTGCCGGCGGTGGAGGCGTCGTGGAGGCGGAAGCGGAGTTCAAAGGAGCCATTGGCGGCCACGCCGCCATCGGCGAGGCGCCCTTGGTAGTTGAAGGCGGTGGCGGCGCGGGCGAGGGGGGCGCGGGAGATCGCCAAGGCGATCAAGCCAAGGGCCAGCCATGACGCCCCGGGGCGCGCCCACCGACTTGCAGAGGTGAAAACGGAATGCATTCAACACGACGGAGTGCACCCGGCCCCTGAACAGGCCAGCACACATCCCTCTACAACGGCATCGGAGGCATTCGGCGGATCCTTACAACTTTCGTAAAAAAATTTCCGTCTCTCCTTCGGGCTGATTGCGCGCGTTGCTGGGGCGTGCCGATACAGCGGGCAGGCCCTGGGAAGCGTGGGGGAAGGACGCCACGAGGCCGCGCATGGGCCGTCAGCCTGCCTGGTGTCGGGAAAAATGCGCTTGCGCGTGAAAGATGCCGGGGAAAGAAGAATGCACGCAGGTGCTTGGTTCCATGCGTTTGTGAAAGAGCGTTCCCCATTGAGACACGATCGGCCCGCGACGCGCTCGTCCTTTGTCGAGCGGCTTCGCGACTGGGGCGACGACACGGCCTGGGGGCAATTCGTTTCCAGATACGGCAAGCTGGTGCATCAGGTGGCCGTGCGCGCCGGGCTCAGGTCGGACGAGGCGGACGAGGTCGTTCAGGAAACGGCGTTGTCCGTGGCGCGCAAGATGCCCGAGTTCGTGTACGAGCCGGAGAAATGCTCGTTCGAGGGCTGGGTGCGCCGGATCGCCCGGCTGCGGAGCCTGGATCAATTGCGTCGGCGCGGGCATGAGGATCCGCTGGAGGCGCAGGTGGGGATGGACCCCGGGACGGCCACGGACGACAGGCCGCCGGCCCCGAGGCGGATCGAGCCCTCCGAGGTGCCCCCGCACGAGGCGGCGTGGGCGGAGTTGTGGAGGGAAATGGTGCTGAAGCAGGCGCTGGCGCACGTGGAGTTGTCGGTGTCCCCGGCGCACTACCAGATTTTCTTCATGAACGTCGTTGATGGGAAACCGGGACGGGATGTGGCGCGCACGTTCGGGGTCAGCCAGGCGACGGTGTACGTGATCCGGCATCGGCTCATGAAGCGCTTGCAGCGGGAGGTGGATCGATTGCGCCAGCAGACCAAGTCCGGGGACTGCCTTGAACTGGACCTGATGCTTCGGGAGTCCGCCTTGCACACGCCCGTGCGGCATCGCCGTAGTGGGAAGGGGGCGCCAGGGGCGTTGGGCTTGGAGTGAAGGCCGGGGGATCGCCTGCGAGGGGGCGGGGATGTTTGTTGGCGGGTGGCGGGTCTGGAGACCCGCCCTCCTTTCCTGGGAGGGGCTGTCTCGGATCTGGCTGGGGCACCACCAGCAGGAGGATGCCGCTGCGGCATCTTGGCCGCCGCGTGAGGGCACGCGGCCTACAGGATGGACGAGGTGGCGGGTCGGGAGACCCGCCCTCCTTTTCTCCTTCGCTGCCTTCGGTGGATTGGGGGCTCGCCAGCAGGAAGGGGCTTCCGGCAAGGTTGGGGCCATGTCATTGAAGCGCTGCACGGGCCTTCTCTTGATGGGGCTCGCCCGCGCGTGGGCTGCCGAGCCCGTCGCCGACGCATCCCAGATGCCCCGGGTCCCGCCCACCGCCCCGGACCGGGCCGCCGCCACCTTTGACATCCGCCCGGGGTTCCGCGCCCGGTTGCTGGCCCACGAACCCTTGGTGCAGAGCCCCGTCGCCATGGCGATCGACGAGGCGGGGGCGGCATGGGTAGTCGAGATGCGGGACTATTCGGAGCACCGGGACGAGCGCCTGGGGCGGATTCGGCGGCTTCACGACACGGACGGGGACGGGGTGTTCGACGAGGCGAGCGTGGTGGCGGAAGGGTTGCCGTGGCCGACGGCCATCGCGTGTTGGGACGGCGGGGTGTTCGTGGGTTCCACGCCGGACATTTGGTACGTGAAGGACACCGACGGCGACGGTCGGGCCGACGTGCGCGAGGTGGTGTTCACGGGGTTGGGATCCGACACGGGATCCGTGGAAGGGGTGCGGTTGAACGTCCAGGCGTTGATGAACTCGTTCCAGTGGGGCGTGGACCAGCGCCTGCACGGGGCCACGAGCATGGCGTCCGGCAAGGTGCGCCGCCTGGACACGCCGTTCGTGCGGGCCTGGTTGGCGAGGGCCGGGGTTGATCCCGCGCGCCCCCATCCCGAGGTCTCCCTGCGCGGCCGCGACTTCGCCATCGATCCACGAACGTTGTCGCTCGTGGCCACCCCGGGCGGCGGCCAGCACGGCATGACGTTCGACGATTCAGGCCGGAAGTACCTGTGCTCGAATTCCGATCACTTGCAGCAAGTGCTCTTCGACGACGACGGCGTCGTGGGGGAGCCCGGGCATCCCCTGCCCCCGAGCCGCGCGAGCATCGCGGCCGACGGCCCGGCCGCCCCGGTGTTTCGTCGCTCGCCGGACGAGCCGTGGCGGGTGTTGCGCACGCGATGGCGCGTGGCCGGGCTCGTCGAGGGAATGATCGAGGGCGGCGGGCGGCCCTCGGGCTACTTCACCGGCGCCACGGGCGTGACGGTGCACCGCGGCGACGCCTACCCGCCGGACGTGGCGGGCAGCGCGTTCATCGCCGATTGCGGCTCCAACCTCATCCATCGGAAGCGGGTCAGAACCGGGCCCGACGGACTTGAATGGGTGGGTGAACGGGCGCCGGACGAGAAGGCGTCGGAGTTCCTGGCCTCGACGGACAACTGGTTTCGGCCCGTCCAGTTCGTCAACGCGCCCGACGGCTGCCTGTGGGTGATCGACATGTACCGCGAGACCATCGAGCACCCGTGGTCGTTGCCGGACGGGATCAAGCGGCATCTGGACCTCGACTCGGGCCGCGAGCGTGGCCGGGTCTGGCGGCTGGAGCCCATTCGATGGGACGCCCCGGCGGCGGTGCGGCGCGTCGCCGACTTCAAGGGGGCCGACACGGCGGCCCTCGTGCAGCTGATGGACCACCCCAACGGCTGGCATCGGGACACGGCCGCCCGGCTGCTCCATGAGCGGGCGGACCGTGGAGCCTCGGAAGGATTGAGGAAGCTGGTGTGGTCGGGGCGCACGGTCGCCGGTCGCCTGCATGCGTTGCACGAGCTGGAGGCCATGGGGGCCTTGGATGCGGACACGGCCCGGGTCGCCTTGCGGGATGGCCACGAGGCCGTGCGCGCCGCCGGGGTGGGGCTGGCACGACGCCATGGCATCGACCCCGGTGCGGGAATCGCGCGGGACGCCTCGGCGCGCGTGCGCATGGAGGTGGCGCGCGTGGCGGCTTCCTGGCCGGCGCGCGACCGGTCGCGGGTCTTGGCTTCGCTGCTGGCGCTGGGGCCAGAGCGAGTGCGTGCGGTGGCCCTGCCGTCCACGGCGGGTTCGGAGTTGGAGACGTGGACGCTGCTGAAGGGGGAGAAGCAGGAAGGAAGCGGCATGGCTTTCGCGGCGCTCGCGCGGCGCGTGGGATCCCGGAGGAAGGTGGACGGCCTCGACGCGATCGTCGGGGACATCCCGGGATGGAGGCCCTCGTCCGTACGGCTCGGAATCTTGGCGGCCTTGACGGAGGGTTGGATGGCGTCGGGGCGGGTGCCTGGGGGTCTGGATGCGAAGGGGCGGCTGCGGGAGGTGGAGTCGGAGGCGATGGCGTTGATCACCAACCGCAACGCATCGGTGCTACGAGGCGTGCGGCTGCCCGGGGAACGGGTGGTGGACCTCAACGCGGACGAACCCGCTGCACGCCGGGCCGCGATGCGTTGGCTGGCGGCGTCGGGGCGGGCCGAGGCCCCGGATTTGCTGGTCCACCGGGTGGTGGGCCAAGGCGAGCCCGAGGAGGTGCGTGCGCTGGCGTTGGATCTGCTGGGCGGGCTTCGGGGGGCGCGCTGGGCGCAGGTCGTGGCGTCGAGGGCCCCGGGCGTGCCCGCCGCAATGCGACCGGCCTTCCTGCGGATGTTGGCGCGGCGACCGGAGGGCCGGGCGGTGTTGATCGAGGCCTTCGAGCTGGGCTGGGCGAAGCCGACCGACCTGGACGCGGACACGGCGCGGACGATGCGCACGGGCGGCGTGCCGGGCCGCGAGGCGGACGTGCGGCGTTGGCTGGGGGCTCCGGCGGCGGATCGACGTGAGGTGGTGTCGCGTTACCTGCCGGCGTTGCGGCTGAAGGGGGATGCGGGCAAGGGGGCGCGCCACTTCGGCGAGCGTTGCGCGTCGTGCCATCGGATGGCGGGCGTCGGGCATGCGTTGGGGCCGGACCTCGCGTCGGTGGCCACGAGCGGCCCGGAGAAGTTGATGGTGGGCATCCTGGACCCGAACCGCGAGGTGGCCCCGTCGTTCATGGCGTGGCGGGCGGTCACGCAGGACGGCGAGGAGACGACGGGCATCCTGGCGCGCGAGGACGGTGGCAACGTGGTGTTGCGACAGGCGGGGGGGCTGGAGGCGACGTTGCCGCGACCCCGGCTGGCCGTGCTGGAGAACACGGGGCGCTCGCTGATGCCCGAGGGATTGGAGGACGGCATGGACGCCCAGGGGCTGGCGGACCTGCTGGCGTATCTGGCGGGGAAGTAGGCGGAACGATGCATGCGACGAAAGGAACGATCATGAGAACGAGCACATGGGGATGGATGAGCAAGGGAGCCTGGGCCGCGGCGCTGTGCCTGCGGTGGCTGGCGCATGGGGCGGCGGCGGACGACGGCTTCGAGCCCTTGTTCAACGGCCGGGACCTGGAGGGCTGGGTCAACGTGAACTGCGCCCCCGAGACCTTCTTGGCGCGTGACGGCGTGCTGCACTGCGATGGCATCCCCACGGGCGCGCTGCGCACGACGCGGCAGTTCGAGAACTTCATCCTCGAGCTCGAATGGCGTCACATGAAGTCCGGCGGCAACGCGGGCGTGTTCATCTGGTCCGGCCCCCTGCCCGCCCCCGGCCAACCCTTCCTCCGCGCCATCGAGGTCCAGGTCCTCGACCATGGCTACGGCAAGTCCGACTGGTTCACCACGCACGGCGACATCTTCCCGATCCATGGTTCCACGATGAAGCCGTTCAGCCCCAGCAAGGGCGACCGCAGCTTCCCGCGCGAGCTGCGCAGCAAGGGCACCAACGAGTGGAACCACTACCGCATCGTGGCCACCAACGGCGTCCTCCGCCTCTCCGTCAACGGCGCCGAGGTCTCCGGCGGCACCGATTGCAACTGGCGCCGCGGCTACATCGCCCTGGAATCCGAGGGCGGGGTCGTCGAATGGCGCAACCTCCGCGTCAAGCGCCTGCTCCCCAACCGCGCCACCCCCGATCAGTCCGCGCCCGACGCCGAGCCCTGGACCTGCCTTTACGACGGCCGGTCCCTGCGCCGATGGACGGCAACCGACGCCGCCCGACGCACGTGGCATCCTTCGGACTGGACGCTTCGCGCGGACGCCGTGCCCTCCGAGGGCGAGCGCGCCGAGGCCACCCTTTGGTCCGAGGGGACGGGTTCGAGCGACGCCTTCATCGACTGGCAATGGGATGCCAAGTCGGGCACGCGGACCGCGCCGCTGGTCCTGCGCGTGGCTGGGGGCAGCCCGGGCCCCGTCCTGGAATTGCCCGCCTTGGAATCCGGGCTGAAGGACGGATGGAACCGCCTTTCCCTGCATCGCAACCGCGACGGCGTCGAGGTTCGGCTCAACAACGCCCCGGTCGGCGCCGTGGCCCTCCCCGCGAAGGCCCGCTATCACATGGGACTTCGTCCCGGCCCCGCCCGGGTCACCGTCGCCAGCCCCTTCCTCCGGGACGACGACCGCACCCGACGCTGGTTCCTCCCGGGTGCAAAGGGCGGGAAGTAATCCCGCCGGACGGGACGCGTGGGGACGGGTGGCAGAGCCGTCCCGGCACTGGCTGTGTCACGTACCCGCGGCAGGATGCCGCTGCCGCTCTGCACCCCATCGCGCGAAGGGGCTGCATCCATGCCGCCGCGTGAGGGCACGCGGCCTACAGAATTGGGGTGGAGCAATCGGATCTGCCGAAACGGCCGTGCGCTCCCCTGCCCCACCGTTGTCTCCGGGTTCAGCGCCGGTCGCGCCAAGCCTGGTGACACGCGCGGCAATCGTTGCGAAGGGCCTTCCATGCATCCGAGGCCTTGGCGGACTCGCCCGCCCGGAGCGCGTCCTCCATGACGGCAAGGCCTGCCTCGAAGCGACGCATGGCCTCGCGGAATCGGTCGTCCCCGGGGCCGTGCCCAAGCCGGATCGACTCGGTGAACTGCTCCCTCAACAGCCGCGCGGAGGGAACGGCCGTCTCGTCGGGCCTGCCATCCAGCGGCTTCCATCCACGGCGTTGCAGGGCGTCGAGCACCTCGGCTTGGTGGTCGGCGGTCACCATGGCCGCCACGAGTCCCTTGGGCGGCTGGACGGGCACCAGTCGCCGCGCCGCCGCACGCACGGCCTTGGGGCTTGGCATCGAGAATTCCCGAACGGCCCGATAGAGGCCCTCGTACTCGGGTGACGTGCCGGCCTCGCGTTGCCATGCGTTCGCCGTCGCCGGATCCCACGCTCCCGCCGCCATGGCGACGATGGCCGCCGCCGTGGGGCCGCGGTGCCGCCCATGGTGGCAATGCACGAACACCCCGCCCTCGCCCAGCCGAGCCAACCCCGCCAAGGACTCCACCGCCCCCCGAGGCACGCCGTCGTAGCCGATCGGGACATGGACGTACCGCAAGCCATGGCGTCGCGCCGCCTCCACGTCGGGCCTGGCGCCATCCACGGAGACCACCACCCGGACGCCCTGCGCGGCCAATGCGGCGAAGGCTGGGTCGCCAGAAGGCTCGCCTCCGCTCCAGAGGTTGGGGCCGATCCGGCGTGCGTTCTCGATCCCTGGAAGCGGGATGCTCTCCGCCCTCGGATTCGTCGGCGGGCTCGGCCGGGACGATGCGGCCGGCATCGGGTTGGGGGGGTTGCGGGTTCCTTCGCGGGACGAGGCGTGAGCGGGAATGCCCGCAGGCTTGGGAGGAAGGGCGACCGATCGGGCTGGATCGCTCTGGCCCGGAAGACAACCCGCAAGCAGCCCGGCGATCACGAGCCCGGAGAGCACCCGGGCCCCGGGAAGTCGCCGCGCGCGACGGATGGGCGGGCTGGGTCGCACCATGGCCACTACTTCTTCGCGGGCGACGGCGGCATGGGCGGGAGCGGGCGCGGCGCGAAGAGCTGGGGATCCAGCACGACATGACGGATGCGCTGGCGCTTCCAGGTGTACGTCACGTGGACACGGCCATCGGCGGTCTGGATGACGGCGGGGTAGGAGAACTCCCCGCCGGGCTCGTTTTCGAGGACGGCGACCTCCTGCCACGTGGTGCCGTCGCGGGACACCGCCACGTTGAGGGGCGAACGCGAGCCCCAGTTGCCTCCCGTGTGGTTGTAAACAACCAGGATTCGGCCGTCGCGAAGCGTGATGGCATCGATGCCGGAGTTTGGATTTGGGAGGGCCGTGGGCTTGGGCTCGGACCACTGGCGCCCCCCGTCGGTGGATTCCGTCACGAAGACCCGTCCCACGCGGCTGCGGCAGTAGGCCAGGACCCGATCGCCGGGCATGAGCGCCAAGCCGGGCTGGATCAAGCCCATGGTCTTGGGGTCACCCAGGTCCGCCGTCCGTTCCCATGTCGTCCCGCCGTCCCGCGAACGCTCGAAGTGGACCCGCCACCCTCCCTCCTCCGTCGAGCTGCCGGCGAGCAAGGTCCCGTCGGACAAGGTCACCGCCCGGTTGCGAACCGGCCCGAGGATGCCCTCCGGCAGGCGCGTCGCTTCGCCCCATGTGCGACCCTGATCCCGGCTGCGGCGCATCATGCCCCACCACTTCTCCGGGTTGGGACCGACCTTGTAAAAGAGCACGAGGTCGTTCGTCCCGACCGCATGCAGCACGGGGTTCCACGTGGGATGTCGCGAGCCATCGGGTTGCACGCCGTGGGCCACTTCCTGCGGCGGCGTCCACTCGCCTTGAACCTGCCGCGACACCCAGATTCCCACGTCCGGATGCTTCTCGCGGGTCCCGCCGAACCACGACGCCACCAATCCTTCCTGGGTCTGGACCAGGGTGGACGCATGGCATTCGGGGAACGGGGCCACCATGTAGATGAACTCGCGTCGCAGCTCGCACGGCTCGGGAAAGGCGACGGCCGCCGCGACCGACAGCATGGGCAACAGGGGAATCAATCGGAACAGCTTCATGCAATCCCGAGAGCCTGCCCGGTCCGCCGCCCACTGGCGACCACGAACCCCGTCCAAGCGTCAGGATGCCCGGGCGTCGTGGCCCCGGCGCTCGGGGGGGGGAGGGAATCCTGGCCGCCGCGAGAGGGCACGCGGCCGATGACATGGAGCGGGGCCTTGGCATGCACCGGAGGGGCTTGCTGGCATGGCATCGTCCAGGGTGGGTAGTGGATTCCCCGACCGAAGTCAGGAGGCGTGCCCAAGGCGGTTCGGGGTTGACCCGGGTACAACGGGGGGTCGCGTGCCCATAAATTGCGGTTGGCACAGCAAGAAAGGCGCAACATGAACCACAAGGACACCATCCTCGACACCATGGCCCACTCCGACCTCTACCGCGGCTACGAACGGGCCTTCGGCGAGGCCACCGGCCTTCCCTTGACCCTTCGCACCCCGGACGCATGGCAGGTCGCCCAGAAGGACAGCCGTCATCAGAACCCGTTCTGCGCCTTGATGGCCGCCCAAAGCCGTAGCTGCGCCGCCTGCCTGCGCGTGCAGCAGGAGCTTTCAGAAAACGCCTCCGACAAGCCCGTCACGAGTTGTTGCTTCGCCGGGCTTTCCGACTCCGCCGTGCCCGTGCGCGTCGGGGACAAGGTCATCGGCCACCTCCAGACAGGGCAGGTGGCGCTGAAGACACCCAGCAAGGCCAGCTTTGGCAAGGTGCGGGCACGCCTCGACGAGATGGGCGTCCCGGGGGACCGCGCGGCCCTGGAGCAGGCCTGGCTCAAGTCCCCCACCATGACCCGCCGCCAATACCAGGGAGCCGTCGAGTTGCTCGCCCACTTCGCAACCCAGCTCTCCGCCGCGTCCAATCAACTCGCCATCCGCCAGGCCAACGCCGAGCCGCCTTCGATCACCCGCGCCAAGGCTTACATCAACGAGCACCTGTCCGAGGACATCACCCTGGGCGACGTCGCGAAGGCCGTTCACATGAGCCGGTTCTACTTCTGCAAGAGCTTCCGCAAGCATGCCGGGCTTCACTTCACCGACTACGTTTCCCGCCTGCGCATCGAGCGCGCCAAGGAATTGCTCCTGAACCCGCACCTCCGCATCTCCGAGATCGCCTACGAGGTGGGCTTCCAATCGCTGACCCACTTCAACCGCGTCTTCCGCCGCATCCTGGGCAAGTCCCCCACCCAATACCGCGGCAAGGTCGCCGTCGGTTGAGCGGCGCGCCGACGCGAGACCCAGCGGCGGGCCGCTTCGCGTCTTGATTCCCCCGCCCTGTCTGCCGCCCACTTCCGCCCATGTTCCAGCGTTGGATCCTCCTCGCCTGCATCCTGGGCTCGTTGCAAGCCACGCCCCCGCCCGTGGCGGGGTCCGCGCGCCCGGACCAAGTCGTGCCGGACGACGTGTTCCTGCAAGAGAGGGGCCGCCAATGGCTGGTCGCGGCGCCGGGCGTGGAGTCCGTGGCCATCGCGGGAGGAAAGGTCGTCGTCCTTTCGCAAGGCGCCTTGATGACACCACGGGCCAACACCATGGCTCGGGCAGCGCAAGGCGAGGTGGGGGCGGCACGGCTTGCGGTCGTGCGCGGGGCCCTGTACGCGGCGGGCCCCAGCGGCCTTCATCGACTCGACGAATCCACGTGGACGCGCCTGCATGACGCGCCCGTCCAGGACGTCGTCGAGTTCCGGGGCCAGGTGGTGTTCGCGGCGGGCCAGCGCCTGCTTCACCTCGTGGACGGCAAGGCGACCACCGTCTGGACGAATCCCGCGCCCTTCGCCCCACGGCGCCTGGTGGTCCAACATGAGAATCTCTGGGTGCTGGGCGACGGACGCCTGGCCGCCCTCGACCGAGGCCGCTTCGGAGGCTTGGACGTGTATGGGTTTCCGGCGGATCAAGGATGGGAGTTCGGGCGGTTGCCGTCTCCGGACACGCGCGACATCGCGGCGGTGGACGGGTCGTTGTGGATCGGCACGGCGCGGGGCATGGCCCAGCTGCGCGGGATGACGCTGCACGGCGTCACGGGGGCCGAGGGCCTGCCCTACGAGGACGTCACGTGCGTGGCCGGTGGGTCCGACGGCGACGTGTGGATCGGCACGTCCCGGGGGGTGATACGGCGGACGCGGGAGGGCGAGTTCCATTACTTCGCAGGGCAGCGATGGCTTCCTGACGACCGGGTGCGGGCCGTGGCGGTGGAGGGGCGAAGCGCGTGGGTGGGGACGGCGGGGGGCCTTGCGGAGATTCGACTGGATCCGTTCACGTTGGCCCGCAAGGCCGCGTGGTACGAGCAACACCTCGAACGGTGGGGCCAGAAGCGGCTGGGCTTCACGCACAAGCTCGAATGGGACGACGGACTGAAGGAATACGTCCGCGAGGTGAGCGACAACGACGGCGGCTACACCGGCGACTACCTCGCCGCCCAGTGCTATCGATGGGCCGTCACCCGGGACCCCGCGGCCCGCGCCGAGGCCACCAACACCTTCCACGCCCTTCGTTGGCTGGTCGCCATGACGGGCATCCCCGGCTTCCCGGCCCGTTCCGTGTGGGCCAAGGGTGAGCGGGGTCACAAGGCGGGGCACGGATCCGGGGGCTATGCGGCGGAATGGCACGACACCGCCGACGGCCTGTTTGAATGGAAGGGCGACACGTCGAGCGACGAGGTGGCCTCGCACTTCTACGCCGTGTCCCTTTTCCTAGAGTTGGTGGCGCAGGGCGGCGAGGTGGAGCAGGCGCGTCGCCACCTCGCCTCCATGGCCTCCCACCTGATCGACCACCAATGGCGATTGGTGGACCTCGATGGCCAGCCCACGCGATGGGGGCGGTGGGACCCGGGATACCTGGCGACCGACGAGGGCCGCTTTGATCGGGGATTGCAGGCGGTGGAACTGCTGAGCTTCATGAAGACGGCCGCCGACATCACCGGCGAGGCTCGATTTGAAGGGGCCTACGCGCGGCTCGTGGAGCTGGGCTACCCTGGCTGGACCCTGCGCCAACGCTCGACGCATCCGCCCGAGGACATCGCGCATTTCGAGGACCAGCTTGCCTACTGGTCGTGGTGGAACCTCCTGCGCCGCGAGACGGACCCCGACCTCCGCGCGTTGTATCGACGCGGCCATGAGCGCAGCCATGAAATCACCCGCATCGAGCGAAACCCCTTCTTCCAGTTCCTCTACGGAGCCCTGACCGGCAACGACTGCGACCCCAAGGCCGCCGTCGCGCACCTGCGCGAGTGGCCCCTCGACCTGCGCGTCTGGAGCTTCGCCAACTCGCATCGCGCCGACCTGCGCCCGCCACCCGGATTGCGCCCGCACAAGGGCGGGATCCGTGCCTTCTCGCCGCGGGAGCACCAGCCGATGCGCTGGGACGCGTGGACGATGCAAGAGGATGGCGGCACGGGCGGACGCGACGTCGCCGAGCCGGGCGGTTGGCTGCTGGCCTATTGGATGGGGCGCTATCACGGGTACATCTCGGCCCCGCGCACGCAGGTCCCCGGGCTCGTGAACGTCCAGGACGGCGACGTTCCCGCTGGCGGAGCGCGCCCTTACTCGGGCCCACCCCGCCCCGCCATTCCCTGAAGGCTGGGCTTCCCGCCCGCCGCCCGGGTTATCGCACGAAGCCCCGCTCGCGAAGCCAGAACACCATGTCGCGGGCCCATGGATGCGGGTTGTCAAACGCCGGTGGAGCCGACCGCAGGCCGATCCCGTGCCGTCCCTTCTCATACACATGCAGGTCGAAGGGGACGCCCGCCTTCCTCATGGCATCGGCGAACAGCAGGGCGTTTTCCACCGGCACGGCCGTGTCCTCGACCGTGTGCCACACGAAGACCGGAGGCCCGTCCTTTCTCACGCGCAGCTCGTTGCTGAGGTCCTCCACCAACGCCGGGGCGGGCTCGGGCCCGAGCAGGTTGCGCTTGGAACCTTGGTGGGTGAACGCGCCCATCGTGATCACCGGGTAGCAGAGGATGCCCACATTGGGACGACTGCCCTCGCGTTCCACCGGATCGGCGGCGTCCGGCTTCCCGGCATCGAAGTGCGTCACCAGCGTCGAGGCCAAGTGGCCGCCGGCGCTGCTCCCCATGATGCCCACCCGATCCCGGTCCACGCCCCATTCCATGGCCTTCGACCGCACCATGCGCACCGCCCGCGCCGCGTCGTCCAGCATGGCCGGATGCCGGTAGCCATGGATGGCAAGCCGGTACTTCAACACGAAGCAAGCGACGCCCTCGCGATTGAGGAACAGGGCGTAGTCCCGGCCCTCATGGGGGGCGAGGTGGCCATAGCCGCCGCCGGGGCAGATGACCATGGCGCTGCCATTGCCGCGCCCGGCCTCCGGCAGGTACACGGTCAACGAGGGGACGTCATTCGTCCCGTCGCCGAGGGCTCCCGGCACCTGGCCGGCCGGCCACAAGGGCACCACGGGATTGGACTGCGCCATCAAGGAGGTCGCCGCCATCACGCAACACGCGATCGTCTCGAGCATCTTCATGGGATTCCCCACGCTGCACCGCGTGCCGGCCGCAAGGCAATCGCGCTGTGCCTTCCCGCCGCGCGCCACTCCCGCCGCGCCCGTGTGCATGCGCGTCGCGTCATCACCGGGCAAAACCCCGTCTTGACGCAACTTCGCCCTTCGAGCAGTTGAAACGGGTCAACGTCTCAACATCCACCACAAGGGAAAGAGCAAGCCATGGCCGCCATGCACGAGATCGACTACGAGGTCCACGGGGATGACATGCAGTTCGTCGAGATCACCCTCGACCCGTCCGAGGGCGTCGTCGCCGAGGCCGGCGGCATGATGTACATGGAGGAGGGCGTCGAGATGGAGACCATCTTCGGCGACGGATCGCAGCAGAACACCGGGCTGTTTGGAATGCTCGCGGGCGGCGTGAAGCGACTCCTGACCGGCGAAGGGTTGTTCATGACGGTCTTCCACAATCGCTCTCCCCGCCGCACAAAGGTGGCCTTTGGGGCGCCTTACCCCGGCAAGATCATCCCCATCCACCTGGCCCAGGTGGGCGGCGAGGTCATCGCCCAGAAGGACTCGTTCCTGTGCGCCGCCAAGGGCGTCTCGGTCGGCATCGCCTTCAACCGCAAGATTGGAACCGGCCTCTTCGGCGGCGAGGGCTTCATCATGCAGCGGCTCCAGGGCGACGGCTGGGCCTTCATCCATGCCGGCGGGACCCTCCTGCACCGCGACCTCGCCCCCGGCGAGGTCCTCCGCGTGGACACCGGGTGCGTCGTCGCCTTCACCCGCGGCGTGGACTTCGACATCCAATACGTGGGGAAGGTCAAGTCCGCGCTCTTCGGCGGCGAGGGCCTCTTCTTTGCCACCCTGCGCGGGCCTGGCCGCGTCTGGATCCAATCCCTCCCGCTCAGCCGCCTCGCCGACCGCATCTACGCCGCCGCGCCGCAGACGGGCGGGAGCCGCGAGGAAGGCTCCGTGCTGGGCGGCCTGGGTCGCATGCTCGACGACTAGGCCGTAGCGATTCCGTTGGGTCGGTCGTGCTGGCTCCATCTGCTTCTGCAAATCCCTCGTCGTTCGCTCGGCACAAGCCTTTTCCTGGCCCGTGGCTCGCCAGCCAACACCCCGCCAAGCCCACCGCCAATCCCGTCGCGGCCGTCGTACTCATCGGCTCCGGCACCACCCCACGGCCCACAACGTTGTCACCAACCACTCCGGCAACCCGCGCCAAGCCGACGTCGTCGTCGTCTTCATCCTTCCTCCCGACTTGCTCTTCCTCGTGACCCATGGCCGTCATCGCACGCTCAACCGCAAAAGTCGCGTCTCTTCCCCCAACCCCACCGGCATCCGCCACGCCAGCATCGACGCCCCACGCTCCGGCTCGCCCTCCACGCGCCTCCATCCCCCTCCAGCCCATCCATCCAGCACCTCCAGGCCCCACGCCAGCCCGTCGTCCCGCGCCAGCACCAGCAACTCGCTACCGTCCGCCGACAGCAACGCCCTCAGCTCCGGTCGTTGCTCCGCCGGCATGACAAATCCCTCCAACGCCTCCTCACCCTCCCCCGACAACCCCGCCGTCCTCGCCACCTCCCCAACCCCTCCCGGCGACGTCGTCGCACCAAGGTCCAGCACCACCAACGCCGTCGTCG
>CAIRNV010000069.1 GCA_903880005.1 uncultured Verrucomicrobiota bacterium | reverse complement strand
CGACGACCTCGAAGGGCCCGTAGAACCGAGGGTAGGCGTCGGCCGAGCGAATCCAATAAGCCTGGCCGCGACGGACGGGCTCCGTGCGGAGGGCGAAGACCTTGCCGGGGTTGGTGGGCCCGAACTCGCCCCCGGCATAGCGGAAGACATCGCCGTCCAGGAGAGACGGGGCGGAAGCCAGGAAGGTCTCGAAGGATGTGGTGACGCCCGGGAGCATGGGAAACCCGACGAGGTTGAGGCCCGACACGGACCATTCCTGGCGCGGGAGGACGGGGCGACCCTTGAGGTTCCAGGTGAATGCGTTCGTCGAATAGACGAGGTAGGCGTAATTCGGCGTGAGGAGGGAGAGCGAGGACTGGGCGGCGTCGCCGCGGGTCCATCGCGCCCATTGGCTTCCGCCGACGATGGGTTGCTGGGGGGACGTGATGAATTGGGCGGAGGATGAGTTGGGCGTCCAACGCCAGACTTGGACGATGGGGGTGGCTTGCAGGGCCCCGGGCCCGACGAGCTGGTCCAGCGTGGCGTGGCTGGCATCCACATGAAGGAAGACCGCATTCCAACCCTTGACCAACCCGATGGATTGCGTGGTCCATTGGGCGGTCGCCTGCCACGGCAAGGATGACATGACGGCGAGCGCCGCGACCGTTGCCCTGACCCAATGCGTCTTCATGGCTTGCGATAAAGAAACCAAACCGACTGAGGATTAAGCCTTTGGAGGGAATCGACGGGGGTCGTGAGGGCGGACGCCGATGAGGAAGTGCCAACCAGGCCCCCAAACACCAGCATTTCGTCGCCGGTCCATGCGGCGCCGGCACCGGCCCGGCCCAAGGGAGTCCCCAAGGCATCGACGGAACGCCATGTGTCGGTGGCTGGGTCATAGGCGGCCGTTGTGGCCAACGCGCCCGCGCCTGAATCGCCGCCGAACACGATCATTTCCTGCCCCGTCCAGACGGCGGCGTGCCCGGAGCGCGCCAAAGGGGCCCCGTTCATGGTGACGGGGCTCCAGGTGTCGGTGGCCGGGTTGTAGGTGGCACCGTCCCCGAGGCGGATGCCGTCGCGAATGCCTCCCCAAACAATCATGCGGCTGCCCGTCCAGATGGCGGTGTGGCCCACGCGTGCCCCGGGGGCGTTGGCAGTGGGAAGGGAGCGCCAGGAACCGGGCGTGCTTCCGCCCGTCATGGGCAGGGCTGCGCCGACGGCCACCTCCCCGGCCAAGCCCTCGCCGCCAAAGATCAGCAACCGATCCCCGGCCCACAGCATCGTGGCACCCTGCCGTGCCTCGGGCGCGTCAACCAAAGGGAGGGCCTCCCATGTGCCGGAGTCGATGTCGAGTAGC
Source organism: uncultured Verrucomicrobiota bacterium (assembly GCA_903880005.1). Lineage (GTDB taxonomy): Bacteria > Verrucomicrobiota > Verrucomicrobiia > Limisphaerales > UBA9464 > UBA6176. The sequence continues at coordinate 465 of CAIRNV010000069.1, read as the reverse complement.
GACCCATTGTTGAGCAGGCCCGTGGCGTTGCGCCCGCCCCATACCGCGAAGCGCGCCCCCGTCCATGCGGCGGCATGATCCGACCGTGCCGCCGGGGCATTCGTGGTGTTGATCGCACGCCATTGATTGGTCGCCGGCGAATAGACGCCACCGGTTCCGAGAACGCTGGAGCCGAATCCCCCCCAAAGCACCAGCTGATCGCCGGTCCACGCCCATGCGGCACCCCAGCGGCCCGCCGGGGCATCCACCGTTGACAAGGTCGCCCATGCGTCGGCCATCGGGTCGTACAAGGCCCCGGTGTTCAAGGGAAAGCTCTTGGTGGTCCTGCCGCCCCACACGAGCAGCCGGCTGCCCGTCCATGCCGTGACATGCTCGGACCGCGCCACCGGGGCCCCATCCGTGGCGCCATTCCTCCAACCCCCGCCTTCCAACCTGGCAAACCGGCTCAATCCCAGGGTCGCCATG
>CAIRNV010000068.1 GCA_903880005.1 uncultured Verrucomicrobiota bacterium | reverse complement strand
CGACCCCATCCAGTTCCCGGCCAAGATGGGCGCCCAAATCGTGGACGCGATCGTCCGTCACTCGAAGGGCGAGTCCCTGCCACCCCAGATGCTCATCCCCACGAGCCTCTATCGACGCGCCGACGCGCTGAAGGATCCCGAACTCAAGTAGGACGAACCTCCCAGGCGCCTCGCCTCACCCCATGCCCCCGTCCTTCCTCCACGATCTCGTCGGCTCCATGTCCCAAGGCGCGGACGGCAACCCGACCGTCGCCATGATCGAGGCCGCCTTCGCCCACCACGGGTTGCGCTGGCGCTACATCAACATGGAGGTCGCCCCCGAGGACCTCGGCGACGCCGTCCGGGGCACGCGCGCCATGGGTTTCAAGGGATTCAATTGCAGCCTTCCCCACAAGGTGGCCGTCATCCCGCACCTCGACGGCCTCGGCGAATCCGCCGCCCTCATGGGGGCGGTCAATTGCGTCGTCCGCAGGGAGGACCGCCTCATCGGGGAGAACACGGACGGGAAGGGTTTCCTCACGTCGCTGCGGTCCGTGGCGGATCCGGCGGGCCAGTCGGTGGTGATGCTGGGCGCGGGCGGCGCCGCGCGGGCGGTCGCCGTCGAGCTCGGGCTGGCCGGCGCGCGTCGCATCACCGTGGTCAATCGGTCGCCTCGCCGCGGCGGCGAGCTCGTGGACCTGCTCCGTTCCCGGCTGCGCATCGAGGCGGAGTTCGTCCCGTGGACCGGCGACTTCGCCATTCCGTCGTCCACGGGCCTCGTCATCAACGCGACGTCCATCGGGCTGTACGACCCCGACGCACGGCTCGCGCTCGACGTTTCCAGCCTTCTGCCCGGGATGGTCGTGGCCGACGTCATCGGCAACCCGCCCCGCACCCGGTTGATCCGCGACGCGGAGGCGCGTGGGTGCCGGGTGTTGGATGGCCTTGGGATGCTGGTGAACCAGGGCGTGGTGGGCGTTCGCTACTGGACGGGGATCGACCCCGACGCCGGGGTGATGCGGCGGGCGTTGGAGACGGCGCTGGGTCTATGAACGCGGGCCCGCCGTTGCTCAGGATGCGGGGCATCGCCAAGTCGTTTCCCGGCGTGCGCGCGTTGGAGGGCGTGGACCTGTCGCTCGCGGCGGGCGAGGTCCTCGCGTTGATGGGCGAGAACGGGGCCGGCAAGAGCACGTTGATGCGCGTGCTGGGCGGGGCGCACGCGGCCGACGCCGGGGTGATCGAGATTGACGACCAACCCGTGGCCATGCCCACCCCGATGGCGTCGCGGAGGGCGGGCGTGTCGGTCATCTACCAGGAGTTCAACCTCATCCCGGGCCTGACGGCGGTGGAGAACATCTTCCTGGGCCAGGAACGGACGCGGCTGGGTTTCGTGGACGCCGCCGGGGAACGACGGCGCGCGGCGGAGATCTTCCGTTTGCTGGGCGTCGAGATCGACCTCGACGCGGCATGCCGGTCCTTGACCACGGCGCAGCAGCAATTGGTTGAGATCGCCAAGGCCCTGGTGTTCGACACGCGCATCCTCGTCATGGACGAGCCCAGCGCCGCCCTGACCGCGCGCGAGGTCGAACGGCTGTTCGTCATCATTCGCGAGCTCAAGTCGCGGGGCCTCGGCATCATCTACATCAGCCACCGCCTCGACGAGGTCTTCGCCATCGCCGACCGCGTCAGCATCCTGCGCGACGGCCGCAACGTGGGCACGCAGGCCATCCAGGACGTCCAGCGGAGGGACCTGATCGAGCGGATGGTGGGCCGGGAATGGAAGGACGAGTACCCGCCGCGACGCTCGTGCCCCGGGGAGGTCCGGTTGTCCGTCCGCGGGCTGGCCCGGGGAAGGGCCGTGCGAGACGTCGGGTTCGACGTCCGGCGCGGCGAGATCCTGGGCTTCGCCGGGCTCGTGGGCGCCGGGCGCACGGAGACCGTCCGTCTCCTGTTCGGCGCGGACCCACGCGACGCCGGCGAGGTCCACCTGGATGGCGTGCGATTGGACATCCGGTCGCCGCGCGACGCCATCCACGCGGGCATCGGGTTGCTGACGGAGGACCGGAAGATGCAGGGGTTGGTGCTGGGGCATTCCGTGCGGGAGAACTTCGCGCTGCCCAACCTGGACCGGCTGTCACGGCGCGGGTTCGTCCGCCTGGGCCAGGAACGGGACGAGCTGGCGGGGCATGTCCGCCGGCTGGGGATTCGCATCGCAGGGGATGGGCAACGAGCGGGCCAGCTTTCGGGCGGCAACCAGCAGAAGGTGGTGCTGGCGAAGTGGCTGGCCCGGGACTGCGAGGTGCTCGTGTTCGACGAGCCCACGCGCGGCATCGATGCCGGCGCGAAGCACGAGATCCACGTGTTGCTGCAGGAACTCGCCGCCCAGGGAAAGGCCATCGTCATGATCAGCTCCGAGCTCCCGGAGCTGCTGGGCGTCGCGGACCGCATCGTGGTGATGCACGACGGCCGCGTCACCGGCGAGATCCCGGACGCCCGCCTTGCGACCCCGGAGCAGGTCATGAGCCTCGCCATCGCCTGAACATGCACCCCTCGATTCGACGCTTCGTCTCCGACTACGGCATGGTGTTCGTGCTGCTCCTGCTGTGCGCCTTCTTCAGCGTGGCCACCGTGAGCGAGCAATCGCCCGTGGGGAAGGACGCGGCCACGCAGGTGGCAGGGCAGGTTCGGGCGCTGGGGTTGGGCCGCGGCGCAACCGTGTTGATCGCGACGGCGGACCAGCCCGCCGACGCGACCTTTCCCACGTGGCTGGAAAAGGAGATCGGCGGCGACTTCAAGGTCGTGGGCATCGCCAAGGGCGAGCCCCGCGACGCGCGCGAGGCCTTGGCAAGGCTGGCCGCCGCCGGCGAACGCCTCGACGTCATCGCCTGCACGCGGTCGGCCGCCGGGTGGCTGGTGTTCGCGGACGTCCCGACGGACTTCCCCGCGCTCGGCTCGCCGCGTCTGCTCGCGCCACGGAGCCATCGTTGGCCCGACTTCCTCAAGCCGGAGAACCTCCTCAACATCGCCAACCAGATCGCCGTCATCGCCATCATCGCCATCGGCATGACGATGGTCATCGTCACGGGGGGCATCGACTTGTCCGTGGGGAGCCTGCTGGCGTTGTCGGCGGTCCTGTCGGCGCGGTTCATCCGGGACCTTGCGGGCGGCGTGGGGGCGTCCACCACGGGCATGGTCCTGTCCTGCACGGCGGCCATCCTCGTGTGCGGCATCGCCGGGGCGTTCTCGGGCGCCATGATCACGCGGTTCCGCATCCCGCCCTTCATCGTGACCCTGGCCATGATGCTGGTGGGGAGCGGCCTCGCCTACACGCTGGCGGAGGGGCAATCCGTGTATCAAGTGCCCGACGCCTTCACCTGGCTGGGACGAGGGGCGGGGCTCCTCGGGCTGCCCAACGCCGTCGTGCTGATGCTCGTCCTGTACGCGGCGGCGCACGTGATGATGTCGCGCATGAAGCTGGGCCGGCATTTCTACGCGGTCGGCGGCAACGCCGAGGCCGCGCGCCTGTCCGGGGTGCCCGTGAGGCGCGTGCTCATGCTGGCCTACCTGGCGAGCGCGCTGCTGGCTGGCCTCGGCGGGGTCATCATGGCGTCGCAGCTCCGGAGCGGCTCGGCCACGTACGGCAACATGTACGAGCTGTACGTCATCGCGGCCGTCGTCGTGGGCGGCACCAGCCTCAGCGGCGGCGAAGGCAAGATGCCCGGGACCCTCATTGGGGCGCTCACCATCGCCGTCATCCAGAACGGCATGAACCTCGCCAACGTCGAGAGCTACACCCAACGCGTCGTCCTCGGGCTCGTCATCCTGGGCGCCGTGCTCCTCGACAAGCTGCGGCACGCGCGGTAGCCGAGGGCCTGGTGGCCCGGCGGCGGGGCCGGGTCAGGGAAAGCAACTCACCACGAGCCCCGTCCGGGTCCGCACATGTGCGGCCAGGTGCTCCAGCTCGGCGGGCTCCAGGCGCGTCACCCACGACTCGGGCGTGGGCCGGGCGATCGTATAGGCGTGGACCTCCTTGATGCGGCCGCCCGCCGCCGTGATGTCGCGCAACCGGTCGCAGTAGGCGTCCAGCTCGGCCGGCGGCATGACCTCGCCGTGCATCTTGAGGAACAACGTCTGGATGACGATGGGACGTTCGCGGGCGGTGGCGGCGAGGTTGGCGAGGACGCGCTGGAAGGACACCGCCGTGCGGTTGATGGCCCGGTAATAGGGCTCCGTCCCGGCGTCGAGCTTGGCCCAGACCTCCCCGTTGTTGGCGTCCATGAGGGCAAGCCCCTCCTTGACGGACGCCTTGTCCAGTCCCGCCGCGTCCGTGATGAGGACGATCTTGGCGTCGTCGAGCCGCCGCGAGCGGCGAACCTCGGCGACCATGCGGACGCACTCGGCGAAGTTGCCGACCAACGTGGGCTCGCCGTCGCCACTGAAGGCGATGTCGCGGACGTGGCGGGTGAGCGAGCCGGCCTCGGCGAACTTGGGATCCTTCTCGAGCTCGCCCGCCCTCGCGCCGTCCACCAAGGCGCACAGCTCGGCCCGGGCCTTCAACAGGTCGAGTTCGCGCGTCGCCGGCGGCGTCTTGCGGTCCACCTCGCAATAGACGCAGTCGAAGTTGCAGGCCTTGTCCGGGTTGAGGTTGACGCCGATGGAGAGGCCGCGAGACCGCCGCGAGACCACCGGATAGACGTAGGTGAAGCGGCCGAAGACCCGGCTGTGGTCCCGGACGCTCTGCCAGTGGTTCGGCACGGACTCCGGCGACACCGGGCTGACTCCGGGTGCACCGATCGGATGGGGGGTAGCGCTCAAGGTGAAACGTGGCCGGGATCAAGCCCGGTGGATGAAGTTGGAACGGGGTGCCAAACGCTGGCAACCGGCATTTCCCTTCGGTTTCAGGCGGGTCGCTCGCCGTCTTTGGGCTTGCCGGCGGGCACCGGCAAGGGCAAGCCATGGGCACCATGAAGAAATCGCTCGCATTCGTTGCATCCCTGTTCGTCGCCGTCGCCGCCTTCGCCGGGGAGTTCCCCGACATCTCCGTCAAGGAGGTCAAGGCGCTCGTCCAATCCAAGAAGGCCGTCCTGATCGACGTGAACGGCACCACGTCGTGGAAGAAGGGCCATGTCCCCGGCGCCCTGGACTTCGACGCCGTCGAGACGGACCTGGCGAAGTCGCTGCCGTCGGACAAGGGCACGTTGATCGTCGCCTACTGCGGCGGGCCGCGATGCAACGCCTACAAGGCCGCCGCCGAGGCCGCCCAGAAGCTCGGCTACAAGAACGTGAAGCACATGTCGGCCGGCATCTCCGGCTGGACCTCCGCCGGGGAGAAGACCGAGGCCGGCAAGTAAAGTCAGCACGGCACCTCGCGCCGAACACGGCCCGTCACAGCCTGCTTTCTTGCAGGGGTGGCGGGCCGTTTTCGTGGAGCCGCGTGTCTCGGGGCAGGGACGCATCGTGGTCGATGGCGATGACGTGCAACGGGATGGGGCTTGGCATGGTGCATGCGTGGTAGGGAAGCGCGAAGCGCGGCAACCTCCGCGGTCATGCGCGGCCGCTGTTTCGGCCGCCGTTCTCTCGGCAAAAGGCGTTGACAGCGAAAGGACGAATGCCCAACGATGTCGCCCGCGTTAAGCCCGCAAAATTCGTTAACACTTATGAATTGTCTCCATACCCAGCGTCGGAGCGCGTTCACGCTGATCGAGTTGCTCGTCGTGATCGCCATCATCGCCATCCTTGCAGGCATGCTCTTGCCTGCGCTCGCCAAGGCCAAGGCCAAGGCCCAGCGCATCAAGTGCGTGAACAACGAGAAGAACATCGGACTCGGCTTCCGCATCTTCTCCACGGACAACAACGGCCAGTTCCCCTGGACGGTTGACGTGAGCCAAGGCGGCTCCCAAACCAACGGCGCGCTCACGTGGCAGCACTACGTGGCCGTCTCCAACGAGTTGTCCACCCCCAAGATCATCCTCTGCCCCTCTGACGGACAGCAGGCTGGCGAAACCGTCGCCCGCCAGGAAGCCACCAACTTCCTGCACCTCGTCCGCGTCGGCGGCGTGCAAGCCAACCGCTTCGTCTCCTACTTCGTCGGCCTCGACGCCTCGGAGGAGAACCCCCAGACGATCCTGGGCGGCGACCGCAACGTCAGCCCCGACACCTCCATCGCCAGCCCGGTGCTCGCGAGGAACACCTCGGCCGCGACCGCTGGCCCCCTGAGCTTCCCCATCCCCGTGGCGATGGCGAACACGATGCCCGTTGCCGCCGGCACGCGTAACTTCGGCTTCACCCAACGCACGCATGACGCCGCCGGCAACATCCTGCTCGGCGACGGCTCCGTGCAGCAGGTCACCTCGGCCCGCTTCCGCGAGGCCATCCGCGACTCGGCCGCCACGACCGCCTCGCCGCTGCAATGGTCGTTGCCGAACTAATCGGACCAACCATCAGCATTCAGATTCAGGGCGCCCCTCGGGGCGCCCTTTTTGTTGCCTCGACGCCTTCCGCCGGGTTCACATCCTCCCACCTCATGAAGCATTCCCTCCCTTGGATGGCGGCCATTGTCGGCGCCGTCACCGTTCTCGCTCAAACCGCCGCCCCAGGGTGGCAAGTCCTCTTCGATGGCAAGGACGCGTCCGCATGGCGCTCCTACAAGGGAACCGGGTTCCCGTCCAAGGGATGGAAGGTCGAGGATGGAACCCTGCATGTCGTTGCCAAGGGCGGCGGTGGCGACCTCGTCACACGGGAGCAGTTCAAGGACTTCGAGCTTTCCTTCGAGTGGAAGGTGTCGCCCGGGGCCAACAGTGGCGTGATGTACCGCGTCAGCGAGAAGCCGGGCGCCCCGTACGAGACCGGTCCGGAATACCAGGTGCTGGACGATGCCCGGCACGGCGACGGCAAGAACCCCAAGACCAGCGCCTCCGCGCTCTACGCGCTCGTCGCCGCCAACGCCTCCAAGCAGACGAAGCCCGTCGGCGATTGGAACGAGGGCCGCATCATCCTGCGCGGCTCGCAGGTCGAGCACTGGCTCAACGGCAGCAAGGTCGTGGCCGTGGATCTCCAGTCGCCGGAGACCCGGGCGCTCATCGCCGGCTCCAAGTTCCATTCATGGCCCGGGTTCGCCCAGCAACCCTCCGGCCACATTTGCCTCCAGGACCACGGCGACGACGTCTGGTTCCGCAACATCAAGATTCGGCGCCTGTGAAACGCCTCCCGACTTCACCTCGCCGGGCCGCCTTGGGTTGGCGCCGGGTCGCGGCATCGGTTGCCTTGGCGGTTCTGGCCGTGGCCTCGACCGGTTGCTCTTCCCTTCACGGACGGCGTGCGCCCAACACCCTGACCTCCCACGAGCTGCGGTCCGGCTGGCAACGGCTCTTCGACGGCCAATCCACGTCTGGCTGGCGCGGGTTCGGCAAGGCGGAGTTCCCGGCGCAAGGGTGGGAGGCGGCCGACGGCTGGCTGCATCACAAGCCCAAGGCGGGCGGGGGCGACCTCATCACGCGCGAGACCTTCGAGAGCTTCGAGCTGGCGTTTGAATGGCGCATCGCCCCGGGCGGCAACAGCGGCGTGAAGTACTTCATCGACGAGCGACGCGGCGCGCCGGTCGGGCATGAGTATCAAGTGATCGACGACGACGCCCATCCCGACGCATCGCACGGGCCCAAGCGCCAGACGGGTGCCCTGTACGACGCCTTGCCGCCCATCAAGGCGGCCGTGCGCAAGGCGGGAGAGATCAACCGCTCGAAGATCGTCGTCCGGGGCGACGACGTGGAGCACTGGCTCAACGGGATCTTGGTGGTGAGCTACCGCATCGGGTCCCCCGAGCTTCAGGCCGCCAAGGCTGCCTCGAAGTTCAAGAACGAGGCTCGTTGGGGCACCCGCTTCCCCACACCCATCCTGCTCCAGGATCACCAGGACGAGGTCTGGTACCGGAACATCCGCATCCGCCGGCTGCTGCCTACTTCACCTCGTCCATCGTGATCGTGCCGCCGGCCGGCACGTCGAGGAGCTTGGATTGGGTGATGGCGGTGGGCGGCGCGTCCACGTTGTTGATCTGGTAGGTCTCGCCCACGACGGCCGTGGGAAACTTGCTGCCTTGGAAGAAGGGCGCGAGGTCGGCCTCGGTGGGCGTCTCGTTGCCGCCCTTCTTGTTCTCGGCGGCCCATTGCGTCTTGACGGAGTCGATGGTGCGCAGGTTGACGCGGATGGCCTGGAGCCGGGCGCGCTCGAGGGCGCGCTTGACGTTCGGGATGGCGATCATGGCGAGCAGGCCAATGATCAGGACGACGATCATGATCTCGACCAAGGTGAACGCGGAGGAACGACCGGCGAGACGGGCGGCACGGAGGCGGGACGACAGGTTCATGGCTTCAAGACGCTAGCTTTGGAGGCGCGACGACCCTCGGGGAACCCCGCGCGACCGCATTGGTTGCGGCGAAACTACCAGCGGGGCTCGACGGGGGGAAGCGGCGGGACATGGAAGTTGGCCGTGGCCGGACGGCGACCGTCTCACGGCGTGGGGCGCCCTTGCCGCGACGCCCGGCGGGCCTTCCACCATTCCAACACCATCGGCAGCACGCTCACCAGGATGATGCCGAGCACGATGACCTCGAAGCGGCGCCGCACGAATTCACGCCCGCCGAAGTACCAGCCACAGGGCAAGATCAGGCCGATCCACAGCGTCGCACCCACGAGGTTGAAGACGGTGAAGCGCGCGTAGCTCATCGAGCCGACCCCGGCGACGAAGGGCGCGAAGGTGCGAACGATGGGCACGAACCGGGCGATGATGATCGCCTTGCCGCCGTATCTCTCGAAGAACGCATGCGTGCGGGCGATGTGCTCCTGCCGGACGAGGCGCGGGAACCAGGCTTGCACCTTGCCTCCGAGCCTGTTGCCCACCCAGTAGTTCACCGAGTCCCCCAGCACGGCCGCCACCCAAAGCACGGCCGCCGCCACCCAGATGTTCATGCCCGACTCCGGGTTGGCCGCGACGGCGCCCACGGCGAACACCAGAGAGTCGCCCGGCAACACCGGGGTGATCACCAGCCCGGTCTCCGCGAACACGATCGCGAACAGGATGCCGTAAACCCACGTGCCGTATTCCTTGGTCAGGGCGAACAAGTGGTCCTGGAGGTGCAGCACCACATCCAGGAGATGCTTCAACGTCTCCATTGGCCGCCCAACCTGCTGGAACTTCACCTTGCCCGGCAAGCCGCGACTCCGTGACGTTCTGCGGAATGCGCGCCGCCATCCTCCACGGCAAGGAAGACCTCCGCATCGAAGACATCGTCCCTCGCCCCCTTCAACCCGGCGAGGTCCGCGTCGCCATCGCCGCCGCCCTGACATGCGGCACCGACCTCAAGGTTTACCGGCGCGGCTACCACGCGCGCATGGGCGTCCCGCCCTTCCCCTTCGGCCACGAATGGTCCGGCACCATCTCCGAGGTCGCCCCCGGCGTCGGGGGTTGGTCCGTCGGCGACCGGGTGGTGGCCGCCAATTCCGCGCCATGCGGCATGTGTCCATCGTGCCGTCGCCAGCAAGAGTCGCTGTGCGACGACCTCCTGTTCCTGAATGGCGCCTACGCGGATTCCATCGTGGTGCCCGCGCGCATCGTCTCGAAGAACCTCCTTCGCGTGCCCGGGGACATGGGCTGGGCGGATGCGGCCCTGACGGAGCCGTTGGCGTGCGTCGTGCAAGGCATCGAGGACGTTGGGGTGGGGCCGGGCGACCGGGTGCTGGTGCTCGGGGCGGGGCCCATCGGGCTGATGGCCGTTGCGTTGGCTCGCCATTCGGGAGCCGAGGTCGCCGTGATCGGGCGGGGCCCGGCCCGGCTCGATCAAGCGCGACGACTGGGCGCCGGCACCGTCCATGAGAACCTCGCCCCGGACCGCATCGACGCACCCGCCGGGACGGAGGCGTCATTCGATGTCGTCTTCGAGGCCATGGGACGCCCGTTTGCTTGGGAGGCGGCCGTTCGCTTCGTGCGCAAGGGCGGGCGCGTGAACTGGTTTGGCGGGTGTCCATCCGGCACGACCGTCCAGGTGGACACGGTGCGCATGCACTATGACGCCCTCACCTTGAAGGCCAGCTTCCACCACACCCCGCGCACCATCCGCCGGGCGCTGCAACTCGTTCACGAAGGCATCGTGACCGCCGACGTCTTCGTGGATGGGCGGCGGGCGTTGTCCGACTTGCCCGGGCTGTTCCGCGAGATGGCCCAAGGCAATCGCGCCGTGAAGACGTGGGTGGATGTGCAGGCCTGACCGAGCCAACTGCATCTTCCCGGCTGGAGGCCGCGTCCCCTCACGCGGCGGCAAGGACAGCGTGGCTGCGGTTCCCTGCCGCGGTTCCCTGCCGGGCACGAGCGGTTGGAAGCCGCTTCCACTTTCACTTGGCCCTCGGGGAAGGTGGCAGCGGCATCCCGCCGCTGGACGTGCCCCAACCAGAACCCTGACGCATGCGCCCCCTGAATAGGCCCGCGCGCGCTGCCGTCGGTGCACCCGTGACGAGCGATCGGTCCGGGTTGGCAAACAAGGGCGGTTGGGATGGATCCCACGGCGTCCTTCCATGAACCACCGGCAACGCCGTCGCCCCCCTTGTTCCCGCCATTGACCCCTTGGGTCGTCGTCAGCAACCTCCGCCCACCAACGAGTATGCAACGTTCCCTCCCGTTCGTGTCCGTCCCCGCCGCCTTGATCGCCGCCGTCCTCCTGTCCGGCTGCGCCTCCAGCGGCGTTCGCAACCCGTCCGGAACCGGGGTCACCGTCATGAAGGCCGACGAGCAGGGCTTCGTGGCGGGCACGGGTGTCGAGTCGCAGGACATCGTGTCGGTGACGGACAAGATGGCGCGCGGCATCCTGGAGGTTCCCCAGGTGGCCCAGGCGCAGGGCCAGCCCCGGGTGGTGTTGCTGCCCATCGAGAACAACACCCGCTTCGCGATCAACAAGGACATCCTCCTCACCCGCATTCGTGCCCGGCTGAACTCGCAGGCGCGCGGCAAGGTCACGTTCCTCGCGCGGGAGCGCATGACCGCCCTGGAGCAGGAACGCCAGCTCAAGCAGTCCGGGCAGGTCACCAGCTCCGCCAACCCCAACGTCGTCGAGTTCCAAGGAGCCGATTACTTCCTCGCCGGCAAGCTGGACGGCGCGACGACGAAGAACGCGCGGGGCGTCAGCGACTACGTGCTCTACACGTTCCAGCTCGTGGACGCCCGAACCAGCGCCATCGTTTGGGAGGACATGGCCGAGATCAAGAAGCAGGGCCTCGACGACGCGGCGTACCGTTGATGCACCGCGCCCACCCCGGCCTCCCATCACGGGCCATGCGTTGTCGCCTCCTAGCGTTGTTGCTCTTCGGGCTCGTCACGGGCTGCGCCACCGGCGGTCGCGGAGCCGGTCGTGATCGCCTGCTCGACGCGTACCGGGCCGCCGCCGACCACATGCAGCACGCGCGATTCGCCGAGGCCAAGCCGCTGCTCGACGACGCCGTCATCACCCTGGGCGGGCTCACCTCGGGGGACCGCACCGCGAAGCAGGCGCGCAACCTGTTCCGCGCCGAGTCCTCCAAGAACTTCCGGGGCGAGCCGTACGAGCGGGTGATGGCGTACTACTACCGCGGCATCCTGTACTGGATGGACGGCGAGCCCGACAACGCCCGCGCGTGCTTCCGCTCGGCCCAGTTGCAGGACTCAGACGCCGACAACGAGCAGTACCAGTCCGACTACGCCCTGCTGGACTACTTGGACGGGCTGGTGACGACGAAACTTGGGGGCGGCGGGGCCGATGCGTGGGCCCGCGCCCGCAAGAACGCCCGGTTGGGTCCGCTGCCTGAATACGACCCGCGCGCGAACGTGCTGGTGTTCTTCGAGATGGGCAGCGGCCCCACCAAGTATTCCAGCGGCGAATACAACGAGGAATTGCGATTCCGCCCCGGCCACTCGCGCTCCGTGACCCTCCGCCTCACGGCCGGCGGCAAGACATGGACGACGAGCGCGGCCGACGACCTCACCTTCCAGGCCACCACGCGCGGCGGGCGCGTCATGGACCACGTCCTCGCGAACAAGGCGGTGTTCAAGGGCAGCACGGATTCCTTCGGCAACGCCGCGATCTTGTCGGGCGCCATCCTCGCCGGGACGGCGGGGCGCAACACCGTGGCGGACGAGGTGGGGGCCGGGCTGCTCGTGGCGGGGTTGGTGGGCAAGCTTGTCAGCGCCGCCATGACGCCCGCCGCCGATACGCGCGCCTGGGACAACCTTCCCAACCTGCTGGGGTTTGCCGCCCTGGGCCTGCCCCCGGGCGAGCACACGCTGAGTGCCCAGTTCCTCGACGGCGCGGGCAACACCACGCTGTCCCGCAACGTCACCTTCACCGTCCAGCAAGGGGCACGCGACACCGTCTTGTTCCTTTCGGACCGCCCGTGAACCCCACCCCGCGCCACGTTTTTCTCAGCCACCCCTCCGCACCATGAAAACCTCCATCGTTCCCGTCCCCGTTGCCGGCATCGCCATCGCGGCGGCCGCCTTGCTCGTTGGCTGCCGCCCGGCCGCCCAATCCATCAGCAGCGCCACCCAGACCGTCGTCACCGGCCATCCCGGCGGCCCGTACCCGCCCAAGAACACCGGCAAGTACGCGCTGGAGAACCAAGCCAAGTTCATCGCCGCCGACTACGGCGCCCAACGCTCCATCACCTGCACGGGCATGCAGGAACGCGTGCTGGAGGACGGCCGCCTCGAAGTCGCCGCCAACCTTCGCAACCGCATCAACCGCCGCATCCAGGTCCAGGTACAATGCGTCTTCAAGGATGCCCAAGGCTTCGGCACCGGCGACGAAACCCCATGGCAGGACGTGATCTTCACCGAGAACACCCAGGAGACCGTCCGGTTCACCTCCCTGAACGACAAGGCCCGGGGCTACACCGTCCGCGTCCGCGAGGCGCGCTAGGCCATGCGCATCGTCGGCATCATCCCGGCCCGCTTCGCCTCCACCCGGTTTCCCGGCAAGCCCCTGCACCTCATCGCGGGCAAGCCCCTCGTCCAGCACGTCGTCGAACGTTGCCGCCTGTCCCGGGCCCTCGCGGAGGTCGTGGTCGCCACCGATGACCCCCGCATCGCCGACGCCGTCCGCCCCTTCGCCCGCGTCGAGATGACCCGGCCCGAGCATCCATCCGGCACCGATCGCATCGCCGAGGCGGCGGGCCGGATCGGGGCCGACGCCTGCGTGAACATCCAAGGCGACGAGCCCTTGATGGACCCCGCCGTGATCGACGCCGTCGCCGCCTTGCTGCAAACAGCGGACATGTCCACCGCCGCGACGCCGTTGAAGGACCCTCGCGACCTGGACAACCCGAATGTCGTGAAGGTGGTGGTGGGGATGGACGGGCACGCGTTGTACTTCTCGCGCAGCACGATCCCCTTCGTGCGCGACGCCATGGGCGGCGGGGCTCCCGAGAGACTCCAGGCGTTCCCCTACCTGCGGCACCTCGGCATCTACGGGTATCGACGCGACGCCTTGCAACGGATCGTGTCCTGGCCGCCGTCGCCACTCGAGCAGGCGGAGAAACTGGAGCAACTGCGGGCCCTCGAACACGGCCTCCGCATCGCCGTCGCCCGCGTGGACCACGAAGGCATCGGGGTGGACCTGCCCTCCGACGTCGCCCGCGTGGAGGCCATCCTGGGCGGTTCAATGGACCGCCGCGAAAAGGTCTAGGCCGGAGCGATTAAGCCGTGCCGCCCGTGCTGGCTGGCCCCTCGGCCGTAGGGACTTTGTGACTCGTTTGTCACGGCCTGCGCCCCGGCCCGCGCAAACCCGACGCGAACCGGGGCAAGTTGTCGGTCTTTGTTGGCCTGCAAGGCTACGCCTTGTCCGTGGCCTCTCCTTCCTCCTTGGCGCGACGCACGGGGCGCTTGCGCTCGCTGCGCGTCGTGCCGCCCGCCATCTTGTACTCGTCGCTGTCCGCACCGAACCGCGCATGGACGGCCTTCAGGATGCGGCTCGAAAGCTCCTGAACCTTGGCCTCCGCCTCGCGGAACGCGTCCCGTTCCACCTCGAGCCTCGCCGCGATGTCGTTGAGGTTGCCCAGCTTCACACGAGCCTGGTTGATGGTCTCGATGTAGATCCGAACCGACAGGTTCGGTCCGAAGTCGAGCTGACTCTCGATGGAACGTAGGGCAGATGCACGCGCTTCGGCCTCGTTGACGATGGTAGATGTCCTTTGTTTACCCATAATGAATCCTTTCAAGGCACCCCCTACCGCGAGCCGGTTCAACGGTTACAACCACCGCACGAAAATTTTCGCCTGACCGCCCGCAGGCGCCCAACGAGGACGCGCAGTCCTCCCAGGAACGCCGCCAAAGAAACTCGCGAACCCCCAAGATTCATCCGCACTGCCCCGGGATTCATTCCAAGCGCCCGAGTTTTGTCCGCAGGCGTCCGGGATCAATGCCGAGGCTCGCAAGATGACTTGCGACGTCCCCGAGATTGTCCCGCAAGCCCGGAGATTCTTCCTCGCCCACCCCAGCCTTCCTCGGAGGTACAGAAGATTGATTCGAGACCTCCCAACCTTTGCTGGAGACCAAAAAGATCTGTCCGAGAGGCCCCAGTTGAAGGACCGAAGCGTCCGGGATTCTTCCGAGTGCCCCGCACGGGATACGACCCATGGAACGGGACGGCATCGTGCGCGATCCGAAGCCTCCGACCCTGTCCGAAGGCTGTGCGGGACAGTCACGGGCCTCGGCGAGGCGGGAGGGTAGTCAGACACGTTGAGCGGTATGACCGTGAACGCGGCTGCAAGGATGCCGTACCCGGTCCGCCGAGTCAGGGGGCCCGGACAGCATCCATCACGACGTCACCGGCCGCGGAATCTCGCGATCATTCCCTTGGTAGAATCCAGCGCGTTCTGACCGTCCTGGGCGTCAGCCATCTCGTTGCACCGAGCCCGCAGGCCAAGGGCAAGATCGAGCGTCGCTTCGGCACCTTGCAGGGCCGCGTTGTCACGCTACTTGGGCACGAGAAGGTGCAGTCCTTTGCCCATGCCCAGCTCGTCCTCCAGGCCGAGATCGACCCTCTCAATCGCACCGTCTGCCGCACCACCCGGATGTCTTCCAACGATCGATGGGACAAGGCCTTGCAGGACGGAATGACGGTGATGCAGCCGGCCCCGTGCACGGCGCTGCTCGACCTGCATCTTGCCCTCCATTACCGCCGCCGCCGCAACACGGACAACCAAGTGGACTTCGCGGGCCGCAGTTGGGCCATCGCCCCTACCCATCGCAAGACCGTGGGTATCATCCACCATCCGGACCGTCAGTTCTGCGTCGTCACCGAGCCCCCTTCGCCGCCCCAGAATCAGTGGCCTGACGTCCTTGGAAAGTACTCCCTCTGACCCAGTCTCCTTTTGCTCCCGCAATGAGTCTCCTTTCGAACCCTCGCCGACAGCACATTCAATCCAGATTGCCTTTACCTTTGAAATCTGCCCGCTGCCGACATTGTCGCACTTTCGACGGCAATTCCCTGCGCAATCGCGTGATCCCGCGAAGATCCTCATCGACTGTGCTCCAGACGCGGACGCGGCTGTCTGTGTCCTCGACCCAACGCACAGGAAATTCTCGCACCCTGAAACCAGCCCGTTCGGCCAGGATCACGAGTTCCGTATCGAAGAACCAATGATCGTTGTCCACTAATGGCAGCAGCTGCCGCGCCACTGTTCCCCGGATGACCTTGAATCCACACTGAAGGTCCCGGATCCGCGTCCGAAGGAGCAAGCGCGTCAGCACATTGTAAACTCGCGACAGAGTTCCTCGCAACCAGCCCCGGCGAATCCTGGCTCCCGGAACCAGCCGCGATCCGATGGCGACGTCGCATTCGCCTCGCCAGACAGCAAGAAGCAACTCAGGCAGATGCCGCAGATCCGTGGAAAGATCGACATCCGCATACGCGAGGGCCTCAGCATCCGATTCACTCCACGCCCGACGCAAGGCCCGCCCTCGGCCGCGTTCCTCCATCCTAAGACAACGCACCCTCCCGTCTCTCGCGCTTATCCGAGCTGCCTCTTGTGAAGTTCCATCTGTCGAGCCGTTATCTGCCACGACTATTTCCCAGTTCCGCCCAAGTTCCTGAATCCCGTCGAGTGCTCCGGCAAGCTTTGGAATACTCGATGCAATCCGATGCTCCTCATTCAGGACCGGAACGACCCATGTCACCACACAAGGCCTGGGCACGACAATGCCCCCTGCGGCTGCTGGCAGCGGATTGAACTCTTTCGTCATGGATCTCCCTCTCTACTGCTCTGTTGATTGGATACAGCTACCACCAGAAGTAAGGATACCTCGAACTCCTCATGCGCGCATCGTTCTTGTTACGCTTCTCAGCGTGCCCGTCCAGATACCCTGCATTGTAGTACTTCGGGATCGTCCCTTCCATGTGGGAGCTATGGTGCATCACGACCTGGCCCCTGACTCGCCATCCTCCCGGGATGCCGGAGAATCGCGAACCCCTCATCGTTTTCGGGTCGTACGACATCGAAATCACAGCATCGGACACCAATGTGCTGTAACTGGGATCATACGTGTGGTCGGATAGTATCATGCCATTCGTTCCGAGTTCTGCCGTCTGACTCGCTGAATGGAAAGCGTTCGTCGAATCGATTCCGGGGCACCCCGCGGTCGCGATCGCATAACTGATGACCCGATAGTTCGTACTATAGTTCCAGGCCTCGTCAGTCCATAGAAGCTTCTGGCTGGGACAGTTGAACACCGGACGGCTTGCGCCGTAACTCATGAGTTGAGTCATGGTCAACTTCGGCACGTCCCATGCCCAGTTTCCCATGACCCATTCGGATCCATTCTGCAGCGCCATTCTTGGAAACGCTCCACGGTTATCGTCAGCGTACATGACCATCGCGAGAAGGATCTGGCGTACCTGATTGCCGCAAGTGACCTGCTGGCTTCGCTTCTTGGCTCCCGCAAGCGCCGGAAACAGGAGACTCGCGAGGATCGCGATCACCGCCATCGTCACCAGCATCTCGATCAGGGTGAATGCAATAACCAGGCGAACCTCGCCATCCCGAAGCACTAAACCTCGCAACCCAGATATGGACTTCGTGATCCTCATCTGGGGTTCGGGATGACTTCCGGCGTCGCCGGCAGCGTGTGATTCAGCTCGTGAATGCCCTGACGCAACAGGCCGGATCCCCTCATCCACAAAGTGGCACATCCCACGAACAGCAATACAAAGTGCAAGGCCACACCCGTGACTGGATCCAACAGAGATTGCCAAACTGTCAGGGCTACATCGCCCTGCTGCAACGCGTGAAGCATGGTTCCCACAAAAGGGTTCGGATCTCCGTAAGACATCGGATTGGTCAGGTATGCGAATCCGGTGATCGCGATACTTAAAAATGCGATCACGCTCGTCACAACGGGTATGGCCCTGCACGCATGAACACCCGGCAGCAGGAGCAGCGGAACCACCGCAGTCAGATATCTCGGTCCATAGGAAACCCCGGCCAGCCAGTCAAAGTCACGGCCCGAGAAAATCACGACATTGACAAGGAACACAATTGCCACCATTCCCCCGAGGGCAGCCTGACTTCTCGCCATCCAGTAGAGTCCGGCCAGAACCGGCATGAGGACCGGCGACCAGTAGAACAGCCCTCTCTCAGGGCTGAATAGTAGTATCCATGCCAGACGCACGCTTGGCGCCCGAATCCCATACAGGCCCTCCTGCATCTGCGGGAAACTCGCCTGGTAGCTATACGGGAGCTGGAATGCATTCCCGATTGTCAGATAGCTGTAGATTGGAATCATGAGACAGGGAAGCGCTAGACCCACCAGCAGGGCGCCCACTTTCCGCCAAGCGCGCTGCCGGCATGCATAGAGAGCAATGGCAACAACCGTCACCCCCACTGTGTACTCGCTCGCCAATGCGAGCCCAAGCCACATGCCTCCACGGATCAGACCAGCCGTTTGCGGGCACCGATCCTGAGAAAACAGCCCCAGTTCGACCAAAGCGAGGGTAAGAGCGGAAAACACCAGACAATGAGAAAAGCAGGATCCCGAATACACAATGGGCATTCCCCCCAAGGCTACCCCGGCCACAAGAATCCATGCGGACCCAGGGCGCACCTCCCGACTGATAGATTGGACGGCTCGGAAGACAGCGTAGGATAGCACCGAGCTGAACATCAGAGCCACAGACATCCAATCAAGAATTCTCCAGGCACGAGCTGACTCAAGGTCGACTCCCATCGCCGACAGGGCTCGGGTTCCCAGCCAGTACACCGGAAGTAACAGAAAACTGGTCCCCGGAGCCTTGTCACTGTAGTAGTGCTGATTCGCGTAGGCTTTGTCGGGCGTGTTCTCGTGATACCTGTCGATGAACCATTCTCCATGCACCGTCAGTGCATGCAGAAAGTCCTGCCGTGATATGGCTACCTGATTCTGAAATCTCTGGTGGTGGGCCGCCACGCTCCAAATCAGAATGAACATTGCACACTGAACAGCGAATACTCCAGTGGCGCGATTGTGGGTGTCTCGCATGCTAAATTAATCCGGATTGGTTAGGAAGGCGGAGATCGCCGCCGAAATCGATGCAAGAACATGGCCACGGCCACAACGATGCCCGTCAACAAGAGCGGCCAGTATCTCAGTTGGTATTGTGTGAGCCATGATGGGCGGGTCGAACCTTTGGCTCGGATCAGGCTTGTCTCCGCAACAGAGCGAATGGGTTCAGCCAGTGAAGGAAATCGGTAGACATTGAACCGTACGATTCGTCCCCGTTCCGGATCAATCAGCCGCCCCTGAAGAATATCTTCCACTCGCGGAGCGGCAGCATCGCCAGGAAGAGCTGTAAGGTGCCATCGTGCCTGGCCTGACATTCGCCCAGGATCGGTCATATCAACGGTCGCTCGCAATTCGACCAAGCTGGGAATGCTCACACCTCCCACTGGAACGTTAAATCCCTGCAGGTGCCACTCTGATCTCATGGGAAAATCTTCTCCCGTCCGCCGTACGAGAACCTCATGCCCTGGAGGCCAGAACAAGGTTTTTGGATCTCTGGACCACTTAATCCAGTCGTTCGAGGCGTCTGCCCGGATCATAACTTCCCAGTTCTCGTCCTCTCGTGTGGAAGGCCCAGCAAAAAGGTGATAGCGAACCGGATCGTACCAAGAGCCCAGTGGATCATCGAGATCCAGAGGTCTCGATCTTGAGCCATACGACAGGAGGCCATTACGCGCGTTACCTGCCAGATCGCCAACCCGGAAGAAATAGATCTCATTGCTCTTCTCTTTGGCGACATATCCCTCAGGTCCAGCAATCACGATTGCACCGGTCAGGACCGATTCTGCTCCGGCCAATGCTCCTTGGGGCATTTCCAGGACAATCTTGTAACGCCACCAACGTTCTGCTTTCTGTGCCCCCCAACACGGAATAGAAATCGTCAGGGCGGCGAAAAGTATCCTCACCCAGGAAGGAAGGTGTCGTCCGGACAGGGGACGCGAGGAAGAATTGAGTCGGCGAGTGCCACCGGGATTCATGGGGACCTCACGCGTCGGACGAAACCCGCGACCAGAAGGACTATCACCCCCGTCGTCATCAGGTACTGGACCCACGTAGCGGACAGCGGTGTCTTCTCTGAATCGGACGAATCCAGACCGGCAGGTTGACCGACCCGTGCTTCCCGGAGTGCGACGAGTTCCTTGTCAGTATAGCCCCGCTTGATTGTCTTGTATGTCAAAGGGGGATCGAATCTCTCATCGATTACCTCCACCCCTACCGGCGGAACGAACCCGCGCATGTCGGGTTGTCGATCCAGCGGAGATTCGTATGCGAAATGAACCTTTGACTCCGCAATGCCGAGTCCCTTCCCTTCGCCACGGAGCACCTGCCGCTGTGGAAGTATGAGCCCAGCGACATTCGTGAAATTGTCGTAGTCCCAGTTGGCCTTCCACGCCGGCGTGCTCAGGCCGAACTGCCTTAGAACGCGATCGTCTCTGTCGAAGATCCCATGGACTTCCGAATCGACACGCCGCGCCGCGGTCCTGAAACGCCCCTGGCCATCCACCGAGACTCCTGCTTCCGGCAGGTGACTCGCCACGTCCAAATGGAAGCACTCCGAGTACGGAAGGCTCTCCGGTGATGACTGCTTTTGAATCCGCGCCGTCATCATCGTGTTCGCTCTCAGCGGCTCAATGTCGCCGCTCCGACCGAGGCTCGCATTCAGGTAGAAGACACGAACCCCATTCTTGATATAAACGATGTTCTGTTGATCGGGAACATCCGAGCGATATCCGACGGACAACACAGACCCATCGATCCCAACTTCGATCACTGTTGTGTCCAGATGTCGAGTTGCCCCTCGGTCAATGTTCCGCACGATTCTGATTCTCGCATTGCGAAGCCTCAAGGCCTTCTCGGAGAGGATCGAATGGATGTCCACCGCTTGTAAGGGTCGTGGATTCTCCCGATCCCTGGCTTTCGCAAGCTCAGTGAAGGACAGAAACGAAGCGGTGATGAGAACCCATTTCATTCTGGTGGAAAGGGCACCCTGGACCTGCGTCCAAGGCACCACAATGTATTCGGCTCACTACGGACTATAGTACACGCAAGGAACCGTTCCCACCGACTTTGTTGCCCTAAAGTCAGCGGTCAGCACGGTTGTAGCTACGTGAGGACAAGGAATCGCCGGCGCTCCGAATAACGGGCCAGCGGTCATTTCTTCGTGATGTTTATTGGGTCCGTTGACGCAGTAATGACCGGTCCAACCGCTCGCACCGTCAGGTCCTGCGCACTGCTCTTGCGCCCTTGTTCTTTTGCAGTTGTTGGCCCAATCGGAAGTGGCCGGCCAGGCCCCCCAGGGGGGGACGATGACCCTCGTGGCGCAGGTTGCCGCAAGCAGTTCGATTGCTCCACAACACGTCGCAACCAGAGCCGCTACTGCACAGCAATGTCGTAGTCTCATCGCTCGGATGTCTGTTTTTGGTTGTTTCCACAGCAGGATACTTCGCTCTCCTCTTGGCCGAAGACAGGAAGTCTCCAAATTGTACCCGCAGAGGCTTCGTCGCGAACCTCGACGAAGCTTCTTCCCAATTCCGGGCCGCTTCGATTTGCGACAAGTTCAGCTTCCAACGTCCAGTGCGTAGCGGACGTCCGATTGAGTCTGGCGCGCAGAGAGCCATCCACCGGCAGTTCTGAGATTCGGGGCCGAATCTCTCTTTGCGATCGTGTCGAGGAGATTACCACCGTCGCCGTTTTCGACTCCGATCGACGATACAATCCAAAATTGAGTCCCGTAGGATCAAACCGCATGGAACCATCAAAGCTGATCTCCACATAAAGGATTGAATCGGCTCCGGTGCGACCTTCGATCACGCGGATGTTCTCCCGGAGACCATTCGCGTCGATCGGGCCTTTGGGCTCGGTGCGAACAGCGAGCCAATACTGGTTCGCCTCCGTCCCTGGGAGGATCGAGCAGCTCATGTACAATGGATTTGAGACCAACGCTTTCAGTTCCGGTTTTCCGCCGGACAGGAGGGATGGATCAATACTTATCAGGGCATTGGTCATGTGGACATTACCGACGCAACCCTCCATTTTGACTTTCAAATGATTAGGTAGGATCCGGAATGCCGGTCGCACGTCCAACTCCGCCTTGGCCGTGATCGTCCCTGCGTCCGTACGGAAAGATATCCAGTGCTCATCGGCTCTTGGTCTTCCTGCGGTGCGGAAAATGATAGGGATATCAAGTTGAGACGCAGGGGGTACGACGGCTCGAGTTGGCGTGATTGTCGTGCAGTCGCAGTCAGTCTCCACATCACGAAGCACGACCGCTTTCGTGCTGTCATTCCGGAGTAAGAACACATTCGAGACCTCGACTCCGGCGATCACGGATCCCAACTGCATCCGAAGCGGTGAAACCGAGATTCCACTTGGCCTCTGCCCGAGTAGTGTCGCCAGAAGGCACAGCAGCCCTCCGCCTCCGAGAGTGAAGCCTATTAAGACGGGTTTAAATCGATGTCCTCTACCGTCCATCACAAAGCATAGGAACAGGGCATCTCAATCGAGTCAACCCAAATCCACGCGTAACTGCGGCTCGGCGAATTGCGCCAGAATGTTTGTTACCGGCGGGGGTACTGGGCGAAGGGGGTGGAGGGATCGTTGCGCCAGAGGGGGGGCAATGGGGTCACATCTAAACATTGAATATTTAGGTGTGGAGACAGGCGCTGGAATCGATTCTGTCCACTTGATGTTGGGGGTGCCGATGCCTAGCCGAAACGATGCAATGGG
>CAIRNV010000067.1 GCA_903880005.1 uncultured Verrucomicrobiota bacterium | reverse complement strand
TCGACGTTTCTCTGCCCGGGTTGCCAACGGTTGGAATCGTGACGATTTTCCAGCCCAAACAAGCCGTTCTGGGCCTGATCCTCCGGTCTGGTTTCCAAAAACGCGTTGACCCGACCCCCTTCGCGAATACGCTGGGCGTTCGGTTTTTCTCATCCTGAAACTTAGAAAACGAAATCAAGAACATGCCTGTCAAAGTAGCGATCAATGGGTTCGGCCGCATCGGCCGTCTGGTTTTCCGCGCCATGGTGGAGCAGGGGCTCGTTGGCAAGGACGTGCAGGTCGTCGCCGTGGGTGACCTCGTCCCGGCCGACAACCTGGCCTACCTCCTGAAGTACGATTCCACCCAGGGCCGTTTCCAGGGGACCGTCAGCAGCAAGAAGAGCTCCCCCGACAAGGCCGAGGACGACGTCCTCGTCGTCAATGGCGCCGACATCCACGTCGTCAGCGCCAAGTCCCCCGCGGAACTCCCCTGGAAGCAGTTCGGTGTCGACATCGTGATCGAGTCGACTGGTCTCTTCACCGAGGCGGAGAAGGCCAAGGGCCACATCGCCGCCGGCGCCAAGAAGGTCATCATCTCGGCCCCTGCGAAGAACGAGGACGTCACGATCGTGATGGGCGTGAACCACGACAAGTACGACGCCTCCAAGCACCACATCATCTCCAACGCGAGCTGCACCACCAACTGCCTCGCGCCCCTCGTCCACGTCCTCCTGAAGGAGGGCTTCGGGATCGAGGAGGGCCTCATGACCACCGTCCACGCCTACACCGCCACCCAGAAGACCGTGGATGGCCCGTCCAAGAAGGACTGGAAGGGCGGCCGCTCCGCCGCCATCAACATCATCCCCTCCACGACCGGCGCCGCGAAGGCCGTCGCGCTCGTCTGCCCCGAGGTGAAGGGCAAGCTCACGGGCATGGCCTTCCGCGTCCCCACCCCCACCGTCTCCGTCGTGGACCTCACGGTGAAGACCAGCAAGGACACCTCCTACGCCGAGATCTCCGCCGCCATGAAGCGCGCCTCGGAAACCTACCTGAAGGGCATCCTCGCCCACACCTCCGACGAGGTCGTCTCCACGGACTTCATCCATGACCAGAGCAGCTCCATCTTCGACGCCGGCTCCGGCATCGAGCTGAACTCCCGCTTCTTCAAGCTCGTGTCCTGGTACGACAACGAGTGGGGCTACTCCAACCGCGTCGGCGACCTCGTTCGCCACATCATCGCCAAGGGGTTGTAAGCCGACGTCCCCCCGACGAAGGCGGGCGTGGGCCGATGCCCCGCCCGCCTTTTTGCTGTCCACCATCCCCCTCCCGGGTGCAGCCCCACGCCCGCATCATGACTCCCCCGTCCGCCATCGCCGCGATGGCCCGCAACCGCGTGGTGGGCCGGGCCAACCGCATCCCGTGGCACCTGCCGGACGACTTTCGGTGGTTCAAGCAATCCACCCTCGGCGGCGTCCTCCTCATGGGACGGCGCACGTTCGAGTCCATTGGGCGCCCCCTGCCCGGCCGCGAGACCTTCATCCTCTCCCGCAGCCGCTTCTCCGCCCCCGGCACGCGGACCTTCCCGGACCTTCCTTCCGTCGCCCATGCGCTCGCCGGTGATCCGCGCCGCCTCTGGGTGTGCGGTGGAGCCGACGTCTATCGCCAGCTCCTTCCGTATTGTTCCGACCTCTACCTGTCGCTCGTGGATGCGGAGCCCGAGGGCGATGCGTGGTTTCCCCCCTTCGAGGATCGCTTCCACGACGAGGGCGAGGTCCATCGCGCCGATGGCTTCGTTGTCCGAAGGTTCGTCCAGCCCCATCCCCTGCCATGGCCCGGATCTTCCGAACCCTCCCCGCGCTGACCTCCTGCCTGGCCCTCGTGTCGGCGGGCCCGCTGCTCGGCGAGGTCCTCCCCGGCGCGAGCAAGGTCCCGCCCTCGCGCCTCTTTTGGTGGGGCGAGGCATCGGCGCTCCGCTGGAGCACCAACCACGACGCCATCGTTGCCCTCGCCCCCGTGGCGACGCCGGGGTTCCCATGGAAGCAGGCCGTCGTCTCGTGGAACCTCCCCAGCCCGTGGCCGGCCACCGTCGAGGCCCGGCCGGTGCCACGCGGGCCAACCCAGGACGTCCCGTGGTACGTGATCGCCCGTTGGTCGGCAGACCCGGCCGTGGCGCCACGCACCAGCGTCCCGGGCCAACGCGACCGCTTCGCCTTCGTGGACACCGACATCCTCCAGGCCCACGAGCCCGCCGCCGCCGTCGAGGTCCGGCTGGTCTTCACGCCAGGGTTGCCCGCCTCCGATGCACCCGTCCGCCTTGGCGTCTCCTTGCTGGGCGCGGAGGCCTCCGAGCCCAGGCCCACGGGCGACATGCAGGCATGGGGACGCACCCTGCCCTTGCCGGTCCGTTCCCAGGCGGACTACCCGGAGGGCATCCACTCGTGGTGCAGTCCCACGAGCCTCACGATGATCCTCGCGTACTGGCAATCGAACGGGGGCTCCGCATCGCCCGGCCTGGACGTCCGGCCCGTCGCGTCGGCGGTCCATGACCCAGGTTGGGGTGGCACGGGCAACTGGCCCTTCAACACCGCCTTCGCCGGGCAACAACGCGGGCTCGCCGCCTCCGTCGCGCGCCTGGGGGGCGTGGGTGACCTCGAGCACTGGATCCGCGCCGGACTGCCCGTCGCCGTGTCGGTCTCCTACGCCCAGCTCAAGGGTGCCGCCGAGGCCAAGCCGGGCGACGGCCACCTCGTCGTGGTTTCGGGGTTCACGCGGCAAGGCGACGTCCACGTCCATGACCCCGGCGTGTCGCGCGAGCGGGTGGCGCGGGTGTTCGCCAGGGCCGACTTCGAGCGCGCATGGGATCATTCCTCGCGCACCGCGTACCTCGTGTGGCCGATCGACAAGCCCCTGCCCGCCTCCGGCTCGGGACGCTGGCCATCGCGTTGATACCGCCGCACCGCCCCGTGTGCGCGGGCGCCGCAGGGGCCTCCGCAACCTTGACAAAAGGAGGGACGCGCCGCCGCATGGCCCCGCAACGACGCCTCGCTGACTCGCGCGCCTTCATCCCTGGGTCGCGCCGAGGCCTCAACACGAGAAGCCATGTCCATGAAGTCCAAGAACCCCGGCCCGGCGTCCCCCAACCTTCGCGTGCGCCTGGTCGCGGTGGCGACCGCGCTGGCGTGCGGTTCGTGCGCCTGGGCCGACACCGTGGTGGAAGTCCCCGAAGCCGCCCTGAACGACGCCGTCCGGCAGTCGCTCCGGGCCACGGGCGAGCGACAAAAACAGGCGGCCGAAGGCTGGAAAGTGTTCCACTCCTTCCGCTTCAACGACCGGCTCCCCGAAAGCGGCATCACGTTCAAGCAGGTGCCCGTGGACGACGGCGCGCGTGACTACAAGGCCGTTCACTACGACCACGGAACCGCCATCGCGGCCGCCGACGTCGATGCCGACGGTCGGCCGGACCTGTTCTTCGCCAACCAACGCGGGGGCAACCAACTGTGGCGCAACCTGGGCGGCGGACGCTTCGAGGACATCACCGCGCGCGCGGGCGTCGCCCTCCCGGGCAAGGTCAGCGTTGGTGCCTCGTTTGCCGACTTCGACAACGACGGGTTGCCCGACCTCCTCGTGACGACGGTCCGGCAGGGGCATGCGCTGTTCCACAACGAGGGCGGCGGCCGGTTTCGCGACGTCACGACGGACGCGGGCCTGGCGTTGCCCAAGCCGGGCCATGGCTCGGGCGCGGTCTTCCTGGACTACGACCGCGACGGCAAGCTGGACGTCTTCATCTGCCACGTGGGGGTGTACACGCGGAACGAGAAGGGGCGCGCCGGCGAATATGTTGGGCGCTCGGACGCCTTCCAGGGTTGGCAATATCCCGAGCGCGGCGAGACGAGCCCCTTCCTGCGCAATCGCGGGGATGGACGCTTCGAGGACGCATCGGCGGCGGTGGGCTTGGCGCATCGCGCATGGAGCGGCGACGCGACCTTTTGCGACCTCGACCTCGACGGCTACCCGGAGCTCTACGTCCTCAGCATGTCCGGCGAGGATCGCTACTACGCCAACAACGCCGGCAAGCGCTTCGAGGACCGCACGGCCGCCCTGTTCCCGAAGACGCCGTGGGGTTCCATGGGACTGAAGTTCTTCGACCAGAACCGCGACGGCTGGATGGACCTGCTGGTGACGGACATGCACTCCGACATGACCACGGCGCAGATCAAGGCCGGGGACACCAACATCACGGCGGCCTTCGAGAAGCTGAAGAGCGACCCGTGGTGCTCGGTCGAGTGGAAGCCGGAGCAATTCCAGCGCGCGACCAACAGCCTCTTCGGGAACGCCTTCTTCCAGGGGCGCGGCCCCGGGCTCGCGATGGCGGAGGTGTCCGCGACGGTCGGGGCCGAGACGTACTGGCCCTGGGGCGTGACCGTCGCCGACTTCAACGCCGACGGCGACGAGGACGTCTTCGTCACGGCCGGCATGGGGTATCCCCTGCGTTACGTGGCCAACTCGCTCCTGCTCAACGACGGCGGCCGGCGCTTTCTCGACAGCGAGTTCGTCCTCGGCATCGAGCCGCGCCGGGGCGACTCGTTCCTGCGCGAGGCCTTCGTCCTCGACACGGCGTCGCCTGAGGACCGCCGTCATCCCTTGGCCCGGGGCAAGACGGGGAAGGTGCGCGTCATGGGGACGGCCAGCTCCCGTTCCTCCGTCGCGTTGGACCTGGACGGGGACGGCGACCTGGACCTCGTGACCAACGAGTGGAACGACGCCCCGCAGGTCCTGATCAGCGACCTCGCCTCCCGGTCCAACCTGAGGTTCCTGTCCATCCGCCTCGTCGGGACCGCCTCCAACCGCGACGGCCTCGGGGCCACGATCCGGGTGCAGGCCGGCGGCCGCGTCCAGTCACGCTTCCACGACGGGAAGTCCGGCTACCTCGCCCAAAGCAGCCTGCCGCTGTACTTCGGCCTCGGGACGGCCACGACCGTGGACCAGGTGGAGATCCTGTGGCCCTCGGGACGACGCCAGACCCGCACCGGCCCGATCCCGGCCAACACGACCCTCGTCATCGAGGAGCCGAGGTGACCGGCGCGCGCCCCTTGGGCGGCCGGTAGCCCATCCCCGCGTACTCGGGCGCCTGCGGGACATGTTGGGCGTCGAAGCGCGGGTCGGGGCCCTCGAGCCGGTTCTTGGCCGGGTCGATCACCTTCTTGGCGTCGTGGACACGCCCGAGGATGGCGCAGTTCTCGACGCGGCCGCCGCCGTTGATCGCCAGCTCGTACCTCGCGCTTCCCGGCAGCCCGCCCTCGGCGTTGTTCGCGTGGAACAAGTTGGCCACGTACACGCTGTCGCCGCCCATGTCGTCCACCCCGTTGCGATTGCCGGTGAAGGTGCAGTTCTGGACCAGGGCGACCGACTCCCAGAAGACGGTGATGGCGCCGTTGTTGACGAAGGGGCGTTCGCCGGAGGTCTTCGCGACGAGGTCCTCCCCCGTGTTGGAGATGTTCCCCACGAACAAGCAGTTGAGGATCATGGCCGAGCTGCCCGCGAGGAGGTCGATGGCCGGCCCGGTGCCCTGCGCGCGGTTGTTCAGGAAGCGGCAGCTCGCGATGAGGACCGGCGAGTCCCGGAACCCTTGCTGCTGGATCGAGATGCCCGCCCCGCAAGGACGCGTGAAGTTGTCCTCCACCGTCAGCCCAATCAGGCGGGGCGACGAGCGCCCGAAGACCTTCACCGCGCCGCCGTCCGAGTAGAAGAAGTGGTTCTTGGGAATGGTCCGGTTGGGCTCGAGCGCCTGCGTGTCCGCCTTGGTGATGAAGCCGTTGGCGCCCGTGAGCCGGAAGCCTTGCATCAAGGTGTTGGTGGAGATGCCGTCCCCGAAGTACACCACGTGGTTCACCACCGCCGGGTGGCCATCCTCGCCCGGCTTCGACAAGTCCGGGTTGGCCGCCGTCAACGTGACGCCCGGCAGGGCCAGGAGGCGCACGCCATCATGGCGTCGGTTGAACCCCACCAGCGCCTGCCGCCTCGACTCGGGCCGGTATTCGCCCGGGTGGACCCAGACCGTCTTCTGGACGCGGTTCGTCGCCGCCTGGTCCACCGCCTCCTGGATGCGGTCCCCGGGCCGGACATGGTACCCATCCGCCTCGAGGGTCACGGCGCCCCGCGCCATCCCCGCCCATGCGATCCACGACCCAAGGAATAAAACCGTGCGCAGCATTGCGGGCGCATCTCACCATGCCATGCCACGGGGACAAGGCGATTGTCTGCCGATGGGGGTACCCCGGTGCATCCCGAAGCTGTGGGTGATCCCGAAGGCGTCGTGTGCGCCCAAACCTGGGAGCGCGGCCGTCCCCGGCCGCCACTCCATGCTCCCGCCCTGCGGGACCGGTCAGATCCCCGCTGCCCGCCCAGATGCCACCCCCAACTTCGGGATGCATGGGGGTGCCCCGGCCCGGCGTCGTGCGCCCCCATTACGGGCTGGGAACCAACCCCGCCGCGTGGCTAACTCGGCCCGTGGACACCCCTTCCGCTGCGGAGCTTTCAACCTGCCGTTTCCTCCATGGGCTTGAATGGCGGCATCTCGAAGCCATGGCCGCCTGCGCGCTGCGCGCCTCCTTCCCCGCCGACGACGTGCTCTTCCAAGCCGGCGACACGGCCAACCGATTTTACATCCTCCGCTCCGGGCGAGTCCTGCTCCAGGCCGAGCGGCCCGGCCACGCGCCCCTGCCGATCCAGACGCTCGAGGCGGACGACGTCCTCGGCTGGTCCTGGTTGTTCCCACCGTACACGTGGCGGTTCACGGCCCGCACCCTGACGGACGTGGAGGCTTACTTCTTCCACGCCGCCGAGCTGCGCGCGCTGGCCGAGCAAGACCCCGTTTTCGCAGCCGCCATCTTCCCTCGCATCGCCCGCGTGATGCTCGACCGGCTCCAGTCCACGCGCGACCGCATCGCGGCGACGCCCTGAGGCCAAGCATGCAGCTCGAACTCCATCGGGCCACCAAGGTGTTCGGAAGGGTCCGCGCCCTCGACGACGTCTCCGTCGTCTTCGCCCCCGGCGAGGTCGTCGCCGTCCTCGGGGCCAATGGCGCGGGCAAGTCCACCTTGCTGCGCGTCTTGTCCGGCCTGCTCCAGCCCGACTCAGGGGACGTCCTGTACGATGGCCAGCGGCTCCGCCTCGACGACCTGGCCCTGCGTCGCCGCCTCTTCTTCCTCCCGGACTTCCCGCCCGTGTTCGCCGCCGAATCTCTCCTCGCCAACCTCGGGTTGCTCCTTCGCATCTACGAGGCGGACGATGCCAGCGCCCCCGAGAAGGTCCTCCACGCCATGAAGGCCCTGGACCTGCTCGACCTCGCGGAAAAGCCGGTGGAAACCCTCTCGCGCGGCCAAATCTACAAGGCCGCCCTCGCCGCCCTGCTCGTCATCGACCCGGAGCTGTGGCTCCTCGACGAGCCGCTGGCATCCGGCATGGACCCCCAGGGCCTCGCCGTGCTGCGGACCGAGGTTCGCAAGGCCGCCGGGCGCGGCCGCACGATCCTCTTCACCACCCAGATCCTTGAGGTGGCCGAGCGCCTCGCCGACCGCGCCTGCGTCCTCCACAAGGGCGGGCTCCGCATGAGCGCGCCCATCGCCGAACTCCGCCGGGCCTCCTCGACGGGTGCCGACGGCGTGCTGGACGCCTTGCTCCAGGGGCTGAGCGACCCATGAACCCGGGCTTGCAACCCTCCGCCGCCTTCCTGCGCGAGACCCGTCGGCTCGTCGGCAAGGCCCGGGGCCGGCGCGTGGGCTTGGGTGTTCTCCGACGCCCGCAGAGCGTCGTGCCGATCCTGGCCGCCATGGTCCTCGTCGTGGTTCCGGCCGCGACCTCCTCCTGGGCGCCCCAGGTCGCCAACGCCTTCGACGTGCTTGTCATCCTGTGGGTGATGCTGGCCGCCTCCAGCCAGGACATGATCGGCGAGCACCCGCATCACCTGCCCTTCGCGTTCTGGCCCGCCGACGAGGACGCCGCCGTGCGACGCCTGCTCGGACGCGCCCTCCTCCGTTGGACGCGGCCCTGCGCCCTCCTCGGCATGGGGCACGCCATCGGGGCCTTGCGGATGGAATCACCACCGCATCCCGCGCTCGCCGTGCTGCAAGGCGTCCTGTTCGCCCTCCTCCTCGCGGGCGTCGCCGTCGTGCAGTCGTGGGCCGCGCTTCGCTGGCGACCCCTCCGCAGGTATCTCGCCGCCATCGCATGGTGCGGGCTTGCCATCGGGGGGGCCGCCGTCAGCGACACCCTGAGGCGGCCGATCGCGTCCTTGCTGCCGCAGCACGGCGACCTCCTCGCCGCCATGGTGCCTCCCGGTTGGCTGGTACTGCCGTGGTCGGCATGGGTGCGCGGCGGGCCGTGGCTCAACGCCAGCTTCGCGATCCCGCTGGCCCTCGTCGTCGCGGCCCTGCCATGGGCCCTCCAGGAGCTGCGCGCCTTCGGGCGATTCCGGGACCGCATCCTCTTCGAGTGGTTCGGCCAAATCCCCGAGGACGCGCCGGCCGAGCTGGGGGAGGCCCTGCATGCCGCGCTCACCTCCATGCAGTCCGCCAACGCCCCCGGGCCCACGGCGACCACCGACGCCATCCTGGCCCAATCGTTCCTTGGGTCGCCGTTGGCGTCGCCGGGCCGGCTGCTGGACCGATGGGCGTGGCGATGGTGGACGCCGGCGCAACGCCTCGCCGCCGAGTGCATGATGCGATCGTGGCCCCTCGCCGGAACGCATCGGACCGTGGGTCTCCTCGCGATCCCCGCCGCCTGGGCGGCCACGTGGTTCTGTGCCCGCCGTGAATTCGAGGGCCCCAGCGTGATCCTGCCCGTCGTGCTGCACGGCGTCGTCGTCGCGACGCTGGTTCCATGGCTGTCGCCCTTCTCGGGAATCGCCGTGGTCCGAGCGCTCCCCATCCGCCTCCTCGACGTCGCATGGCTGCGCTGGAAGCACACGCTGCTCCGGGCGCTGCTGCCAAGCGCGATCCTGCCGGCGGCGGGGGCCGTCTCCATGTGGGTTGCCGAGCGACCGGCATGGATGGGGGCCATGGTGGGCCTCCAGGTCGCGTGGGCCCCCGTCGTCGTGTCGCCCTTCGCCACCGTCTATGAACTCCTCAACGGGACCCACGCCAAGGGCCTCATCGGTCAATCCATCATGGTCGCCGTGGCCCTCCTGGCCCTGTTCAACATCACGGGCGCCGTCGTGCTTTGGCTCCCCTTCAACATCACGGGCGCCGTCGTGCTTTGGCTCCCCTTCATCGGGCTGGGCTTCGAGACCTTGTGCCTCGCCTTGAACCTCGCGCTGCTGCTCACGGTCAACCGCCTCCTCCACCGCATCCGGATCTAGTCAGCCGGGACGAGTCCTTTGGGAGGGAAGTGCTGGCGAAGCAGATGCTTCGTAACCGTCCGGCGGAACCGTTGATGCCCGGCTCTCGGCCGGGTGCGGGTGTGCCGATTCGTTGCGCTGGATGGACCGGGGCGGCAGCCGACGGCTTCCCCCCGGGTGGGCTGACGCCCGGATCAGTCC
>CAIRNV010000066.1 GCA_903880005.1 uncultured Verrucomicrobiota bacterium | reverse complement strand
GGGCCGTTCTGGTCCGGCACCATCCTGCTCGGCAAGGACAACGGCGCCGCCATGAAGGGCCTCGCCATCTCCCTCGGCCCCGATCGCCGCAACCACGTCGTCTATGACCTAGACACCCTCCGCGTCGCCTCGGCGTGGTCGGGTGCCTTCCTCGATTTCGGCAACACGCTCACCAAGATCGAGTGGCCCCCGCCACCCTCCGTCAAGACGGCCCCCGCCTTCGGCACCCTCAACATCCCCGGATGGGGCGGTGCCAAGGGCGCGTCGGCCGACCCGCGCGCCGGCCACGCCGGCCCCTTGCCCAAGGACTGGGCCCACCACGAGGGCCTCTACGTCCACGGCGACCAAGTCGTCCTCAAGTACTCCGTCGGCCGCGCCGAGGTCCTCGAATCCCCGGGCGTCGTCATCGCCGGCGACCAGTCCGTCTTCACCCGCACCCTCCAGTTCACCAAGACCGACGGCCCCGCCCTCGTCGTCCTCGCCGATCGCGCCGAGTCCGGCGGCGGCGACATCCCGGCCGACGGCTCCCCCGTCGTCCTGCGCATGGCCGGCGGCAAGACCTTGGCCGTGGGCGGCACCGGGTTGAAGGGCTCCAGCGTGTCCGTGGGCCAGGACGGCCGCGTCACCCTGGTCATCGCCAACCCCAAGCGCAACGAACCCGTCCGCGTCAGCCTCTCCTCCGACCCCAGCCCCGCCGGCTTCGCCGCCGTCGCGTCCCAGAAGGTTTCGGACCTCCGGCCCCTCACGAAGGGCGGGCCCTCGCGTTGGAACGAGAAGATCGTCACGCAGGGCAGGCGCGGCGCCGACGACGGCCCCTACGCCGTGGACTCCATCACCGAGCCGTTCCCCAACGTTTACAACACCCGCACGTTCTGGGGCGGGTTCGACTTCCTGCCCGACGGCCGGGCCGCGATCTGCGCGTTCCACGGGGACGTGTGGATCGTCTCGGGCCTGAACGACGACCTCGCCGAGCTGAAGTGGAAGCGCTACGCCACCGGGCTCTTCCAACCCCTCGGACTCAAGGTCGTCAAGGGCGACATCTACGTCGCCGGACGCGACCAAATCACCCGCCTCAAGGACCTCAACGGCGACGGCGAGGCCGACCTCTACGAGAACTTCAACAACGACACCGTCGTCACCGATAACTACCACGAGTTCGTCCTCGACCTGCACACGGACTCCAAGGGGAACTTCTACTACGCCAAGGGCGCCCCCTGGGAACCCAAGGTCACCTCGCCGCATCAAGGCACCATCCTCAAGGTGTCGCCCGACGGCCGGAAGATGGAGGTCTTCGCCACCGGCCTCCGCGCCCCCAACGGCATGACCGTCGGCCCCGACGACACCGTCCTCGTCTCCGACAACCAGGGCCACTGGATGCCCTCCTCCAAGCTCAACCTCGTCCGCAAGGGCTCCTTCCTCGGCATGGTCCCCGCCGCCCAACGCGAGCTCACCCTCAAGTACGCCGACGGCCGCGAGGTGCGCCTCAACCCCTCCGACCCCGAGGCCCGCGCCAAGGCCGGCATCAAGGGTTGGGACGGCTCCATGCCCATCCCGGACCGCTATGACACCCCCATCTGCTGGCTCCCCATGCGCTGGGACAACTCCAGCGGCGGGCAGGTCTTCGTCACCAGCGACAAGTGGGGCCCCTGGAAGGGCGCGCCCCTCTTCATGAGCTACGGCAAGTGCCTCCTCTACGGCGTCCTCTGGGACCAGGTCGATGGCGAGGTCCAGGCCGCCATGGTCCCCTTCAACCTCCGCTTCCAAAGCGGCGTCATGCGCGGCCGCTTCAACCCCAAGGACGGGCAACTCTACGTCTGCGGCCTCAAGGGCTGGCAAAACGCCGCCACCCGCGACGGCGGCTTCTATCGCGTTCGCCACACCTCCAAGCCCGTCCACATGCCCGTCAAGGCCCACGTCGCCTCCAACGCCATCCAGCTCACCTTCAGCACCCCCCTCGACCCCGCCGCCGCCAAGGACCCCGGCAGCTACTCCGTCGAGACCTGGAACTATCGCTACTCCGGTGGCTACGGCTCCGACGAACTCTCCGTCGCCACCCCCGGCAAGAAGGGCCACGACTCCCTCGAGGTCGGGGCCGTCTCGCTCTCCCAGGACGGCAAGACCATCACCATCCCCGTCAAGGGACTCCGCCCCGCCGACCAATTCAGCATCCGCTACCAGCTCAAGGCCGCCGACGGATCCGAGATCCGGTCCGAGGTCATCGGCACCATCAAGAAGCTCGGCCCCGCCCTCGCGGCCCAGTGACCCGCGCCACCCCCATCGCGTCGGCCATCATCGGCTCGCTCGCCCTCGTCGCCGGGGCGGGCGAGCCCGTCCCCCTGTTCAATGGGCGCGACCTCGACGGATGGATCCAGCGCGGCGGCAAGGCCCACTACACCGCCGCCGGGGGCGAGATCATCGGCCGCGCCGTCCCCGGCACCCCCAACTCCTTCCTCTGCACCCAACGCGCCTACACCAACTTCGTCCTCGAGCTGGAGTTCCTACCGCATCGCGACCTGAACTCCGGCGTGCAGGTCCGAAGCGAGGCCTTCGACGTCCCAAGGCGCATCGTCTCCAAGGACCGCACCAACCACATGGCCGCCGGGCGCGTGCACGGCTACCAGGTCGAGATCGACCCCAGCAAACGGGCATGGACCGGGGGCATCTATGACGAGGCCCGGCGCGGCTGGCTCGTGGACCTCAAGACCAACGACGCCGCCCGCGCCGCCTTCAAGCCCGACGCATGGAACGCCCTCCGGATCGAATGCATCGACGACCGGATCCGCACCTGGCTCAACGGCGTCCCGGCCGCCGACCTCCGTGACTCCATGACCCGGTCGGGCTTCATCGCCCTCCAGGTCCACGGCATCGGCAAGAAGACCAACGACCTCGCCATCCGCTGGCGAAACCTGCGGATCGAGGAGCGATAGCGGCCGGAGCTGCGCGCCGCGCCAGGAGGCCTACCTCGCATCAACCTAAAAACGGCAGTTGAAGAGGGCTTGCAGACAAGGAAATGGCCGTTCCATCAAGTCGGAGTGGCCCTGAGGGAGCCATCCGAGACCTCACCCGGCGGGTGAGGTTGGAATGGGCCGGTCAGGGTTGTAGGCCGGGTGCCCTCACCCGGCGGAAACGTGGCAGCTGTCTCGGCTCTGGGTGGATCACGTCCAGCGGCAGGTTGCCGCTGCCACTCTGCCCCAGAGACGTTCGGAGGTGCGGCATCCTGACCGCCGCGTGAGGGCACGCGGCCTACATGGGCAGAGCCTTCGGCTCCACCGGGGGGTTGGCCGATCACCACCCGAACGGCCGTTTTTAGGATCAACGCTGCCGTTGGCAGCGAAGCGATGGCGAAGCGGATCGAGCCAGCACGACCGATCCAACCGAGTCGTTACGGCTTAGCCCCTTGATCAATCCAGGCGCGCACCAGGCCCACCTGCTCCTTCGTCAACGGATCACCCTTGCCGTCCGGCGGCATGGCCTCGTCCGGGTCGAGCCGGGCGATCGTATGGACCAGCGTGCTCTTGGCGGAGTTGCCCTTGGAGAT
This sequence comes from uncultured Verrucomicrobiota bacterium, assembly GCA_903880005.1. Classification (GTDB taxonomy): domain Bacteria; phylum Verrucomicrobiota; class Verrucomicrobiia; order Limisphaerales; family UBA9464; genus UBA6176. The sequence continues at coordinate 5,956 of CAIRNV010000066.1, read as the reverse complement.
GCAATCGCCGTTCTCGCCGCCCTTGAGGGTCGCCTCCAACGTGTCGAGGCGAAGCTTGCCCTTCTGCTTCTCGGGGCCGTGGCACTTCACGCAGGACTTCTGGAAGATCGGCAGGATGTCCTTGGCGAACGTGAGGTCCTTCTTCGACGACGCCGGCGGCAGCTTGGACACGTCCACGTCGGCGGCCGACAGGACGACGGAGGACGCAACAAGACCGAGGATGGTAACGATGTGCTTCATGTGAAAAACGCTCCGCCAACGCTGCGGAAGTCCGCCCCAACGGTCAACCGGGCTCTTGATGCCCCATGCCCTCAACCTGCGGCTAGGACGCCTCCGTCCCCGCGCTCGCGGGGCGGGAATTGCAAGGCTCAGGCCACCTGGAGGCCGGTCTTGGAGGCGGGGCGCGCCGCGAGGCGCTCGCGCACCATCTCGACGAGGCGCTCCGGGGTCAGGCCGTGCCGTTGTCGCAACACGTCCACGCTGGAGGCGTGCTCGACGAACGTGTCGGGCCACGCCAGCCGGACCACAGGCGTCCCAATGCCCGCCTCGGACAGGGATTCCAGCACCGCGCTGCCGTAGCCGCCCATGCCAACGTGGTCCTCCAACGTCGCGACGACGTCGGCCGCGCGCGCGAAGAACGCATGGGTGGCGGCGTCGATGGGCTTGAAAAAGCGCGGGTTGATGAGGGCGACGTCGCATCCGTCCTTCTCAAGCTCCGCCGCGGCCTTGCGGGCGACGGACAACATGTTGCCCAAGCCAAACAACGCGACCTTGCGCCCGCCATGGTTGGCGAAGGGACGGATGACCTCGGCCTTGCCAATCTCGACGACGCCCGGGACGTCCTTGACCGGCACGCCCTCGGCGGTGCCGCGGGGGTACCGGATGAAGGTGGGATGCTTCTGGAGCGTGGCGGTGAACATCATGTCCTGGAGCTCATCCTCGTCCTTGGGGGCCATGCCGATGACGTTGGGGAGGCAGCGGAGGTAGGCGATGTCGAAGAGGCCGTGGTGCGTGGGGCCGTCGTTGGCGGAGAGCCCGGCGCGGTCCATGCAGAAGATGACGGGCAGGTCCTGGAGGCAGACGTCGTGGTGGATGCAATCGTACGCCCGCTGGAGGAAGGTGCTGTAGATGGCGACGACGGGTCGCATGCCCATGGTGGCCATGCCGGCCGCGAAGATGACGGCGTGCTCCTCGGCGATGCCGACGTCGTAGTATTGGCCGGGGAGGGCTTGCTCCAGGAGCTTGAGGCTGGTGCCCGAGGGCATGGCGGCGGTGATGCCGACCAGCTTCTTGTTCTGGCCGCACAGCTTGACCATGGAACGCCCGAACACCTCCTGCCACATGGGCGGGGCACCAGCCTTGGAGGGCGTGGGCTGGCCGGACTGCACGTCGTAGGGCCCCAGGCCGTGGAACTTCTCCGGGAACTTGAGGGCGGCCTCGAACCCGCGCCCCTTCTGCGTCAGCACATGGATGACCACGGGCTCGGTGCATGTCTTGGCAAACTCCAGCGTGCTGATGAGGAGCGGGAGGTTGTGGCCGTCGATGGGCCCGATGTAGCGGAGGCCGAACTCCTCGAACAGCATGGCGGAGCCGTGGCCGCCGCGGCCGTCGGAGTCGGCGGCCGGGGCGTGCTCGAGGGAGATGCTGGCGAGGATGCCCTTGAGGGCCTCCTCGGCCTTGGCGCCGAGCATGGAGACCTGGTCGCCCTTGGGGAGGCGGCGGAGCCACGAGGTCATCTCCTTCGCGAGCCGGTTGTACCGGGGGCTGGCGGTGAGCTTGCCCAGGTAGGTCGCGATGGCGCCCACGTTCTTGGCGATGCTCCACTCGTTGTCGTTGAGGATGCCGATGAACCGCTTGGTGGTGCAGGAGATGTTGTTGAGGCCCTCGAAGGAGACGCCGTTGGTCAGCGCGGCGTCGCCAAAGATGCACACGACGTGCTCGTCGGAACCCTGCTGGTCCCGGGCGGCGCACATGCCCAGCGCGGCGGAGAGGGCGGTCCCGGCGTGGCCCGCGCCGTAGCAGTCGTGCTCGCTCTCCGTCCGGAGCGCGAACCCGTTGAGGCCGTCGGTCGTGCGGATGGTGCGGAAGCGGCTCTTCCGGCCGGTGAGCAGCTTGTGGACATAGACCTGGTGGCTCACGTCCCAGACGAACTTGTCGCGGGGGGTCTCGAAGCAGCGGTGCAGGGCGATGGACAGCTCCACGACGCCCAGGTTGGGGCCGAGGTGGCCGCCGTTCTTGGCCAGGCCTTCGATGAGTTCCGTGCGGATCTCGGAGGCGAGATCGGTGAGTTGGTCCGCCGTCAGCTTTTTGACGTGCGCAGGCGAGTCCACCATGTCGAGGTATCGGCTCATGTCGTTGCAGTGTCGGTGCCGAGGTCATCCGCCTCGATGGGCCGGGCGACGGGCTCGCCCGAGAGGTCCTTTTCCAGCCTTTGGATCTTTAGCTCGGCGTCGGCCAGGCGTTCCTGGCAGGACCGCAGCAGGCGCGAGCCCTCCTCGAACCGCTGCAAGAGCGACTCAAGTGGCAGCTCGCCGGTCTCCATCGACTCGACGATGGCCTCCAACCTTTGGATGGCATCCTCGAACGACGGCGGACGGGCGTCGCCCCCCTGGGAGGCTTGGACGGCCTTCGGCACGGACGCAGGCTGCGCGAATCACGCCGGAATGCCCAGCGTGGATTTCGGGGCGCCCGCCCGCCGACGCGGAATTTCGACGTGCCTTTTCCAACGGGGTTGGACACGATCGTTGTTGGGGACGGCGGCGCGGCCATTCCCGTCCAGCAGAAAAGCCAATTCCCCCACCCCATGAAAATCATCGTCACCATGCCCCGGATTCACGCTGCGGCCATGGGAAGGCTTCGCGACGTCGTCCTGGCCGCGCTCGTGGCGGTGTTCGTGGCCGTCCCGGGGCTCGTGCTCGGCGCGGAGGAGGCGGGCGCGGCGGGCCGCGACCTGCGCCTGGAGGAGCTTCGCAAGCTGGTCCTCGGGCAGAACGAGCAAATCCAGGCCCGCCTTTATGAATCCGAGGCCAGCGAACGCGTGGCACGGGGTGAACGGGGCATCTTCGAGCCGGCGTTGGTGGTCGGGGCCGACTACCAGGACACGCTGAGGCCCAACAACCGCCAGCAGACGGCGCAGCTCGGGTTCTTCGCGCGCCCGACCTTTGCGGAGCGCAACACGCTGTACAACGCCGGGCTCGAGTTCCTCCTGGGGACCGGTGCCAAGTTGCGCACGGGCTACGCCCTGCGGGAATTGAACAACAACATCGGCGCGCCCGAGACCAACTCGCTTCGCCTGATGGGACGGCAATACGAGACCTTCGTGGGCCTGAGCGCGACGCAACCCCTGCTCAAGGGCGGCGGCATCGACGCCACGACGGCCAAGATCCGGCTGGCGGCCCTCGCCTCGTCCGTGGCGCTCCAGGAGTATCGACGCCAGGTCTTCCTCGCCCTGGCGAGCGCCGAGGCGTCGTACTGGGACCTCCGCCTCGCCCAGGAGCAGGCGGCCATCACCTCCGACTCGGTCGCCACCGCCGCCAAGGTCCTGGCCGACAACGAGGCCCGGCTCGACGTCGGCAAGGGGTCCGCCCTCGACGTCGTCCAGGCCCAGGCGGCCGTGGCCTCGCGCAAGGCCCGCCTCGCGCAGGCGCGACAGACCGCGTTCGACTACGCCAGCCGGCTGAGCAGCCTTTACTCCCAGTTCACCGGGGCCGACACCGCCCTGCCCCGGGCGGTCGATTCGCCGGAGATGACCGAGCCCGCGCCCGACGCGATGGCGAGCTACCAGATGGCCTTCGAGAAGAACCCCGACTACCTGATCCGGCGCCAGCAGGTGGACCAGGAAAAGCTCCGCGTGAGCTACCTGCGCAACCAGCGCCTGCCCCAGCTCGACCTCAAGGGCAGCTTCGGCCTCAACGGCCTCTCCCAAACCCCGGACGGCTCCTTGTCGGACATGGCCCGGCAGGACTACCCGGCATGGTCCCTCGGCGTCGAGCTGCGCGTGCCCCTCGGCGGGGGCATCAAGGAGAAGAACGACCTTGAGGCCGGCCGCCTCGGCAAGATCCGGGCCCTGACCTCCCTCAAGGAGGCCGAGGTGCAGATGCTCAACTCCATCGACGGCGCCCGGCGCAAGATCGCCCTCCACCGCAGCAGCCTCACCAACGCGCGCTCCGTCGTGGACTTCCATGAGAAGCTCCTGAAGGCCCAGCTCGACCGGCTGGCCGTGGGCGCCATCGACGGCCGGGCCGTCCTCGAGACCGAGGAGAAGCTCCTCGAGGCCCGCATCGCCATCATCGAGAGCATGGTCATGGAGCGGAAGTCATGGGTGGAACTCGAGGTCGTGCGGGGCTCCTTCCTCCAGGCGCGCTCCGCCGAGATCGACGTCCTCGCACTCCGGGCGCTCGGTCGGCAACGCCTGGCCGAGGGGCTCGACAGCAAGCCCCACAAGCCAGCCTTGAATCCCCCGCAAGGCTCGACCCGCAACTGACCCGCCCCGCTTCCTTGCCCCGCATGAATCCACCAGCCCGCCGCACCCGCCCCGGCCTCGCCTCCGCCCTCTTCGTCCTCGCCACGGTCCCGGCCATGGCCTGCCTCCGCGCCGCCGACCCCACATGGGCGCCCGGCATCACGGAGCCCGCCAAGGACGTCACCATGGCCTTCCCGGTCGTCGGCGTCGTCGGGGCCAGGCCGGTCACCGAGGGAGCCGCCGTCACCAACGGCCAGGTCCTCATCGAGCTCGACAAGCAGCTCGAGCAGCTCGACGTCGAGCGCAAGAAGCTCGCCCGCAACCTCGCCTCCAGCGAGTTCGACCGGCTCTCCGTCCTCGCCAAGCGCAATGCCATCTCCGTCAGCAGCGAGGAACTCGACAAGAAGAAGGCCGAGTTCGACATCGCGCGCGTGGACCTCGACCTGGCCTCCGCCGTCCTCCGCAGGCGCCAGTTGCTCGCCCCCTTCGACGGCCAGGTCGCCGTCTTCCACAAGGACGTCGGCGAGAAATGCGAGGAGCAACAACCCGTCGTGCGCATCGTGGACACCCGGCGCTGCCTGATGGTCGCCAACGTCGAGCCACGCCTCGCCGCCGCCATGCGCGTCGGAGTCACGGTCGCAGTCGAGGTCGATGCCGGCGACGCCAAGGTCCAGCGCAACGCCACCGTCACCTACGTCTCCCCCGTCGTGGACGCCGCGAGCGGCCTCCTTCGCATCAAGGCCGAGTTCGACAACGCCGACGGCAAGGTCCGCCCCGGCGTCCCCGGCTCCATCCGACTCCCCTAGGCCGCGCCATGTCCACCGACCCATCCCCCGACCGCCCGGCCCAGGCATGGCTCGACGAGATCGGGCGGCTCCGGTGTTTCACCGGCACCCCCTCCGAGTTCTGGCCCGCCTACGCCGCCCTCCTCGCACGCATCGCATCCGCACGCCGCTGCATCCTCGTCGTGGGCCAACCCGCGCAACCCAGCTCGCTCCGCAAGCTCGCCGAATGGTCCGACCCCTCCCCCACGGACCGCTGCGCCACGGCCTTTGTGCGCATGATCCCCTCGGTCGCGGCCGACGCGATGGCCTCGGGCGAGGCCGCGGCAACCGTCGAGCCGGGCGTCATCCCCGACACCGTGCACATGGCCATGGCCGTGCGCCTCCGGATCGAGCGCTCCGCCCAAGGCGCCGTCGCCGTGCTCCTCGTCCCCAACGTCTCCGAGGCTCATGGCAGCGGGGCCCGCATGGCGCTTGCCATGGCCTCCGACGTCGCCGCCAGCTACCAGGCCCAGAACGCGCGGTCGGACGCCCAAGGCTCGGGCGATCGCCTCGCGTCGGTCCTCGACGTCCTGGCTCAGGTCAACGCCGAAAAGCACTTCCACGCCGCCCTGCTCGCCCTCGCCAACGGCGTCGCCTCGCACCTTGCCTGCGACCGCGTCAGCATCGGCTGGCTTTCCGGCCCGTACGTCCGCGTCAAGGCGATCAGCCG
>CAIRNV010000065.1 GCA_903880005.1 uncultured Verrucomicrobiota bacterium | reverse complement strand
CTCACCCGGCGGAAACGTGGCAGAGCCGTCTCGGCTCTGGCTGCATCACGTCCAGCAGCAGGATGCCGCTGCCACCTTCCATGAAGGCCAAGTGAAAGTGGAAGCGGCTTCCAGCCGCTTGCCCAGCATGCCCCAGCGGCAGGATGCCGCTGCCAGTCTGCTCTGCCCCAGAGATGCTGGGAGTACGGCATCCTGGCCGCCGCGTGAGGGCACGCGGCCTACAGCATGGGCCAAGCCCTTGGCTCCAACTGAGGGTCTGACTGATCCCGACACCCACTGCCGTTTTTAGGTTCAAGAACCCGTCCACGTGAGAAAGGCGTCGGGCCTTTAAGGTCGGCGGGGTCGAACTTGTGAATGAGCGCGCACAACAGCCGGGGCGTGGTTGCCGCCAGCTTGGCGACGAGCTCGGCGCGATCTTGGATGCGTGGTGAAGGCGCATCCTCCGCCACCACCCCGGCGTTTTTCATCACGCCCTCAATCTGCTTGTCCAGTTCGTCCCGGTCGGTCACGACAAGGATGCGGGCCTCGGGGTCATGCTCCAGCAACCACTTGGCGAGCAGCACCATGAGGATGCTCTTGCCGCTGCCCTGGGTGTGCCAGATCACGCCTCCCATGAGCTTCCTGATGCGCTCCTGCGCCGCCTTCACGCCGACATATTGGTGTTGGCGCGGCACCTTTTTGATGCCGTTGTCATGGATCACGAAGTTGCGGATCAGATCGAGCAGGCGCGACTTCTCGCACACCTCCGCGAGCGGACGGTCGAGCAGTGCGCCGGCAGGGATGGGCGAACCCTCCGGCAGCGGGGCAGCCTTCCATTCGACGAAGAACTCCTCCCGCGTGGTCACCGTGCCATAGCGCAGGCCCTGCGAATCGCTCCCGGCCATGAGCAGCTGCACCGTCGGGAAGAACTGCTGGTTGAAGATGGCCTCCTGGTTGGTGATGAGCTGCCGCACGCCATCGGCGATCTCCACCGAGCTTCGCTTCAGCTCGATCACCGCCACGGCGATGCCATTTAGATAAAGAACGATGTCCGGACGCCGCTCGTGGCCGCCCTTCAGCGTGACCTCCTCGGCGAGGCCGAAGTCGTTGTTTTCCGGCTGCTGCCAGTCCACCAGATGCACCGTCTCGAAGGGTTTTCCGGCGGCGATCTGCACGGGGATGCCGTAGCGCAGCAGCTTGTAGGTTCGCAGGTTGGCCTGGTAGAGCGTTGTGCCTGTGGTGTCGGCGGCGGCGAGCAGCCTTTGGAGGGCGGCGGCGATGTGCGCCTCCGAATAGCCGCGCTTCAGAAGATTCGCCCGCAGCAAATCCACCTCGATGCAGCGGTTGTTGGGGCGTTCGTGCCACTCGCCAAGATAATCATAGCCGAGGCAGCCGGGCAGCGCCTGGTCCGTGAACATCGCGATGACTCGGTTCTGCGTCTTGCGTTCAGAGCGGGGTTGCTCAGGCATAATCAATGCAGCCAGGGCTAGGCAATCTTGTCCATCACCGCACCTTTGAACCACGGCGGAATCCGGTCGGTTTTCAACTCCAGCGCCTGGCCTTCAGTGATCTCCGCCACCCACGCCAGCTTGCGGTCGGCGCTGTCCGTCGAGTTGTCGAAAATGTAGGCCCGGTTCGTGTGCTTGATCGCCTCCATCAACAGGTCCAGCGAACGATGGTAACGGCTCACGATCTTGTCCTCCGGCACGGGATGCCCGCCCAGCCCGACCCGGTTGCGCACGCGCGAGACATTGATGTCCGGGTCATCCGTCGCCACGTAATACAGGTAGGTCCGGTAGCCGGCGCGCTGCGCCTCCTCCAGCAGCGCCACCTTGCTGGGATGCGACATGACGGTCTCGAACGTGAACGTCGCCTTTTGCCCCAGCATTTTTCGGCGCAGAAAATCCACGGCGACCGAGGCGAAATACGCGTTGACTGTCACGCCGGCAAAATCCAGCCGCCCTCCGTCAAACCGGAATCGCCCCGCTGCCTCCGCCAATCCTTCCGCATTGAGAAAATCCGAACCCGTGAAGTACGGCAGCACCTCGGCCGCTGTGGTCTCGATGCCCAACGCACCCACATCGAGAAACCCGGTCTGGCGGATGCCCGCCTCGATCTCGTCCGGGTTCAGATACGCGCCCAGCAGTTCCGCCGGCAGATACGACTTGAGCACGCTCTTGCCCGAGCCGTTCGGCCCCGCAAACATCCGCATCCGAGGCGCGGCGGCGCTCACCGGAGGATCAGCTTGGTGCCCGGCGTGACCGGCGTGGGCGCTTCGATCTGCTTCACCAGCTCCTTCCGTCCATCCGGGAAGACCCGGTAGATGAAACCGCCCTCGGATTGCAGCACGCTTTGCCCGGAGGCCAGCACCTTCTCCCGCGCGGCGGCAAAAGCCGAGCCGGAAAGCGGTGGGAACTGACATTCCAATCTTTGGATTTCGCTTTCTTGATCAGGCATAGCTTTGACCCTTTCTTCCACACCCTAACCGTCGGAGAGCATTCATACCAGCCTTGTCCTCCCGGTTGTCGGCGAGGGGGTGCATCTCACTCCCCCCGGTGTTCTCTGACGGGTGATTTGTGACGGGGTAAGTTTCCGAAAGATTTTCCGGGGCTCTGGTTCCCTTTCCCGGCATCCTGCCCCCTGAATGGTGTTGCCAAACACAATGCAGGGGCGGCCGTTTGGCCCTCTGGAACTGGCCGAGATCCGCGGCCTGATTCACGACCACCCGGACTGGAGCCGCTACCAGCTGAGCCGAGAACTGGCCCGCCGGTGGAACTGGCAGGGTTCCAATGGCCAGCTCAAGGACATGGCCGCCCGAACCTTGCT
>CAIRNV010000064.1 GCA_903880005.1 uncultured Verrucomicrobiota bacterium | reverse complement strand
AGCGTGAAGGCGATTGCCGCAGGCGACTACCATAGCGTGGCGTTGAAGGAGGACGGGACGGTGGTGATGTGGGGATGGAATGCATTTGGGCAGCTGGGTACGATCTCGAACTGGTTGACCCCCGGCATGCCCCCAGGGCTTTCCAACGTCACGGCGATTGCCGGCGGTGGCTTTCACACCGTCGCGTTGAGGGGTGATGGCTCGGTTGTGGGTTGGGGGGGCGACACGTACGGACAGGCGTCGGGTTGCGCGGCCATGACTGGGGTCAAGGCGATCTCTGCGGGTTATTATCACACGACGGCGATCCTTGAGGATGGGACGGTGACCTCGTGCGGAGGGATCGATGGGGATGCCTTCCCTCCCGCCGGCTTGGGCGGGGTGATAGCAATCTCGTCTGGGGGATATCACACGGGATCGTTGACCCTTGCCCTGCGTGCCCGTGTCGGCCCTTCCACCCAGCCCGCGTTGACATGGTCGGGGCCGGTCCAGAAGACCTATGGCGACGCGGGGTTGCAGGGCCCGTCTGCGAGGGATGGGCAAGCGGACGTGCCCGGGACGTTCAGCTTCGTGTCATCCAACCCTTCGGTCTTTTCGGTCAGCGGGGGCGAGTTCCGCGCGAGGGGAGTGGGTACGGCCATGGTCACGGCGACGTTCACCCCCGAGGACGACCTGTCGTACGCATCCGGTGGAAGCGTGACGATCGAGGTGCAGGTTTTGCCGCAGGCGCTTGCGGTGACGAGTTCGTTTGTCATCTCGAAGGGCTATGATGGAACCACGACGGCCACGCCAATCGGGACATCCGTGTTGTCCGGGGTGCTAGCCGGGGACGACGTGACGGTGAGCGCGACGGGTGTTTACGACACGGCGAGCGTGGGGACGGGGAAGACGGTGACGGTGACGTACACGCTGGGCGGGACGGATGCGGGGAACTACGCGGGGCCGACGTCGCAGTCGTTCGCGACGGGCGTGATCACGGGGAAGGGATTGACGGTCTCCGGGCTGGCGGCGGCGTCGCGGGCGTACGACGGGACGACGGTGGCGAGCGTGAGCGGGACGCCGGTGCTTTCGGGGGTGGTGTCGGGTGACACGGTGACGGTGTCGGGGACGGCGACGGGCGCGTTTGCGAGCAAGGGCGTTGGGACGGGGAAGACGGTGACGGTTGGGGGCTTGTCTTTGGGCGGGGCCTCGTTGGCGAACTACACGCTGACGGCTCCGACGTTGACGGCGGACATCACGGCAGTGGCCTTGCGAGTCGTCGCGAACAACCAACAAAAGACCTACGACGGGGCTGTTTTCGTGGGATTCACGGTTCGCTTTGAGGGCTTCGTGGGAGGGGATACTTCGGCTGTCGTGAATGGCACGGTTGGCTTTGGGGGCAACGCCGTGACAGCCGTGGCGGTGGGCACCTACACGATCTTGCCGGTGATCTCGGGGATGACGGCGCCCAACTACGTGCTGGAGGCGGTGGCTGGCCAGCTTGAGATCCTTGATTCTCCGTTGGCGACGCGGATGACGGGGACGTCGGGCGGGGTGGGGCTTGCGGGGGTCACGGATGCGGAGGGCTTGTACGTGCTTGAAGCCACCATGGGCGAGGCGGTGGTGGGCGAGGTGAGCGGGGGTGCGGATTGGACGTTGGTGGCCGGGTTCTGGAGCGAGTTGGAGTGGGCCGCGGAAGCCGGGGCAGCGACGGCGTCCTTGGGCGAAGGCACTGCCCTTGGCGGGGGGACCCCGTCCCCGGACGCCGGCGGAGTTGGGACGCCGGGTGTCGCGAGCTGGCGTCGGCTGGAGTTTGGGTGGGAGGCGGGCAACCGGGTTGCTTTGCCCACGATCAACGGTGACACGGTCATGATGGGCACGGCGGGCATGAGCGTGCGGCCGGTGGGCGAGCCTGCGCGCCTTGGGGTCCGCGGGCTTCGGGGCGACGGGGCGATGCTGATGGATGCGGTCGGCGGCGCGGGCAGTCTGTGGTTGATCCAGGCACGCACGGACCTCATGCAGGGCGAATGGCGCACGTTGAACTGGATCCGACTGGACGGTGAAGGCCATGGCGTCATCGAGGTGACGGCCAAGGAGGGCGATGGCGTCTTGCTGCTGCGGTTGGTTGAGTGGGTGCGGTAAACGGGGCGAGGCGTTGCGAATGAGGGTTCAATCATCAAGCAGGTCGGCGGCTGGGTGCGGGAGGCCGTGGACTGGGTGGGCTCGTTGGACTGGATGGGCATGGTGCGTCGTGTTGAGCCTGTCGATTGCGACGTTGGTGCGCGGGGCGTCGGATGCGTATGGGTGGGGTTCCAATGTATCGGGCCAGTTGGGGCTTGGCGGGGCGTCCGGGGCCTTGAGCCCCCGGTCGATCCCGCCTGGAGAACGGCCCGCCGGGGTGGAGTGGACGCGGGTCTCAGGCGGGGGAGCCCATGCCGTTGCGTTGGGCTCGAACGGGCGTGCGTATGCATGGGGGGCGAACGCGGCCGGGCAACTGGGCGACGGGACGCTCGATTTCCGGACGACCCCGGTGACCGTCCTGCGCGGCGACGTGCCGGAAGGCGTCACGTTCACGCGCGTGGCGGCGGGCGGCCAGCACAGCCTCGCCTTGGGCTCGGACGGCAAGGTGTACGCGTGGGGATCGAACGAGCATGGGCAGCTTGGCGACGGCACGATGCTGGACCGCATGGCACCGGTGGTCGTCGTCGCGGGCGAGGTCCCGGCCGGGGTGACCTTGACGGAGATCAGCGCCGGGTGGGAGCACAGCACGGCGCGAGGCAGCGACGGCAAGCTCTACGCATGGGGCCGGAATGACCATGGGCAACTGGGCGATGGGACGAGCCTTGCCCGGCGTTCGCCCGTCGCGGTGACCTCGGGCGACGTCCGGTTTGTGGCGGTGGCCTGCGGGCGGTTTCACACGCTGGGCCTTGATACGGAGGGATGGGCTCATGCATGGGGCGGGAATTTCTCCGGGCAACTGGGCGATGACACGCTGGATGGGCGGCTTGTCCCGGCTCCCGTGGCGCGCGGCGCGGTTCCGTCGGGGGTTGCCTTGACCAGCCTTGCGGCGGGGTGGGTCCACAGCCTTGCGGTGGCCAGCAACGGCAAGGTTTATGGCTGGGGTGGCAACGGATCGGGGCAGGTGGGCGACGGCTCCTACGCGGATCGCCTGCTGCCGGTGGAGGCTACCGGGGCTTCGACGGGCGTGTCGTACGTTGCCGTGACGGCGAACGGCACCTTCAGCGTCGCCCTCGGTGCGGGATCCATGTTGCGCGCATGGGGGGCGAACTCGGCCGGCCAACTGGGCGATGGCACGACGGTCCTGAGGCCAGGCCCGGTGGCGGTGCAGCAGGGCGAGATTCGCGCGGAGGTGACCTTGTTGTCGGTCAGCGCGGGCGCCCAACACGTCCTTGCCTTGGCCGACGGTCCGCCGCCGTTGACGGTGCCCGTGATCGCGGGGGCACGGCTGGAGGGGACCTACGGCTCGGCCGTGTCCGGCGCCGTGTCGGCGACGGGCGCGGCGATCGTGGAGTACGGGGCGGTGGGCTTGCCGGAGGGCCTCTCGGTGGACCCGGCCACGGGCGTCATCGGTGGCGTGGCGGGGCAGGTGGGGACGTTCTCCGTGACGGTCACGGCGCGGAATGCGGCGGGCACCGGCAGCGGGGTGTTGACGGTGGAATTGGCGACGCGGGAGTTGACGGTGCTCGGGCACGGGGTGGCGACGAAGACCTATGACGGGACGCGCGCGGCGACGTTGACGGGGAGCGGGTTCCTGCACGGGGTGGTCGGGGAGGACGTCGTCGAGCTGACCGGGACGGGGTCGGGCCAGTTTTCGGACAAGAACGTGGGCGTGGGGAAGGTGGTGGTGGTGGGCGGGTACGGGCTGGACGGTGCGGACGCCGGGAAGTATCGGCTGGGAAGCGTGACCTTGAACGGAACGATCACGTCGCGGGGCGTGACGGTGGGCGGGTTGACGGTGCCTTCGCGGGAGTACGATGGCGGGGTGTCGGCGGCTCTGGGGGGAGTGGCGACTCTGGCGGGGAAGGTTGCCGGGGACGACGTGGGGCTGGGGGGGACGCCCTCCGCATCGTACGACGTTGCGGGTGCGGGTGCGCGGACGGTGCGGGTGACGGGGTACGTGCTGACGGGCGTGGACGCTGGCAACTACGCGTTGCCGGCGGCGACGGATGTGGCGGGCACGATCACGGCGCGCGGGCTGGCGGTGGGCGGGTTGTCGGCGGCGGGTCGTGTGTACGATGGGACGGTGGGGGTGGTGGTGACCGGCACGGGGGAGTTGTCGGGGGTTCTGGCGGGTGAGCAGGTGGTGTTGGCGGGGACAGCGACGGGGCAGTTCCTGGACCGGAACGCGGGCGAGGCGAAGTCGGTGGTGTTGGGAGGGCTGACGTTGGGTGGAGTGGACGCGGGGAACTACCGGCTGGTGGACCCGGGATTGCGGGCGACGGTGACGCGGAAGGGGGTTGGGGTGACGGGTTTGACGGTGGTGAACCGTGCGTTCAACGGGGGCACGCTGGCGATCCTGACGGGCACGCCGGTGGTGAGCGGGGCGGTGGGGGGTGACGAGGTGGTGGTGACGGGGACGGCGGTGGGACGGTATGCGGACGCGGCGATTGGGGACGGGAAGGTGGTGACGGTGACCGGGCTGGGGCTTGGGGGGGCGCAGGGGGGTAATTACGAGCTCGGGGTGGTGACGTTGACGGGGTCGATCTTGGTGGAGGACCCGAACGCGCCGGAGTTGACGGTGGCGGGGCACGGGGTGGCGACGCGGGAATATGACGGGACGCTGGCGGCGACGTTGACGGGGACGGGCGTGCTGACGGGCGTGGCGGCGGGGCACCAGGTGCAGTTGGGCGGGGAGCCGGTGGCGACGTTCGGGACGAAGGGCGCGGGGAGCGGGAAGGCGGTGACGGTGAGCGGATACCTGTTGGTTGGGGAGGATGCGTGGCGGTATCGGCTGAGGCAGCCGAGCGTGTCGGGGACGGTGACGCGGCGGGTGGCGAGGGTGGGCGGGCTGGTGGCGTTGTCGCGAGGGGCGAACGGGACGACCGGCGTGGGGCTGGGCGGGGTGGCGACGTTGCACGGGGTGCTTGCCGGGGACGCCGTGGCGCTGGGGGGCACGGGGGGTGGGGCCGTGGCGGACGCCGGGCCTGGCGAGCGCAAGGCGGTGACGTTGACTGGGTTTGGATTGGAGGGCCTGGACGCGGGGAACTACGAGCTGGAGTTGCCGCGGCTGAAGGCGTCGGTGTGGCGCGTGCCGGGGTCGGGCGAGGAGCAGCGGGCGTACGCATGGGGCGGGAACGGGGAGGGTCGGCTTGGGACGGGGTTGGCGGGGGACGCGACGGTTGCGGCGGGCGTGGAGCGTGGGGCGCTGGGGGCGGGGATGCGTTGGTTGGATGTGAGCGGCGGCGGCGGGCATAGCCTTGGGCTTGGGAGCGACGGATGGGCGTACGCATGGGGCGGGAATGGCTCGGGCCAGTTGGGGACCGGGACGACGGCGCCGGCGAGCACGGCCGTTGGGGTGATGCGCGGGGAGGTGCCGGAGGGGGTGGTGCTGGAGCAGGTGTCGGCGGGTGGTAGCCACAGCCTTGGGCTTGGGAGCGACGGGCGGGTGTACGCATGGGGGAGGAACGGGTTTGGGCAGTTGGGGGACGGGACGACGACGGACCGGTTGGTGCCGACGCAGGTGTTGGCGGGGGCGATGCCGGAGGGGGTGGTGGCGACGGCGGTGAGCGCGGGATGGGAGCACAGCCTTGCCTT
>CAIRNV010000063.1 GCA_903880005.1 uncultured Verrucomicrobiota bacterium | reverse complement strand
GGCGGTCACGCAGGAGGTTGGCCTCGGCCTCGTGGGCATTGCCGCTCTGGCTGACGCAGGCGAGGCCGGGCGTTTGGCTGATCCAGTCTGCCCAGAGCTGCCGCGACTCCTCGTCGTCATCGACGATGGCAATGCGCACGGTGGCAGGGGTCGGTTGATCGGGTTGCCTGGGTGACTCTTTCATGGGAGGAAGAAGCAGGCCGACGTTGCCTTGGGTGGATCCATTTCAGCAGAGATCGTGAAGCGAACCGTCGTCCCGAGGCCCGGTCGGCCTTGGACCTCGAAGGTGCCACCGATGTCGGTCATCCGTTGGCGCATGTTGCGCAGGCCCTCGCCGTCGTCGGCCGCCGAAAAGCCGACGCCGTCGTCCGTGAACTCAAGGCGAATGAGGCAGGCATCCAGTTCGAGGGCGATGCAGAGCTCGGACGCCCGCGAGTGCTTGAGGACGTTGTTCAAGGCCTCCTTGGCGGCGAGGAACAGGTTGTGTCGCGTCTCGACGTGCAAGACCAACGCGGGGAGGGAGACGGGAAGCCGAAGGCGCAGGCGTATGCCAGCCGCCTCGAGGTTCTCCTCGGCGTAATTCGTCAGGTAATTGAGCAGGCCATTCAGGTTGTCATGGCGCGGGTTGATGGCCCAGACGATCTCGTCGAGGGAACACGTCACGTCATGGCTCGTCTTCCAGATTCGCTGGAGCTCGCATCGCGTGGGTGCCTCGTCTGCCAGCTTCGCTATCGCCGATTCGCTCAGGAGGCTGATGCGAGTGAGGTGAGCGCCTAGGTCGTCATGGATGTCCTTGGCAATGCGCATCCGCTCCTGCTCCACCACGCGCTGCCGCTCAATGCTCTCCAGCTTGCGTCGATGCCGCCGCCGATTGACGACGACCGCCGCCATGGCGACACCCGCAGCCGACGCGCCCGCGCTGCCCAGACGAAACCAACGGGTCTGCCAATAATGCGGGAGTTGCCGGAAGGTGATGGACGCCGCGGCCTTGCTCCATACCCCGTCGTTGTTGCATCCGACGACTTGGAAGGTGTAGGTGCCCGGGGGAAGGTAGTTGAATTGAGCCACGCGGGCGTTTCCCGCGTCTGACCAGTGATTGTCCAGGCCGTTGAGCCGGCTGCGGAACCGCACGCGGCGGGGCGCGGAGTAGCTAAGCCCGGCGTAGCGGATCTCGAGCCGGTGGCGGCCGGGCGCGATTTCGATGACGGGCGTGGCGTGCCCCGAGCTGGCTGCCCCGGCCTCCGGGTAGGCCCGTTCGTCCTGCGGGACTTCATGGGCCTGGAGGACGGGCTTGCCGTCCACGAGCAATCCATCGATGACCATCGGCGGGGGGAGCTTGTTGATCTCCATGGCACCCGGGTCCACCACCGCCAAGCCTGCGCCGGTCGCAAACCATAGGCGGCCATCCGCGGCTTGGCAGGCATTCGGCTGGTTGGGACCCTCGAACTCGAGCGTGGCGAGGCCATCGGCCAAGTCGAGCTGAAGGAACTCCAGGCTGGCGCGCCGCTGGTCGGCGCACGCGTTCAATGCCTCGCGGTCGATGCGTGCCAAGCCACGAAACGTGCTCAGCCAGAGGTGTCCCGACCGGTCGCCCAAGGCGCTCATCACGGTGTCGCCCGGCAAGCCCTGCTGGCTCGTCACGCAGGCAAACCTGCCGTCCCGGTACCGCCACAGACCGCCGCCCTTGGACCCAATCCACAAGGTTCCCGTGGCGTCCACGTGAAGGCATGTCAGGTACGTGGCCGCGAGTCCCTCGTCGGGCCCGAAGTGGGTCAATTGCTCGCCCCGGAGCCGCCACAGCCCGTTCCCTGCGGTCGCAAGCCAGATGGCGCCTGACCGATCCTCGGCAATGTGGCGGATCCTCTCCTCAACAATGCCCGGGTGCAGGTCCAGCACCTGCCATGAGTCCCCGCGTAAACGGCCCAACCCACGCTCGCCCCCCGCCCATAGGGTCCCCCCGGAATCCTCGAAGAGCGCATAGATGATCCATGACGTCTCCGGCCATCCCGGGGCCGGCACGAAACCCTCCCCCGATTTCAGCAAGACTCCGTTCCATGCGGACCCGACCCAGACCCGGCCTTGGCGATCCTCGTGAATGGACCACGCATCCCGTCGCTCAATCCCATGGCGGTCATCGTAATTCCGCCATGCACTCCCGCCTTGGGTGTACACGCCAGCGCCTTCGGTTCCCACCCAAAGCCCACCCGCCCTGTTGGTCGTCACCGTGAGGACGGGATGCTGGCGCCAGTTGTCCTCGGGCCTCACCATCTCGACCCGCTTGCGGCGAAGCATGTTGAGTCCCCCGCCCCCCGTGCCGACCCACACGTTGCCTTCGCGGTCCTCCAGCAGTGCCGACACGGTGTTGTGCGACAAGCCATCCTTGACGCCGACTTGATGAGCCGCGCCCTGTCGCGGCGCCACATGGACGCCCTTGCTGTAGGTGCCCACCCACACGTCGCCGCTCGCCGTCTCCATGAGCGCCGTCAAGCCCGGCGCCTCCCAAGGCAACGCCCCGCGGTCCTCGACCCATTGGCCATCCTCCCAACGCCTGAGGCCCGAGTCCGCGACCCAGACCCCCCCCTTGCGGCTGGCGCAAGCCAACAGGGGGGCACGCGTTGGCGGACGAAGCTTGGGCCCCGGCAATTCCATGCCGGTGGATCCCAGCGGGATGACCTCGGAGTTTCGATGCGTCCAAAGGCTCCCGGCCACGTCAAAATGAAGGTGGTTGACCAACCATTCGGCCGACGGCGGGACGACGGCGACTGCGGAGCCAGCGTTGAAGCGTGCCAGCCATCCGCCGCGGTTCATCACCCAAACGTTGCCGGCGCGGTCTTCCGCGAAGCTGTCCACCTCGGCATTGGGCCACCCCGTGGGAACCGGACAAGGCGAGAACCTGCCCCGCCGGTAGATGGTCAATTGCCCGTTGTGGTGTCCCAGCCACAGCCTGCCCTGGCTGTCCTCAAACATGGAGCGGATGGCGCAGTCCTTGAGGTCCGGAGTGTTGGCCGGGTCAAACGTGCGAAAGGACACCCCATCGAATCTCACCAGGCCGTTGAACGTGCCCACCCACAGGTAGCCGTCTCGTGTCTGGAGCACGGAGCGAACCCGGTTCTCCGGCAAGCCATCCTCCATGCGCCATGTCTGGATGACGTAGGGGCATGAGCCATGCGCGAAGCCGAGCATTGCCGCAGCACCTGCGACGACGGCATGCGAGAGGGCGCGTGCGACGAACGTGGAACCCCGGGACAAGATGCTCGGCACGCTACAAACCGAGCCCATCGCCCTCAAGGCCGTATGAAAGAGGCCGGGCACCGCATCGCGGTCCCCGGCCCATGTCCCATGGCCCTCGCGCCTTGTCATCCCGTGCGCAAGGGCCAGCCCATCCGTCCGCTTAGGGCGTCGCGGCGCGATAGAACTTCCTCGCGCCGTCGGACGTCGCCTTGTAGGGGGATGTTGCTTCCACCTTCTTCCAATCGCCGTTGAGGTCTGAGGCCTCGTACAGGCTTCCGGCGGACCACTTCAGCTCCAGCTCGCCGTTGGGCAGCGCCGAGATTCCAAGGGTCGGCGGACAGGGCAGGGGCGCCCCGCTTTGGGTCCTCCAGCTGATCGAGCTGAAGCCAACATCCCATGCGCCCATGTTGGGCCATGCCTTGGCCAATGCGTTCTCGGTCCATCCCCCGCCCAGCAGCCAGTCTGGGTACTGCCGCCCGATGTCGGTGCTCGTCCACGGCACGCCATCGAGCACCGTGGTCACACGGACGACGTCGCACTCCGTGTATCGCGCGGTCCACGTCAGGACATGGTCCACGCCGTTGTCCACCAACCGGCAATAGTCCGGGTCGGTGGCCGGGTTGTTCATGTTGAAGCTGTTGTAGAGGTAGGTCTTGCCCGCCGGAGCCTTGGCACCGGTCGTGTTCGGGTTCATCTCCCACTTGTTCCAATCGCCGTGCCCGCCTGGCCGCCAGTTGCCGGGTCCAAGGTCCACGGTGCTGTCGGCACCCATCAGGGTAAAGAGGGCGGGGAGGCCGTTGGCCCAGGGCGCGTTGAACTGGAAGAGGCGGATGCGGTTGCCCGCGGCGTGGCCGTTGTTCTCGAGGCCGTTGATGCGGAACGTCAAACGGCCCGTGACGAACTCGTCGTTGGCGAGGGCGCT
>CAIRNV010000062.1 GCA_903880005.1 uncultured Verrucomicrobiota bacterium | reverse complement strand
TTCAGCCATGTTCATTACGCCCCGGGCAGCACCGTTCCCCAGCTCTACGCGGCCCGCGCCACGACCAACCCCAACGACTGCCTCGTCCACTGGTTGGAATCGGGCGTCCAAGGCATCCTCTGGCCCAAGGTCCTCGGGCGTCACCACCTTGTCTGGCCGTCCGACGAGTCCCGCTATAGCCACTACGTGCGTCCGGTGGTTGAAACCGAGGAGCAGGCCCAGGCCACGGCCGTGCCGCTTTCGCCCCAGAACGCCCCGGTCATCGTCTATCAGGATCCCCTCGACCAACCCCGGGCCAAGATGACCCCGGACTCGAGGTTCTATACCTACCTCGACGGGAGCCAGCCAGCGCATCGGTCCCTTCTCCGGTTCGTGGTCAACGACCAGGTCGCCTTCGAGCGCGTCTTCTCATGGCTGGAGGACGCCCTGCGGGACCAGGCGTTCGCCGGATCCGTGGCGACCAACCTCACCTCCGTCTCCAACTTCGTGAACGTCGAGCAGCTCCAGGCCGACCATGCCGCCGAGGTGGCGCGTCTCACGGCCGAGTACCGGGACAAGATGCTCGCGTACCAGGCGTACTTGGTTTCATCGAACCAGTTTGTTGCCGCCTACGCCGCCTACGTGGCCAACCCCGCCGGGTCCCCGCCTTCTCCACCGTCGTTCGTGGTCGAGCCGGACGCGTTGAAGCTTCCCGACGCGCCGTCCACCAACCTTTGGGGCAACGCCCTGGGCGCGCCGCGCGTCGTGAACGCCACCGCGACGATTGGCGAGCGCCTGCGTCCGCCGGTGGAGGAGCCGGGGGGCACGGGCGCCTACCTCGCGGGCCACATCAACGTGAGCCAAGGCAACCTCTACCTCCCTTCGGCCTACGTGGATCCCTTGGTTGCGGGCATCGCGGCGGCCAACAAGGGGGCGATCATCCCGGTCAATCGCATGCCGGACAACCACCTGCTTGAGGTCTGGTGGTTCCGGACCAACTCGCCGGCCGTGGGCCACAATGCCGCCAATGCACGGATTGGCCTCAAGCCCATCTATTGGCCCTCCTACATCGCCCGCTATGAACTCGTTTGGCCCGCGAGCCCGCCGGAGATCGTCCTCGCCAGCAAGGTGGGCAGCGGAACCCTCACCCCACGCGAGGCGTCCGGTGTCATCTACGGGCAGAACAACAAGGAGCTGCCCGGCTACAACCCCAACGAGGAGCACGCCATCATGTCCGGCGGCACCGCCTTCGCCACGCGCGACGACCTCAACCTGACCTCCGGCGCCAACTACTCGTCCGAGCCCTACGTCCTCCTCCGGTACCTCGCGCTGGACGCCCGTCCCGCCATGTCCGTCTTCAAGGTGCTGCGCGAGAAGCCCGAGGCCGGGCAGGTCTTCGACTATGTCGTGTCGGCCGGACAGATGGTCCAGCCGCCGCCGCCCTTGGGATTCCTTGCAAGGCCGGTCGAGGGCGACGGGATGTACGCGACCGACTACAACACCGAGGTCAAGCGCACCGGAGCCGACTACCCCGGAGGGTGGGAAGACGGCGGCGACAACGGGATCTACGCCCACTACGACTCGTTCACGTGGACTGACCGCAAGCACAACCTTTGGGTGTATCGCGCCACGCATGCCGGCCAGCCGTCCTTGGCGGCGGGCGCCTACTCGGTGGCCGATAAGACCTTCGGTGGCGTCCCGGCTGCAACGGCCGTCGTGGGGGAAGACTTCCATTACTTCGTCCATGCATCGCGGCAGGACGAGAACCTCGCCCTCGTGGCCACGTCCGGGCTCCCTGCATGGCTCCGAATCGACGGGCTGGCGCTGCGCGGCAAGCCCGAGGCTTCCCATGTGGGTTCCTTCCAGGTGGGGCTGAAGGTGGTGGATGCGTATGACGGGTCCGAGGTCGCCCTGAATCTTGCGTTGAGCGTGCTGAGTTCCGGCACGGTCGTCGCGCAGGGTCCCAATACGATCACGTGCACCAACACGTACACCGGGACCCGCGTCGAGTTCTCCAGCCGGCCGCCGTTCCTCGCCGCCGCGCCGACGGCGAGCAACAGCTTCACGATGCGTTTCTACTACAAGACCGAGCCCAGCTTCGACTGGCCCGGCTCCACGAACCCCCCGCCCGCAGGCTCCATCGTGCCTTACCTCCGTCCCGTGAACCCAACCACGGGCGAGTTCGTGGGC
>CAIRNV010000061.1 GCA_903880005.1 uncultured Verrucomicrobiota bacterium | reverse complement strand
GTCGAGGTTGTCGTGGTCCGGGTGGTACGTGTGCAGGAACGGGTTCGTCCCATGGTCGTCAAAGCCCGTCTCCACGGTCGTCGTCAAGGTGCTGACGTCCCCCAGTCGTCCACTCAGCAACCACGGCGCGTTGCCCTTCCTCCATGGCAGGTTGCTCGACGTGATCCGGCGCGCTTGGCCGAGGTAGGCCTGGGACAACGCCTCCTCGAAGGTCGCCACCACTTGGTTCGTGAACACGTCGATCCCGTAATACACCTGCTGCAACAGCTTCGCCTGCCCCCCCGACCCGGGATTGTGCACGATCAGCCGCACCGGGAACGTCTTGGCCACGTTCTCGCCCATCTCCTCCCGCGGAATCTCGATCGCGCCCTCCGGCAACGCCTCCGTCGCACCCACGGGCACCGCTGCATCCGCCAGCTTCCGCATCGCGGGCAGGTACGGCTCCACCCGGTTGATCTGCGCATTGCCCACCCACAGGCCCGAGTTGGCCGCCACGCGCGCCGTCACCGGCATCTCCACCTGTGCGAACCCCAGGGAATCCGTGCACCGCAACACGGCCGCGAAGGATGCACCCTCGGCGCCCGACATCGACGTGCGGTCCAACCCGATCACCACCTCCACGTCCGAGCCCGGCAATCCCTTGGGGCGAAGGGAGACCGTCCGGGGCGTCCCCACGGCCAAGCTCTCGAAGCCATAGGTCAGGTCCGTGGTGTTCAGCGCCCCGCGTCGCTGCAACGGCGGCACCCCCGCGATCGCTGCCTGCCCGGTCGGCGGCGCTTCCGACTCCACAAGGTTCAACGTCACCGTCAGCTCGTTCGTCGTCAGGTTCCTGACCCGGAAGTTCCGCGCCACCAACCCCTCCCCGAACATCAATCCGCCACCCCCCGACACCTCCACCTCAAACGGGGCAAAGTACCGGTTGAAAACCGCCCCCGCCCTTATCCAGTACGCCTGCCCGCGGGTCACACGGGCCGACCGAAGCGCATACAGGCGCGCGGGATTGCCCACGCCCAGCTCGCCCCCGGCATATTGAAAGATCTCCGCCCCAAGCTGCAGCTCCGGCGAGGGCGCAATGAAGTCCTCCCATGTCGGCGCACCCGTCGGCACCGTCGGGAACCCGATGAAGTTCAAGCCCGTCGTCGTCCACTGGTACGACGGCACCACCGGCTTCCCCTTGATGCTCCAGTTGTACGTCGCCGTGTCCGCCGACACCCGCACCAGATACGCCGCGTTCGGCACCAGCCGCGCCAACGTCCCCTCACCCGTGTTCCGGTTCCAATGCCGCCATTGCCCCGAGTCCGCCAACGGCTCCTGCGGCGACGTCACGAACTGCACCGTCGAGACCGGCGGCGCCCACATCCACACCTCCATCACGGGGTTCGCCTCGTCCGCCGCCACCAACGACTGCAACGTCACATGCGACGGGTCCACGTGCAGGTACACGGCGTTCCACCCCGCCTTCAGGCTCAGCGTCTGCGTCACCCACTGCGCATGCGCGGGCCATGCCGCCAGGGTGAGCAGAGCGATCAGGCCGATCAGGCGGATCCGGCGGATCCGGCGGATCAGCATGCACACCCCCCACCACCCGCCGCTCCCATGCGCCTCGTGCTCGTTCTTCATAGCTTCCTGTAGAAATACCATTCCGGTTGCGGCACCAGCCGTTGCAGCGTCCCCACCGCCGTGCCCCATGACG
>CAIRNV010000060.1 GCA_903880005.1 uncultured Verrucomicrobiota bacterium | reverse complement strand
GTCGAGTGCGGACTCTTGTAGGGAATGGACTGTGCGGCAAGCTCCGCCTTCAGGGCGTTCAAATAGAATGTACCGTCATAACCGGGGCCCAGGTTCTTGTGGACCTCAATCGCGGCGCCGATCAGCTTGCGCGAACTCTCTGTAAGGTCGGCCGGTAGTTCTGACAAAGGGATACCCCTTCTTCCCCCTCCACGCCTATCCCCTGAACGATGGGGTGGCCGGTTGTAGTCGCCTCTGGAATAGTCATTTGACATGCCTCTGCAGACTCCTTGCTCGCCCTGCGGAACCACACTCCGCCACGCCGCGAGGATTCGCGACGTGCCAATGCGGGAAGACTCACGGCGCGCCCAACACGAGCGCGGCGTTTTGTCCACCCTGCGAACTTGAGCACACCAAGACGTAGTCTAACGGTGAACCGTCAGAAATTCTCCCCCAAACATGGGAGGGCAGTCTTTGGTGTCCGATAACAAGGGCTCCAATGGCTGCCTGGAGGCCACCGTTCCCGGCGATGCAATCACCGATGATCGGGGTCCAGGAAATCACTGGGATTCCCTTTGTACCGAAGACGCTCTCTAACGCGGCTTTTTCCGAGGAGTCGAAGAGGTTGTGGCCGTTTGTCTGACAGACAGCGGCACTGATTTGAGCCGGACGGATACCGGCATCTGCTAGGGCGGCCTCGATTGCGTCGACGAGGCCTTGGTTTGTAGATCCTCCTAAAGGTGAAGAAAGAGGTGGAATGTTGGGGCCGGTAGATTGGGCGGCCCCGAAACCCTTCACTTCCGCGTACACATGTGCGCCACGCTTGATGGCGCACTCCCGTTCTTCAAGAACTAAAATCCCTCCGCCCTCGCCGACCAATGGGCCGCGCGATGATGGGTCAAATGGTTTCACGATTTCTTTCGGATCATCGGCTTCGGTCGCTGCGGCCAGGCGTTCCGCCAGTGCAAGCCTGACGCCGCCGGCGACGCTGACCTTCGATTCCGCGGAACCCGCGAAGCAACAGTCGGCCGCGTCACGCTCGATCACGCGAGTCGCCTCGCCGAGACTGAGCAGGCCGCTCGCTTCATTGCATGTATGCGTGTTGCTCGGGCCTTCCGCACCATGGATGATGGTGACATGGCACGCAAGCATGTTCGGCAGATACTTGAGCATCCAAAGTGGCTGAAGATTGCTCATCCCCGACATCTGAGAGCCATCGCCGATGTCGACCGTTCCCCACGCGCGAGTATCCCAGCCGCCGGTTCGCTCAATCAGGTCAGTTGAAGCGTCCGGTCGTTTGGCGGTGGCCATGGCGGACGCGAGTTCCGCGGTCTCCGCATTGATCAATCCGGCGCCGATCTGACAGCCAACGCGTGCCGCGGGATAGGTCATCGGAGGCTGCGGATCCCCTTCGGCACCTCTGGTGACGAGCTTGGCATCGTCCACGGCGAGCTTCGCGGCGGCAACGGCGACTTCGATGTCCCTCGCCATGACCTTGACGGCCTTGCGATAACTTTTGGGCATGAACTCTTTGGCGGAAAAGCTGGGAAT
>CAIRNV010000059.1 GCA_903880005.1 uncultured Verrucomicrobiota bacterium | reverse complement strand
GACGATGCAGGTGGGAGGGAAGTGATTGCGAGACAGATGCTTGAGCAAGCCGAGGAGTGAGCGAGGCGCGGGCCAGTGCCAGGCCCGTAACGAGCGAACGACGAAGCTCTTGCGAAAGAAGATCAAGCAAGCACGACCGACCCAACTGAATCGTTACGGCTGAGCCGGGACGATTCAGGTGGGAGGGAAGTGATTGCGCCGCAGATTCTTTCGCAAGACGAGGAGGGAGCGAGGCGCGGGCCAGTGCCAGGCCCGTAACGAGCGAACGACGAAGGATTTGCGGAAGCAGATCGAGCCAGCACGACCGATCCAACTGAATCGTTCCGGCCAATTGTTGCATGTTTGGATGTGACCCCGATGCCCCCATCCGAGCCGTGCTACTGGGAGCCAGCCTTTGTAAGACGATAATAGCCCGAACCTTGCTCGAGCCGGACGAGCACCGGGGAAGTCCCGGAGACGGTCGTCCAATCGCCTGCGTCCAGGGTCGCACGAGTCTGCAATTGGTAGCCCGCGGCATCCCACGTCAGTTGGAGATCGGTGCCGACGCGTGCGTAGTTGAGTTGCGGATCCACGGGGGCACCTGGGAGGACGACCACTCCGGAGAACGGGGTCGTCGTAAACT
Organism: uncultured Verrucomicrobiota bacterium; assembly: GCA_903880005.1. Classification (GTDB taxonomy): domain Bacteria; phylum Verrucomicrobiota; class Verrucomicrobiia; order Limisphaerales; family UBA9464; genus UBA6176. The sequence continues at coordinate 3,014 of CAIRNV010000059.1, read as the reverse complement.
GGTTTGCGTCCGGCTTCAGGTAGCCTGCGGCGACCACGGAGAGTTCTCCCGCTGGCAGACTCAGCCCGCTCAGATCGAATGCGAACCGGCCGAGGATCGGGTCTGCGTCCAACGGGCCGTTGTCGGCAAATGTTCCAAGCCATTCGGCTCCCTGCGGCGAGAAACCGGCCGCGGCCGCGGTGGGGTCTGCGCGATAGAGGTCCAGACGGGCAACCGGCTGACCTGCGGGTGGGACGGCCCGGAACTCCCCCCGCAGCCGGCTGCGCGTGCTGGCGGCGTCGAGGGCGGGAGCGACGTCAGCCGCTCCGCCCGCCAATTCACCGGCGAGCGATTGCTCAACCGCGTTGAAAAGCGGATCCCCACCATTGTTTGTCAGGCGGTTGCCCCGCAGGTCCAGGTGGCGATCGGGGCCATGGTTGAAGAGATACCCCGTCGCATTCGCAATCCAGTTGGCCTCCGCTGCGTCCGCGGTGCCATTGAGGTCGCTTCCAGCGCGCAGTCGGATGGCCCGGGTGCGAAACACCTTGTTCACCGGCAAGACGGTGGTGCCGTCGCCCGCGATCCCCACCCGATTCCCCGCGAAGATGACATCTTCCACGTCGCCGTAGAACTCGATCACGTCATCCCTCATTCCTCCGATCACGTTGGCCTCGTCGGCATCCGCCAAGCCGTCGCCATCGGTCCCGATCAGGATCGTGCCGGCAAGTCCGGCGCCCTCGATGGCGTCTCCCTCCAGATCCAATCGAATCTCCTCCGGGGGAAGCGTGCGGCCGTCGGGCAGCACGCCCATGAGATTGCCCGAGACGCGGATGTCGCGGGTGTCCTCGAACTGGACCGCGATGGCAAGGGCGACGAACACGTTGAACTCCGAGCGATCGTCCACTCCATCGCCGTTGGTCCCGAAGACGTGCCCGCCCTCGCTGCCGTAGGCAGCCAGACCCACTTCGCCGCCGGGCGAGAGCTGGCCGTCGGGAGCGATCCCAAACCAACATCCGCTCACCTGTCCACCCGACGCGCCAGCCCCAAACTGGAGCCCATAAGTCTCGGAGTTCCCGCTGGTGAGAATGCTAAAGCCGCGCAATCGCACGTCGGCGGCACGGATCTGGAATGAGTAGTCCGGTGGCGCGTCCGCGCCGGGAGCGGCCTCCAGATTTCGCGCGTCCAGTACCAGCTTCAAGGTGGCGTTGTTCGCGCTCGTGATCGGGCTCGTGTTCGGCTTCGCCCCCGACTGGCTGAAACCGTCGATGAGAACGCCGGCGGCAAACAAGGCTGGAAAACCTCCAGGGGGTGCTACCAACACATGAGGTCCAGCCCCGGGAATCGCGAATCGGATCTCGTTCCGTCCTCCCTCCTCGGTGAACTCATCCACCCAACCGGATTCTCCAACGGACAAGGGGCGCCCCAGGACAGGGGCATCCGGGGAGGATGCGAATTCCTGGTTCAGGAACAGCAGAGCCTCGGTGAAGGTCAGTTGGGCATCCGGGTTCTTGTCATTCGCGGCCGCATTGACGGTGATGCGATACGAACGTCCCCAGGCGGGTTGGACGGTGAGGAGCGTCGCAGCGACGCAAATCAGTGGGCCAATGGTCCTGTGTATCACGGGGCAATGAACCGATAAGCGGAGCGTGTAGGGCAACATGTTTCTGGGGGGGGCAGACTTGCCACCCGGGGGAATTCATGTGGGTGTTGCCCGACGGTAGCGTCCCGGGCGGATGGCCGGACTTGGAGCCATTGGAGGTGCGGCGGCGTGCCGGATGACCCTTCGCAGGGCCGGTCTCGGCGCCTGGCCCGCACCTCTGGGCATGGATTCCCCTTGGATTTAGCCTTCCTGGCGTTCCTTCCCCCTCAGCCCTTCAGAAGCCCGTGGGCCTTGCCGAATGCCTGCCTCCTCATCCAAGTCCCCAGCTTCCCCTCGATGACCGCGTGCGGCAGGCGTGTCCTGACCAAAACGTCTCTGACCCCGTCCCAAGTCCCGCTTGGAAGGGAGCTGGGACCCCTCCCTGAAAGACCACGGAATCACCTCCAAGACATGGAGGCTATTCGGAGGACCGTGCCGATCCCTCCACGACCCGCACACGCAACCCCAGGATGCCCATCGACGAATCCCACGACATCCACCGGGCTCGTCGCCACCCAAGCATCCTCCGCACCGACGACAATCGACGCCGGTTCCTCGCCTGCCTTTCAGAAATCCCCAAATGCCTCGGCGTGGCGGTGCAGGGTCGAGAAGTCACGACTCTGCGTCTCCGCGCTTCAGCGAGCATTTCCTCCTAGCCGCTTCACGCAAGAGACCGATGCCATGAGACCTCATCGAGGAGGGCCCTTCAGTTCATGACAGGGAACCGCCCGCAGAGGCGCGGAGACGCGGAGCCTTTTGGTCATGCCTCAGCGCCTCAGCGTCTCAGCGGGAGGTCATGCCAAAACCGAGACTCAGATGGACGTTGGGATGCACCCGCTTGCGCCACCCAGCGCCCAACGTGTGACCGGCTCATTTGTCCTTTCCGAACCTAAATGTTGAATGTCTCGAGCGAGACCCGCTTTGCCCATGCCTCCTTTGTCTCGTCACTTATCCCTCGTCCTGCAGCCTGCGCCAATGTTGCATGAACTCGGCGGGCGAGACGATCGCGCAACCACGACGCTTGTCGGGCGGGTAATCCGATAAATTGCCCGTCACAAGGAAATCCGACGGCGCAAGCGCGACAGCGAGGAACGGCTCATCATCCCCGTCCGGCAGATTCAAATCAGTTTGATCACTCGCATCGATCGCCACGCCGTCCGTTTCCAGCTTGGTCAACACCGCGCGTACACGCTTCGGGTCAAACTTGAACCGCGGGCGGCGGAGGACTTCGGCATACTCGGCGAGAATGCGCTGGTCATGGCAAACCTTCACCGCGCCAGCCAATGCCAGCGTGAGAACGTGGGCGGGATTTCCCTTGGATTGGAGCAAGCCCGACACGACGACGTTGGTGTCGAGCACGACTTTCATTTCCGGCGGCGGGCACGACGGCTGGTGG
>CAIRNV010000058.1 GCA_903880005.1 uncultured Verrucomicrobiota bacterium | reverse complement strand
GGTTAAAGCGGTACGCGAGCTGGGTTCAGAACGTCGTGAGACAGTTCGGTCCTTATCCACTGTGGGCGCAGGAAACTTGAGGGGTTCATTCCTTAGTACGAGAGGACCGGGAATGACGCACTTCTGGTGTGGCAGTTGTCGTGTCAACGGCAGCGCTGCGTAGCCATGTGCGGAAGAGATAAGCGCTGAAAGCATCTAAGTGCCAAGCTCATCCCAAGATATGGTTTCCCGGGGATTAATCCCCCTAAAGACCCCTGGCAGACTACCAGGTTGATAGGCTGGGCGTGCAAGTGCCGCGAGGCATTTAGCGGACCAGTACTAATCGGTCGTGAGGCTTGATTGCTTCCCAATGGGGAGCAACCATCTCAGCGATGTGTTTCCTACTTGTGTGCAAATTTCAGGGAGTGGCGCAGGCCAGTTCTTAGAAATTTTTCGGTGGTTATGAAGCAGTGGTCCGACCCGATCCCATCCCGAACTCGGCCGTCAAACGCTGCATTGCCGATGGTAGTACATGTATAGCTTGTGCGAGAGTAGGTAGCCGCCGTTTCCTTTGATAGCGCCCGCATCCCTAAGGGGATGCGGGCTTTTTTTTGACTTCTGCCTCCATCGCATTGCCAGATGATCTGGCCGCGCGCTCCTAGGCGGACTTTCGCTACTGGGCACCGGTTTTCGGGGATTATCCCCCTGCAACCATTGGTTTCCTTAGGATGTTCGATGCTTTGATCCGCTCCATGCGGTGGTTTCCCCTGTAGTGCAGACCTACCCCCTTTTCGGGGATTCCTCGTTTCCGTGTAGAGTCCTGGCCAGTGTTTCGTAACCGTCCGGTCGACCCGTCGTGCGTGGGGGCGGGGTGTTCGGGCAGGATGGGCGGGTGAAGTCCAAGAATCCCGTGTCTTGGTGTCAGCACCGATCCGAAATTCGATGGTTCCTGCCGGTTTGAAATGCGAGGGCGGTGGCGTCTTCTTGGTGGGCTCTTCTTCTGATCCGCGCACCAGCGCTTCTTCCTTCTTCACGTCTTCTTGCGCGCGACGGCCTCCCGTTCCTCCGTCCTCCACTCCTTTCCCCCGGCGGCGTCTTCTTCACCCCTGTGGCGGATCGCTCCTCTCTCCCCAAGTGTCTCCATTGCAACGATCTCTTCCGGCCTGATCCACGCAATCGCGGCCGCCAGCTTCTTTGCTCCAAGCCGGCCTGCCGCAAGGCCAGCAAGCGCCAAAGCCAGGCGCGATGGCTCTCCAAACACGGCAACGCCGACTACTTCAAAGGCCCCTCCAACTCCGAGCGCGTCCGCCAATGGCGCGCCCGCAATCCCGGCTATTGGAGGCGCTCCGCCAAATCCAAGCCTCCCATCCTTCAGGAGTCTTGCGCGAAAAAGACCCCTGAACCCGTTGCAAGCAAGCCTCTTGCAACTCCAACAAGCCCCGTTGCGTTACAAGATCCCTTCTCCCCTCCGTTACAAGATCTCTTCCCCTCTTATCACCCCGTCCTGGTGGGCCTCGTCGCACTCCATCTCGGCTCTGCGTTACAAGAGGACATCCGCATCCAGATCGATCTTCTGAGACAAAACGGGTTGGCCATCCTCCAGCATGGTGCCGGCGGCCGGCCTTCCGTCTCATGAATGATCATCACAAAGTCCTGCTCAGACCCGAGCGTCTCCGTCATGTCCCATCCCGCTTCAGCTGGTGCGACCAACGCCTCTTCCGTTCCGGCCTCACCACCCACTGCGGTTCCGATGCCCTCGCGCTCTATCTCCTCCTCCTCACCGTCTCCGACTCCCGCGGCCTGAGCTTCTACTCCGACGCCAGCCTCTCGCGTCTCCTCGGACTCGATCCCATGGCCCTGGCGGCCGCCCGTGACCAGCTCGTGGCCGCCGACCTCGTCGCCTTCCTCAAACCCCACTATCAGGTCCTCAGCCTGCCGGAGGCCTCCTCCCCGCCTCCCTCCCAACGCACCGGCCAGGTCGCCTCCGTCGGCGAGATCCTCCGTCGCGTCCTTCAACCCGGAGGCGTCCGATGATCTCCTACGACCTCTTCTGCCGCATCCATCAGATGCGGGACCGGGATGGCTTGAGCTTGGCCCAGATCGCCCGCGAGCTCCAACTCAACGTCCAGACCGTCGCGCGATGGGCCCAGCGGCCCGCCTACGCGCAGCGCAAGACCCCTCCAAGGACCGGCAAGCTCGAGGCCTTCAAGCCCACCATCGCCCGGCTCCTCGACCGCCATGACTACTCCGCCAGCCAGATCCTCAGCCTCCTGCGTCAGGAGGGGTATTCCGGCGGCGCCACCATCCTGCGCGCCCATGTTGCCCGGGTCCGACCCCGCACCCGTCAGGCCTTCCTGCGCCTCCAGTTCGCCCCCGGGCAGGCCGCCCAGGTCGACTGGGGTTCGGCCGGCTTTCTCCAGGTCGGCAACACCCGTTGCCGCCCTTCCTTCTTCGTCATGGTCCTCTGCGTCAGCCGGCGCCTGTACGTCGAGTTCACCCTGCGCGAGAGCCAGGAGCACTTCCTGAGCGCCCATCACAACGCCTTCCTCTTCTTCGGGGGCGTGCCCTCCGAGGTCGTCGTCGACAACTGCAAGGTCGCCGCCCTGCGGCATCGCCGGGGCGAGGAGCCGACCTTCAACCCGCGCTACCTTGAGTTCGCCCGGCATCACGGCTTCCGTCCCCGTGCCTGCAACCCGCTCTCGCCCCATGAGAAGGGGCGTGTCGAACGGGCTGTCGGCTACGTGAAGAACAACTTCCTCGCGGGCCGTCCCCTCGGCTCCCTCGACCTCGCATCCGCCGCACCTCGTCTCCCGCCCCGGCCCAGGCCTTCATCCCCGTCGAAGTCGAGCCCGTCCCCGCCCCGGCCGACTTCCTCCTCGCCTGGGCTCCCGACCGATCCCTCCGCATCCCGTCGGGGTTTGACCCCGGCGAGCTGCGTCGCCTCCTGGACGTGCTGGGGGTGCGCCCATGACCGGCTTCCTCC
>CAIRNV010000057.1 GCA_903880005.1 uncultured Verrucomicrobiota bacterium | reverse complement strand
GCCTGGGACAGCCGCGACAGCAGCTCGCCGAGCCGTCGCTCGTGCCCGTCGCGCAGCGCCGCCTCCGAACGCGCGCGGGATTCCACCGCCGCGAACACCGCGCCCAGCCCCAGCAGGCGCGCCACGGGGTCGTCCGGCGCCGCCCCGGCGTCGCCTCCCGCGAGCGTGCGTCGGATCCAACGAAGGTGCGAGGCGAGGCGCGCGCCCAGCCAGAGCGCCGCGCCCGCGAGCGCGGCGAGCAGCATCCAGGACGCGGCGTCTCCCATGCGCGCCAAGATGGCGACGCGCGCCCCGGGTGCGAGCGCGAAGCCGCCCTCAGCCCTGGGCGCGATACCCCACCCCGCGCACGGTCTCGACGACGTCGCCCGCGCGCCCGAGTTTCTCCCGCAGGCGGCGCATGTGCGTGTCGACCGTCCGTGTCTCGATATCGGGGGCGTAGTTCCAGACATCCTCCAGCAGCCGCTCGCGCGTCTGCACCCTGCCCTTCCGCTCGACCAGCGTCCGCAGCAGCTTGAACTCCGTAGCCGTGAGCTCCACCGGCTTGCCCTCGGCTGTCACCTCGTGGCGGTCGAGGTCGATGACGACCGACCCGGCGGCGAGGCGCGTCTCGGGGGCGGCCGCGGCCGACTTGGCGCGCTTGGCCAAGGCTTGGATGCGCAGCACCACCTCGCGCGCGTCGAAAGGCTTGGCCACATAGTCGTCCGCCCCGCCCTGGAGTCCCTTCAGCCGGTCATCCGTCTCGCCCTTGGCGGTCAGGAAGAGAACCGGGGTGTCCTTGAGCAGCGCGTCCGCCCGGATCATCCGCAAGAGCTGGAGCCCGTTCAACTCGGGCATCATGACGTCGAGCACGATGACCTCGGGTCGGAGGTCGCGCGCAAGGCCGAGCACCCTCAATGGGTCGTTCACCGCCCGGACAAGGAAGCCGGCCTGCTTCAGCTTGTATTCCAGCAGCTCGGTGACGTCCGATTCGTCGTCGACCACCAAGACACGCTTCTCAAGGGTCCCGCTCATGGGTGAAGATTGCGAAAAAGCGCGTCCTTGAACGAGCCTATATGTCAAAAATGGCTACCAAGTGACATATTCATAAACTGCTGACTATTAATGTTTTGTGCTAATGTTTCTAGGGTGAATCCGACTTGTCACCTCGCTGACACCCTACCCTGTTCTACGTGGAACAGTCACCCGTGCGGGCCGCCTTCAAAGCCACCATGAGGAGGCTGATATCCGAGGGGTTGACTCCGCTGATCCGGGAGGCCGCTCCCAGGTGGTCAGGCTTAACCTGCCCAAGCTTGAGTTGGGCCTCCTTCCGTAGCCCCTTCACGGCCTGATAGTCCCATCCTCTGGGAATAACCCAATGGTCTAAGTCCTGAAGTTTGACAGCCAGGCGCTGCTCTCGCTCGAGATATCCCTTGAATCGGATGCGATAGAGTGTCTCCTCAAGGCACGCAGGGTCCAAGGACTTCATTCCCCCCGGAAGATCCTCTGGGATGATTTCGGGCTGTTTTCGTAGGACCTCCCCTAGGATACCCCCCTTAATGGTCAATTTTTCTGCCATCGAGACCCAGTGCTCAACGGCATCTGCCTTACGTCTAATCATCTCATAACGTTTATCATCAATGAGATTGAGAGATTTTGCCGCTTGATAGCAGCGCAAATCCGCGCTCCCATGATTGAGAAGGAGACGATGCTCCGCCCGGCTGGTGAACATCCGGTAAGGCTCCTTGGTACCCTTGGTGACAAGATCGTCGACCAAGACCCCGAGGTAGGCTTGGTCTCTTTTTAAAACCAAAGGGGGCCCTCCAAGGGCCTTCGCGCCGGCGTTGGCCCCCGCTAGCAGACCCTGGCCCGCGGCTTCCTCATAGCCGGAAGTCCCGTTGATCTGGCCGGCGAAGAATAGGGATTCCACCTTCTTGGATTCCAAGGTCGCATGGAGCTGGGTGGGGGGCGCAAAATCGTATTCCACCGCGTAGGCGGGGCGAATCATCACCGCCGCCTCCAGACCCGGAACCGTTCGAACCATTTCCAATTGAACCTCGAAGGGCAGGGAGGTGGAGAGCCCGTTGATATACCATTCATTGGTATTGAGCCCTTCCGGCTCCAAAAAGAGCTTATGGGTCTCCTTGTCGGAGAACTTGACGAACTTGTCCTCGATGGAGGGGCAATAGCGCGGGCCGACCGATCGAATCTCCCCTCCATAGAGAGGGGAGCGGTGGAGGTTGGCGGCGACGATGGCTCCGGTGGCACCCGTGGCCTCGGTCATCCAGCAGGATACTCGCCGGCTGCCAGGCTCCCATCCGAGCAAGGTTTGCCCCGGATGTTCCACGTGGAACAAACCGTCCTTAGATCGACTGTCGTAGAACCCGAAAAGGGCAGGGCAGGGGTCGCTCGGCTG
>CAIRNV010000056.1 GCA_903880005.1 uncultured Verrucomicrobiota bacterium | reverse complement strand
GGCCGAGAAGGAGAGCACGATGGACATGTGCTACGTGCTGCACGCCGACCACGGCATGAACGCCTCCACGTTCAGCGCCCGCGTCACCGTGGCCACGCAGAGCGACATGTACTCCGCCATCACGTCGGCCATCGGCACCCTGAAGGGCCCGTTGCACGGCGGCGCCAACGAGGGCGTCATCAAGATGCTCCAGCAGATCGGCTCGCTGGAGGCCGTCGATGGCTACGTCGAGGATTGCCTCGCCCAAAAGCGCAAGATCATGGGCATCGGACATCGCGTGTACAAGGTCCTCGACCCCCGCGCGCCCCACCTGAAGCGGATGGCGCAAATCCTTTCCTCGAAGCTGGGCGAGCCCAAGTGGATCCAGATGTCCGAGCGCATCGCCGAGCTCATGCTCACCCGGAAGGGGCTCCATGCGAACGTCGATTTCTACAGCGCCACCGTGTACTACTCGCTGGGCATCCCCACGGACCTGTTCACGCCCATCTTCGCCATTGCCCGGACCAGCGGTTGGACGGCCCACGTGCTGGAGCAGCTCGCGGACAACCGCCTCATCCGGCCGCAGTCCATCTACACCGGCCCGGTTGGCCTGACCGTCCAGCCCATCGCCCAAAGGTAGCCCACCCGCCTCCCTTGGCATCGTGCCGGGCCACGAGGTTGGCCCGGCCCTGCCGCATCCACGTCAAAGCCCCTCTCGATGAACATCCACGAATACCAAGCCAAGCAACTCCTCGCCCGGCACGGCGTCGCCGTCCCCGCCGGCGAGCCCTGCAAGACCGTCGATGAAGCCCGTGCCGTCGCCGAGCGACTGCTCGCGGCCGGTCATCCGACCCTGGTCATCAAGTCCCAGATCCACGCCGGCGGGCGCGGCAAGGGCACCTTCAAGCACGGCTTCCAGGGCGGCGTGAAGCTCGCCCGCTCCCTCGAAGAGGCCGTGCACATCGCCGACAACATGCTCGGCAAGACCCTCGTCACGAAGCAGACCGGCCCCGACGGCCGCGTCGTCCAGACCATCCTCGTCGCCGCCGCCGAGACCATCGTGCGCGAGTTCTACCTCGCCGTGCTCCTCGACCGCGCCACCTCCCGTCCCCTCATCATGGCCAGCACCGAGGGAGGCATGGACATCGAGGAGGTCGCCGCCCACAGCCCGGAGAAGATCGTGCGCGAGCACATCGACCCCGCCGTGGGGCTGATGCCCTATCAAGCCCGCAAGATCGCCTCGGCCCTCGGCCTGAAGGGCGACCTCTTCAACCAGGCCTGCAAGCTCGTCACCGCCGTGTACAAGGCCTCGTGGGAATGCGACGCCTCGCTCGTCGAGATCAACCCCCTCTGCATCGTCGAGGGCCCCGGCGGCAAGCAGGCCATCGTGGCCGTCGATGCCAAGATCGGCCTCGACGACAACGCCCTGTTCCGTCACGCGGACATCGTCGCCATGCGAGACTTGGCGGAGGAATCCCCGCTGGAGGTCGAGGCCAGCAAGCATGCCCTCAATTACATCAAGCTCGACGGCAACATCGCGTGCCTCGTCAACGGCGCCGGCCTGGCGATGGCCACGATGGACATCATCAAGCACTTCGGCGGCGACCCCGCCAACTTCCTCGACGTCGGCGGCGGCGCCTCCAAGGACCAAGTCTGCGCCGCGTTCCGCATCATCCTCTCGGATCCGTCCGTGAAGGGTGTCCTCGTGAACATTTTCGGCGGCATCATGGACTGCAACGTCATCGCCACGGGCATCGTCGAGGCCGTCCGCGAAACCGGGCTCTCCATCCCGCTCGTGGTGCGTCTCGAAGGCAACAACGTCCAGGCCGGCAAGAAGACCCTTGCCGAGTCGGGGCTCACCATCACCTCCGGCGACTCCATGGCCGACGCGGCCCAGAAGGTCGTCAAGGCCGTCCGCGCCGTCTAAATCGCCCCTTCGCCACAGACCTTCACCCCATCCACTTCACGTCATGGCCATCCTCATCACCCCCCAGACCAAGCTCCTCATCCAGGGCATCACGGGCTCCTTTGGCGCGCGTCACGCCCAGCTCTCGCTCGCCTACGGGACCCAGGTCGTCGCAGGCGTCACCCCCGGCAAGGGCGGCCAGCTCTTCGAGGGCCAGGTTCCCATCTTCGACACCGTCGCCGAGGCCGCGCGCCAAACCGGCGCCACCGCCTCCGCCATCTTCGTCCCGCCACCCTTCGCCGCCGACGCCATCCTCGAGGCCGTGGACGCCGGCATCGAGCTCGTCGTCTGCATCACGGAGGGCATCCCGGTGAACGACATGGTCAAGGTGAAGCGCGCCATGCAAGGCTCGCGCACCCGCTTGATCGGGCCCAATTGCCCCGGCCTCGTGACCCCCGGCGAGGGCGCCAACTCCCACGGCGGCTGCCGCATCGGCATCGCCCCCGGCTACATCCACAAGAAGGGCCATGTCGGCGTCGTCAGCCGCTCCGGCACGCTCACCTACGAGGCCGTCTGGCAATTGACCTGCCGCGGCGTCGGCCAATCCACCTGCGTGGGCATCGGCGGCGACCCCGTCAACGGCACGTCGCACCTGGATGTCATCAAGTTGTTCATGGCCGACCCCGACACCCACGGGATCATCATGATCGGCGAGATCGGTGGCTCGGCCGAGGAGGAGGCTGCCGAGTGGATCGCGCGGTACGGGACCAAGCCGGTGGCGGGATTCATCGCGGGTGCCACGGCGCCCCCGGGCCGCCGCATGGGCCATGCCGGAGCCATCGTCAGCGGCGGCAAGGGAACCGCCCAGGCCAAGATCGACGCCTTCCGCAAGGCCGGCATCGGGGTGGCAGCCACGCCCAGCGAGATGGCTGACACGCTCCTGCGCATGATGTAAGAACCGGGCCGTGTCCCACGCCCGCCACGGGCGTGGGCCTCGCCCCGCCCGATGCTCCTCGTCGATTTCCTGCTCAACGTCGCGGCCCTCGTCATGTGGGTCTCGTGGCGTGGCATCCGCGGGGCCGACACGGCGGGGTCCGCCGGCACGATCCTCGGCAACCTGCGGGCGGCCGGGATCGAACGGCCCCGACGTTGGCCCTACCTCGCCTTCCTGGCGGGCCTCTTGCTTTTCCGGGCCATCCTCTATCGCCAAATGGGGCCCAACATCCCGTGGCATCCCGCGTGGTCGCTCGGTTCCGCCACGCTGGTGTTCCGCAGCGACGCATTCCTCCGGATGTTGTCGTTCAGCCTCCTGGGATTCGTCTCCACCCTGCTGTTCTGGTACACCGGCATCGCCGGCATCCTGGCCCTCAACCGCCCCCCGTCGGATCGTGATGGCATCACGCGCGCCCTGCGGCGGCAGGGCACATGGCCGTCCCTGCTGCCGGGTTGGTTGCTCTTGGTGCTCGTCGCTGTCACTGCGGGCATCGCATGGCTGGCCATTGGTTCCTTCGCCGCTCACGTGGGCTTGCTGCCGCCCCTCCGCGGGGACCGACATCTCCTCCAGCAAGCCTTGGTCGTGTCTGCGGGCCAATGGTGCGTCCTGCGATGGTGGATCGCCGTCATCCTGCTCCTGCACTTCGTCCATCTCTACGTCCACCTGGGCAACCAAGTCCTGTGGGAGTTCGTCCAGAACTGCGGGCTCAAGCTCTCGCGCCCCTTCGCCTTCCTTCGCCTCGGCCACCTCGACGCCTCCCCCCTCGTCGCCATGGCCTTCTATTGGACCCTCCTGACATGGATCGGCCACGGGCTCCCGGCCCTGCGACGCGTCCTTCCCGGCATGCCGGACTGGGTGGAGTTCGGCGTTCTCCCCTTCGTCTTCCGAAACCTCCCGTATTGATGTCCACCGCGTCGTTCATCCGGGCGGATGGCCCCGACTCGGTCCTTGCGGTCATCGCCAAGCCGCGCGCCCGGGAGGACGCCATCGATGGAATCCACGGGGATGCGCTCAAGGTGCGAGTGGCCGCCCCGCCGGTGGACGGGGCCGCGAACGAGGCGTTGGAACGTCACCTCGCCGCCGTCCTCGGCGTCGGGCGTTCCCGCGTGCACGTCCTTCGCGGGGCAACCGCCCGAAACAAGCGCCTCCGCATCATCGGCCTCACGCCGTCCGAGGTCTTGGTACGGCTCGGGTTGGCCGGGTCCTAGAATTGCGGCAAGACGCCGTGTGAGGGCACGCGGCCTAAACCGGAACGATTCAGTTGGGAGGGAAGTGATTGCGGAGCAGATCGAGCAAGCGCGACCGATCCAACTGAATCGTTATGCCTGAGGAACCAACGAGCGGATGGCCTCGACGGTGCCACGGGCCATGGCGGTGTCGGTGTGGCGTTGTTGGACGGCGGCCCGTCCGGCTGCCCCCAGCTCGCGAAGCCTCGCGGGATGGCGCAGCAAGTCCCTCAGGGCCCCTGCGAGGGCCATGGATGAGTTCTCCCCGAACAACGCGCCGCCGCCCGTGGACCCGATGATCTCCGGATAGGGTCCCTCGGACGGTTGCAAGACGGGCGTGCCCGCCGCCATGGCCTCGATCTGGTACAACCCGAAGGCCTCGGGCTGGCGACCCGGGACCGACAGGACGTCGCAGGAAGCGAGGAACGCCAGCTTGTCGGCCCGGCTGACGTTGGGATGGAACGAGGCGTCCTGAAGCAGCCCCGCGCGCGCCAGCTTCTCGCGTTGCATCGCCACGAAGGGCTCGTCCGATGGGCCGCATCCACCGCCCACCTTGAGCCGGACGTGCGCGAGACCGGGGTCGCGCCGGAGTTCGATGAAGGCATCCACGACGATGTCGAGGCCCTTCTCCGGGCATTGCCGCGCGAAGAAGCCCAGGGTCCACGGCTGGCCCGGGCTCCACGACGGCCGTTCCGCCAGCGATCGGTAGCCGTCCATGCTGATGCCGTTGGGAACAACCCGAAGCCGCGAAACATCAATGCCCAGCCGGGACAACATCCGCTCCCCGAACCACCGCGACGGCGCGATCCAGCCATCCACCTCACGGCCGCGCTCGGAGAGGGTCGCCCAGCCGCGCCCGCGCCACGGCTCCGGCATGGCCTCCAGGAAGGCTTCCTCGCTTTGAAGGAACACGAAGACCGGGCAACCGACGTCGCGCCGCAGCCTTCGCGCGAAGCCGACCAGCAAGGCGTTCGACAGCAGGATGGCGTCGGGTCGCGGCCGCGACGCCAGCCATCGAACCAGGTCGTCCAGCTCGCGTCGTTGACGCCCTTCCTCGCCCTGGAGCATGGAGAGGTTGAGCTCGCCCACGTCCGATGCGCGCGTCTTGGCGGCCCGGCCGGAGGCCCATTGAAGCAACGCCGGGTGGTCCAGCCACCGCCGCAGCCAGGCCGGGGCCGAGGAATGCCCGGGAACCTTTTGCGAGAGGAACACATTGATGCCCCCGAAGAAGGTGGGCGTGCCGCGAACCGTCGAGGCCTCGTCCAACGTCATGGGCAGGTACAACGGAACCATGAGGGTCTCGTGTCCGTCGCGACGCAGGGCCGCGACGAGCGCGTTGTCGCGGAAGCAATTGCCGCAGTACATGCCGCCGGCACCCGGCGTGATCTGGACCAAGTTCATCCTCGGCCGCGACCGTGCCTTCGATGCCCCTTCATCTCAAGCGCACCCGCCGCCGCTCGAACCTCGCATGGACGCCCCAGCAAGACCGGTTCAGGGTCGCCCAGTCCATGACCTTCCTACCGGTTGCCCACCGTGAGCTGCTGGCGGCGTCGCGTCGCCCGGGGATGCGTCGTGTCCGCGTCGTCTCCGCCATCGCGGCGGCGGGCGCGGCCTTCCTGGTGGTCTTGCTGGTGAACAAAACGGGCGCGGGCGGGCAACTGGGCCGATGGTTGTTCAACCTCTTGTCGTGGTGCTGCGCCTTCATGGGCATGCTGGGCGGGGCCTTGGTCACGTCGGATGCCCTCGCCGTGGAACGGCGGGACGGCACGCTGGGCTTCCTGTTCCTGACGGAGCTGGACGGCGTGGACGTGGTGGCGGGGAAGCTCGTGGCGCACGGATTGAACGCCTTGTACGCGCTGGCCGGCGTCTTCCCGGTGCTGGCCCTCGGGTTGTTCCTGGGCGGCGTGTCGGCGGCGGAGTTTTGGCGGACGACGGCGGCGTTGCTGAACGGGTTGTTCGTGGGGACGGCGACGGGCTTGGCGGTGTCGTCCGCGTGCCACGAGGCGGGTCGTGCGACCTGGATGGCGGTGTTCGCCACGGCGTGGTTGAACGTGGGGATGCCCATGGTGGCGAAGGTGGTGGCGCTGGCGACGGGCAGCGGGGCGTGGCTTTGGGCGGGGGTGTTGTCGCCGGGCCTGGCGTTCATCCAGGCGTCTGAATTCAAGACGCCGGCCGGCGACGGGACGACGTTCCTCGCGACGCTCATGGGATCCCACGTGGCGGGGTGGGTGTTGCTGGCGTTCGCCGCGTGGAAGGTGGGGCGAGGATGGCGTCAGGCCGGGGACGCGACGCCCCGAAGGCGTCGGCGGCGGGTGGGCTTGCGTTGGCTGGAGCGGGATCCGGTGCGGGCGCTCATGGAGGGTCGGGGCATCGCGCCGGCGGCGGCGTGGGGGATGGCGGCGTTGGGTTGGGCGGGAGGAGTCGTCCTCCTGCTGCCGGGTTTGGCCGGCCCGGGCGGTGGCGAGCCTTCGTCGCTCTGGATCTTGTCGTGCGCGGTGGCGTTGATGGGGATGGTGGCGTGGGAGGCGACGGCGTTTGTCTCGGAGGCGCGCCGGGACGGGTCGTTGGAGCTGTTGCTGGCGACGCCGTTGCTGGACTCGGATTTCAAGCGCGGATTGGCGGGGCACATGAAGGGGCGCTTCCTCGGGCCCGTTCTGCTGCTGGCGGCGGCGGTCGTGGTGGTGGGCCTGGGGAACCTGGGCCCGATCTGGGGCGTGGTGTTTGCCGTGGGCATGGTGGTGCAATGGCAGGCGATGCCCCAGGTGGGCCTCTGGTTTGCGCTGACCGAGCGGAGGCCGGCGATGGCGTTCCTGAAGACCTTCGGGGGCGTGGTGGTGGCGGGGACGCTCCTGCAATGGGCGTGCTGCATCGGGCTGGCCATCCCTCCGTTGTTGAACGTCTGGACGTCCCACAAGCTCTCGATCCCTCTGCGCGACCTCGTGGCGGGCGTGCGCAGCCGGTGGGAACGCCGGAATGGTTGGTGGGTGGCCCGGCCCTTGCACGGGGGCGACGGCAGCCTGCCGCCCTGGCGGGATCCAAGGCCCCCCAACTTGCCTTACCAACGAAGGCCCACACGGGGCCCGAACCCAGGCGGGGACGCGTCGTGATGCGACCGCGGCCGGTCATCGAGGCGGATTTGCGCAAGCAGATCGAGCAAGCACGACCGATCCAACTGAATCGTTCCGGCTAAGCCGGGACGATGCAGTTGGGAGGGAAGTGATTGCGCCGCAGATTCTTTCGCAAGACGAGGAGTGAGCGAGGCGCGGGCCAGTT
>CAIRNV010000055.1 GCA_903880005.1 uncultured Verrucomicrobiota bacterium | reverse complement strand
CTTCACGACCTCCTTGGTTTGGGCCGCTGTGAGCCTGGACTTGCGGCCTGCCTTCCCCTTGCTGGCAAGGCCTGCCTTGCCGCCCTTCTCCCACGCCGACTTCCATCGGTAGGCCACCTGACGGCTCACCCCCAACTTCCGCCCGACCTCCGGGGCCGAGGCCACGGGGTGTTGCGAGGGTACAGGCCACGGAGGGATTGCTTCGAGACCTTGCCCGCACCCCTCCGGGACGGCTTGGTTCCTGCATGTCGTCCGGCCCCCGTCGCCGTGCGGCGCGCTTTACGGGGTTCCCGCATCACGTCCGAGGAACGATCCGCAGGGAGCGGCGCGGGCCACGGATCGTTGCCGCGAATGGGGTTCGTATGGACGCCCAAGGCGAGTTTCGGGCATCCTCGAGACACCAAGGCTATGTAGGATGAGGAGGAACTATCCGGGACGGATCATGCGCGAAAACTTCACGGGACTTGTCGCGGCGGTTGGGGCGACCTTGGGGAGCATCGGGGTACCAGCCCCCCGCTTGCGCTTCGTGTCGATGCTCCTCGCGGTGGCTTCGGTGGTCGGCGCATGTCGGCGTGAGACGACGGCGGATCCTGACGCGGTGGCGATGGTCGGGGGGAGGCCCGTGCTTGCGACGGCCCTGGAGGCGGAGCTGAGGCGGCGTTCGGGCGGCGGACTGATGGTGGACAAGGACAAGGTGTTGTCGGAGTTGATCGACCTTGAGGCCGCGTATGGGAAGGCGATGGCGTCCGGGTTCCTTGACTCGCCGGAGATCCA
Source organism: uncultured Verrucomicrobiota bacterium (assembly GCA_903880005.1). Taxonomy (GTDB): domain Bacteria; phylum Verrucomicrobiota; class Verrucomicrobiia; order Limisphaerales; family UBA9464; genus UBA6176. Next base: position 2,963 of record CAIRNV010000055.1, on the reverse strand, counting down.
GCGCGCGATCCGCGTCCTCGTGGCGGAGCGCATGAAGGAGAGCCATGCGGGAGAGTTGCAGGCAGACCCCGGGATCGGCGAGGAGCGAGCCCGGGCCCTGTACCTTGCCAACACCAACCGGTTCGTCAGGCCAGCCGCATGGAACGTGGCGGTCATCAAGGTTGAAGTGCCAAGAAAGGCGACGCCGGACAGGAAGGCGGCGTTCATGGAGCTGGCCCGGGCCTTGCGCGCCCGCGCGGCGAAGGAATGCGCGGCCATGTCGCACTTCGGGCCGGTCGCGGCGGAGGTCTCGGTGGATCAGTCCACGCGATACCGCGGCGGCGAGCTGGGTTGGCAAACGGAGGAACAAATGCAGTCGCGGCTCCATCCGGAGGTGGCGTCGGCGGCATTGCAGTTGTCCGCGCCGGGGGACTTGTCCGAGCCGGTGGTGGCGTCGGACGGGATCTACCTGTTGAAGTTGATGGGACGCCGCGGGCCTCAACTCCGGCCGTTCGACGAGGTGCGGGCTGAACTGGACCATGAGCTCGCCTTGCGCGCGCGGGGCGAGCGGGAGGCGCGCTGGTCGCGATGGGTGAGGGAAGGCCTGAGCGTGGCGGTGTTGCACGAGCGGTTGGCGAAGGTGGAGGTGCCAACGGCGGGGACGAACCGCCCGGCACCGCCTGCGCCGATGAAGGCGCCCTGAGGAGGATTCGATTCGGGGACGCGGCGGTTCGTCGGCCGTGAGGGAGGCTCAATGGATGGCATGGCATGGAAACGGCACAGGGTGATCGGATGTGGCTCCCGTGAAATGGACGCGTGGGGGCGCGCCTTGATCCTCCTGGGTTGGTTGGCAGTCATGATGTTTTCCATGGCATGGGCCGAGGAGCCCTTGCCGGCATTGGGCGCCGCCTACGAAATCACCGTGGTCGAGACCGACCGCGGGATGGAATCATCGGCCGTCGCGTCGCTTGCCTACAGCAGGGCGGACGGGCGCATTTGGTTCTGCACGTTCAACGGCCTCGGCACGTTCGACGGGTTCGATGTCGAGGATCGGTCGCCGCAGTTGGGTTCGCCCGTGGGTGGGCAGGGGTTGCGTCGCGTGGTCGCCGATGCGCGCGGGCGGGTGTGGGTCGGGGGTGAGGGGCGGCTTTGGATCCGGGAGGGAGATCGGTGGCGTTCCTACGGCACGGGCGACGGGTTGGTCGATCAAATGATCTGTGAAATCGCTTTTGGTGCGGACGGAGGAGCCCAAGACGCCGGTGACGTTTGGGTGGTCACGGAGGGACATATCCAAAGGAGGGTGGGGGAACGTTTCGAGAAGGTGGATGCCCCGGCCGCCTTGGCGGCGGGTGAGGTGTATCGCGTGCTTTATGAAGGCGGACGGCTTTGGGCGATGAGTCCGGCTGGCTTGTGGTGGAGGGGCGGGGCGGGATGGGTCATGGTTATGCTTGCGGAGAAGGAAGGAGTGGGGTGGTTGACCGGGATCGCCCCGGCCGTGGGCGGTGGTCTTTGGGTGGCGTCCGAGAAGGATGTGCGGCTGCTACGGAATGGGAATTGGGAGAGGAAATGGCAGCGGCCGGAGGCCATGCGGGGTGACCCCGTGCGCATGCTGGAGGACCGGCATGGCAACCTGTGGCTGGGGGGATGGCAGAACGGGCTGGCCATGTTTGCCCCCGATGGCCGGGTGCGTTGGTTGCGGCGCGAACAGGGGTTGCCAGGCGAATCCATCTCGGACATCGCGGAGGACGAGGAAGGGAACATCTGGCTAGCGGTCAATGGGGGCGGCTTGGTGCGAGCCCGGCCGCAATCGTTCCGGTTGTTCGGGCTGGAATCCGGCATCCGGCACCTTGTGAACCAAGTGGTGGAAGAGGCACCCGGCCGTTTGCTGCTGGGCACCCACGGGGAGGGGCTCCTCACGATGGAAGACGGCCGGGCGCGCCCGGACACGTACTTCCGAGCGAAGGGGGACTTGGTTCAGCCGTGGGTTTCGGCATTGCACGTGGACCGTGCCGGACGGTGTTGGGCGGGATGGATGGCGCACGGGATGGGAAGCCGCGACGGGGACGCATGGCACAAGGTCCCGAACGAGGACATCGGATCGACCCGCGCCATGACGTTCCACGAGGACCGCAAGGGCCGGTTGTGGGTGGGGACCGTGGGCGGTGTGGCGGTGGGTGAACGGGGGGTGTTTCATCCGCTGGGGCCGGAGACCCGGGTGCCCGAGGACATCGTGTTCTCGATCGTGGAAGACGGGGCGGCCCACCTGTGGCTTTCAACCTATCGACTCGGCTTGTTCCGCATGAAGGACGGCGTGTTCGAGCCCTTCAAGATCCCGGGCGCGCCCACGAATCGTTTCTTTGGCCGCCTGTATGCCGACCGAGACGGGGACCTGTGGGTGCCCATGGTGGACGGCATTGCTCGCGTCCACGACGGCAAGGTCAGCACGTTCCGGCAGGCCGAGGGGTTGATCGGCGGCCACTTCAGCTCCGTCCTGGGGGATGACACGGGACACTTGTGGGCGCGGGGCCGGAATGCCGTCGCGCGATTCTCCGTCGAATCCGCCGTGGCGGTGGCCGAGGGACGTCGCGCGCGATTGGACGTGCGGTACTTCGACGCACGCGATGGCCTCCTCGCGGAGCTTGGGCTGGGGCATTGGAGGGAACCCATGAAGGCTTCGGATGGAAGGCTCTGGTTTCCCACGTTGCGCGGGTTGGTGGTGGTGGATCCTGCCCGCCTTCCGCCGGCGTTGCCGCCCCCGCGCGTCGAGGTGCGGTCGGTGTGGGATGGGGAGGGCATGGAAAAGGCTTGGGCGAAAGGGCGCCCCATCGAGCTGGCCTATGCGAGCCAGGCCCTCGAGGTGAGGTATCACGCCCGGGTGATGGGAGTTCCCGACCGGGTACGCTTCCAAAACCGGTTGTTGCCGGATGGCCGTTGGCACGACGTGGGCGTGCTGCGGAGCGCGGTCCTGCGGGACCTCCGGCCGG
>CAIRNV010000054.1 GCA_903880005.1 uncultured Verrucomicrobiota bacterium | reverse complement strand
GTTCTTGCCGGGCTTGGCGAAGCCGGCGTACGTGGAGGTGTCCACGTCGCTCTTCATCTTGTTGGGGTTGTGGCAGCCGTTGCACGAGCGCTTGAACAACGGCGTCACGTCCCGGAACCACGACACCGGCGCGTCGGCCGCAAGGGCCGTCCCCGCAGCCCACGCCACCGCCCCGGCCATCGCCCACGCCCGCGCCCCGCCCGGGCGCGCCCTCCACACCTTGATTGCCATGAGATTCAACATGCTGCGCTGGCTTCAGTTTGGCTTCGCCGCCGGCGCGTTCGTCGAGGCCGTCTCCACGGCGGGCGCGGCGATCGTGAGCGTCACCGGCTCCGTCTTCTGGCGCCAGATGCGGTCGCCGTGCTCGAAACGCAGCGCCACGCCGATCTTGTGCTCCTTGCCCGCCTCGGCCTTGTCCGTGACCAGCAGTTGGACCGAAGCCTCGCGCGCCTTCGCCGCCACCGGTTGCACCGTGGCCAGCACGCCCTGGGGAACGCCTTCCAACGCCACCGTCACCTCCCCCTCGTACCCGCGCCGCTCCACCTTCACCACGAACTCCGTCCGGTTCGCCGCCGACGCCGAGTTGGTGGGCAACGCCACGGCCGAGAGCTTCACCGCGTCCATGCGGAAAAAGGGCGAGCCCGGCAACATCGCCGTCGCGAACAACGGGATGTCTCGAACGGTCACCTCGACGATGCGCGGCGCGGCCTGTCCCAGCGCCTGGCCATCGACCGTGGACTCGGCCCGGACAAGCATCGGTCGCGTGCCCGCCGCCGCGTTGTAAGCGGCATTCAACGCCAGCTTGCCGCGCGTCGCCGTTCCCTTGAGCACCAGCGGCGGCACGTTCAATCCCGGCACGCCCTCCGCAACGACCTTCACCTCGCCCTCGAACCCCGCCGCGCGCGTCACCACCACGTCGATCTCCGCGCGGCCGCTCTGCTCCACGAGGACCGACCCCTGCCCCACGTCCACCGAGAACGGCGCGGCCGGGAGCACCGTCAACCAGCCCTGCTCCGCCAAGGCCACGTCCTGCGTGCTCGCCTTGCCCCCCACCTCGCCCAGGGCCGCTAACCGAAGGCGTGCCGAACCCGTCGCCGCCGATTCCGTGGCGCCCAGCATCAACCAACCGCCCTCGGCCCCCGGCCCGGCCACCATGGGCATCGCCGACACACCCATGGGCAGGTCCCGGCCTTCCACGCGCACCGTCCCGTCATGGCCGTTGCGCCTCGTGACGTCGCACCGCAACGCCACCCAGCCGCCCTGATGCAATCGAACGCGCCCCGCCCCCGAACGCGCCGAGAACCCCGGCGTCACGTCGGGCCGTTGGACGGTCAACCGATACCCAAACGCCTCCCCGCCCCGGTCGGTCAGGTCGCGCACGGACAGCAGGTATTCCACGTCCTTCTTTCCATCGAACTCCATGCGCGCGTCGGGGCCGTTCGCGTCGTCGTTCCGCTGCAAGACCTTCCCCTGCGCGTCCTGCAACGTGAGCAGGACATCCAGCGGCGACCCGAACCGTCGTGCGAACACCTCCGCCACCCAACGTTGGTCCCCGGGGCTCTTGAAGCGGAACACGTCGATGTCGCCCGCCTTGGCCACGCGGCCGTTGAACACCACCGCGCCCGTCGCCGCCGTGGACTTGTCCGCGGTGTCGTTGGGCTCGGCCTCCAGGACCTCGGGAAGGTCGCCCACTTCAAAGCCGACCGGGTTGGAGAACCCGAACTGCGTGCGCGCCCGGACGTCCTGGCGTCCCAGGGGGGCGTCCGATGCGAGGGCCAGCGTGAGCTTGTCCGCGCCCTCCAACAAATGGCCCTGCAACCCCACCTCAACGGTCGAGCCGCGTCGTCCGCCAAAGGGGAACAGCGTCTCCACGTAGGGCCCGGGGCGTGCGACGAGACGATAGGTATGCCGGTCGCCGCCCTGGTGCCGCAGGTCGTTCAAGCGCACGACGTACTCGCCATCGGCAGGCGCCTTGAAAACAAGGAACGGGTCCAGCCCATGCGCGTCCTCGCTTCGCGCCAGCTCCTTCCCGGTTGAATCCAACACGAGCAGCGTTCCGTCCAGCGACGACCCCGAGCGATTGGCCTGGACGTCGAGGATCACCGTGGCGCCGGACTTCAACTTGAGCCGGTAATGATCGGCCTCGGCCGACGCGCCGATCTTCCCGGAGACCCCGACCGGCGGCATGAGCACGGGCGCGGACTGGAAGCCGGCGGTGCCCGTGGCCTCGGTGATCTCGGGATGGTCCGAGACGTTGAACGTGACCGGGTTGGAAACGCCGCCGGGGCCCGCCACGCGAACCTCATGCGCGCCCATGGGGACGTCCGGGCCAACGACGATGTCCACGACGCGGGACTTCGCGGGCGCGGCCGCGCGGACCTCGATGCCGCCGGCGCTGCCTTCCAACGCGACCGACGACGACGGCGACGCCACCGGGATCACGCGGACGCCGTCATGCGACGACCACAGCCTGTCGAGTTGCCCGAGGGCGTCGCCATTCAGCGTGACGCGGTTGGTCGTGCCGCGCTGGAGGAACATGACCGACGGCGTGTCGAGGCGCGGCATGGGTGCGACGGCGCCGTGGAGGCAACCGGCCAGCCCAAGGCCCAGGAACGCCCATCCGCGAGGGTGCATGCGCCGCGAGGCCATGGTCACGAGAACAACCCCAGCACCGGCTCCGCCTGGACCAGCTCGCGCGGTTGGTTGAGGTGGTTCATCACGATGGTGTGCGGGTCGATCCCCAGCGCGTGGTAGATCGTCGCGACGATCTGCGTGGGATGCACCGGCGCGTCGGCGGGCGAGGAGCCCGTGGCGTCCGAGCGCCCGTACAACGCGCCCCGCGACACCCCGGCCCCGGCGACCAACGCCGTGTAGCAATAGGGCCAGTGATCGCGGCCGTCGGGCGAGTTGGTGTTGCCGCTCGTGCTCACGCCCAGGCGCGGGCTGCGCCCGAACTCGCCCAGCGCCACCACCAACGTCTCCTTGAGCAACCCGCGCTGGTCGAGGTCCTGAAGCAACGTGCTCAACCCGGAGTCGAGCTTCGGGCAATGCAGGTTGCGCAACGGCCCGAAGTTCGCCGCGTGCGTGTCCCACGCATCGACGGTGGGGTCGCCGTTTGCCACGGCCGGCCAGTTCATCTGCACCACGCGCGTGCCGGCCTCCACCAAGCGCCGCGCCAACAGGCAGCCCTGCCCGAACGTGTGACGCCCGTACGCGTCGCGCAGGACGTCCGGCTCCTTCGACAGGTCAAAGGCATCCCGCGCACGCCCGCTGCTCACGAGGTCGAACGCCTTCTGGTAGTACGAGTCGAGCGCGTACTTCTCCACGGCCTTCTCCATCGCCGGCATCGCGTCGTTGACCGACTTCAACAGCTTCGACCTCCGGTCCAGCCGCTCGCGCGACACCTCGGGGCGCAGCGTGAGGTCCGCCAGGTTCAGCTCCTTCGC
>CAIRNV010000053.1 GCA_903880005.1 uncultured Verrucomicrobiota bacterium | reverse complement strand
CTGGTTGACGCCATGGAGGTGATATTCGACGGGGTCCTCCACGGTGATGACCTTGAGTTCCGGCCCGACGATGGCGTTGAGGGCGGCGTAGAGGGTGGTGGTCTTGCCGGAACCGGTGGGGCCGGTGACCAGGAAGATGCCGTGGGGCCGGTCGATGAGGCCCTTGAAGGTGGCAAAGGTGCCGTCGTCCATGCCGAGCTGCTGGAGGGTGAAGAGGACGTTGGACTTGTCGAGGAGACGCATCACGACGCCCTCGCCGAAGAGCATGGGGATGACGGAGACGCGGACGTCCACCTGGCGGCCGCCGACGTTGAACTTGATGCGGCCGTCCTGGGGGATGCGGCGCTCGGCGATGTTGAGGTTCGCGAGGATCTTGATACGGGAGATGATCGCCGCTTGGAACCGGTGCATCTGGGGCGGCACCGACGCCTCCTGGAGGACGCCGTCGATGCGGTACCGGATGGACATGTGGTGCTCGTACGGCTCGATGTGGATGTCGGAGGCGCGTTCGTTGACAGCCTCGAGGATGATCTCGTTGACGAGCTTGATGACCGACGCCTCCTGTGCCGCCTCCATCAGGTCGTCGGAAGGATCACCCGTGACCGCGGCCGGGCCGTCGTCCGCGCCCACCATCTCATCCAGCGTGTCGCCACCCAGGCCGAAGTGGGACTTGATGAGCTTCTCGATGTCGTCGCGCGGGGCGAGGACCGGCTGGATGTCGAGCCCCGTGGCGAGCCGAAGCTCATCGAAGGCGTAGAGGTCGAAGGCGTCGGAGGTGGCGACGTTGAGGGTGCCGTTGGAACGCGAGACCGGCACGAGGCGCTTGCGATAGACGATCTTCGAGGGAAGCGCCCGGAGCGTCTCCGGGTCGGGGGTGATGCCGGCGAGGTTGATCAGCGGGATGTCGAGGTGCTCGGCCATGACCTCGAGGATCTGGCGCTCGGACAAGACGCCCAGCTGGACGAGCGCCCGGTCGAGGCGGAGCCCCTCGGCCCGCTGGAGAGACTGGGCCTCGGCCAGTTGCTCGGGGGTGACCAAGCCCCGTGAAACCAAGATGTGCGCAACGCTCATGGGAATGGGACGGGGTGAGGCACCGAGTGATTCAGGGGCGACGCAAAGGGGTGTGCCCGTCGTCCCGGCCCGGCCGGGCGCGATGGAGCGTTCCCACGCATGGACGACGGCGTGGCCATGCACGGCTGCGGCGTGGCGATGGAAGCCAACGATTTCCCCGAATGCATCCTCATGCGGGCGCGGAAGCAGGGGGGCCGCGTGGTTCGAGGCCAACACGCCATGGCATCCTGCTTCCTACGTGTCATTTCCGCCGTTTCGGCCCCGTGTTTCAAGGCGGCTGTTGGGCTGCGCGAAGGCCTGGCATCCCCACCGCGTCGCCCAACGCCGCAGGCCGCTTGCCCTGGCGGGGCGAACCGTCAGCGCCATCGGTCGGTCGGGGTTTCCTGCGCCAGCTCAGGTTGCCTGAGCCGGAACGATGCCGTTGGATCGGTCGTGCTTGCTGGATCTTCTTTCGCAAGAGCTTCGTCCTTCGCTCAGTACGGGCCTGGCACTGGCCCGCGCCTCGCTCACTCCTCGTCTTGCGAAAGAATCTGCTTCGCAATCCCTTCCCTCCCAACTGCATCGTCCCGGCTGAGCCAACGCAGCAGCCCCTCGGGAATCACGATGCTCCCGCCGAGAAGGACCGGCGGGGAGACGCGAGGCCCGGCGCCGGCGGGGGCGGCATTCGACGCGATCAAGCGGGCGGCGAAGGCGAGGGCGCCCTCACGAAGGCGATGGTTGGCCAGGAAGGGCCGCAGCACGTCGTTCAGGAGGGGTCGCAAGGCCGGGTCCACCGGGGAAAGCCGCGGAAACGGCGGTTCCAACACCACCGAGACGTGGCCCATCGGATCGACGCGGAGGCAAAGGACGCGACGCACGACGCCACGTGCCTCGGCAGGGAAGATGTCGTGGGCGACGACGAGGAGCATCGAGGGCCCAAGGCCGCGGTGGGCGGGGTCGAGGAGAAACGCGCCGCGCTGGAGGATTCGGCCTGAATCCGCCGTGAAGGCGTGCGCGCCTTCCGGTGGCGGGGATAGTCGAGCCATGGCGGCCCGCAGGAACTCGCGGCTATCCGCATCGAACGCCCAAGGGCGATGGCGCGACGGGACATGGATGAACGGTTCGTCGGCCCGGCCCAGCAGGCACTCGCGCAGGGTGCCATCGTCGTCCCGATAGACCACGGCCAGGAAGTCGGGCCCATGGGCGGCGACGGCGACGACATGGGCGAGGGAGGCGGGCGCGATCCCTTCGAGGGATTGGCCGGGCTTCATGTCCTCCAGTTGCATGGCGTGGTCGCGTCGGGCCCACGCATTGGTGGGCTGCCTTGATTGGCGAATTCTTGCGATTAGGCGCACGGGGCCGGGGCGCACAAGGGAAAAGGTGCCTATAGCCCGTCGTTGCGTGCCAACCTGCATGCAAGCCTTGGCATTGGTGGCGAGCGACAAGGCATTGCGATTGTTGGGCGAACGCATCCGCGAGGCGCGGAAGGCGCTGGGCCTGTCGCAGGAGGAACTGGCCCTCCAGGCGGACATCGACCGCTCGTTCATGGGCCAGGTTGAGCGGGGCCAGCGCAACATCTCGGTGATGACATTGCTGCGCATGGCCCGCGTGCTGGAGGTCAACCTCGGCAGCTTGTGCGAGGGCCTCGGCGGGGTCGGCGTGCAGGCCGGACTCCAGGAGGGCACGACCTCGTACCGGGCCAAGAAGGCCAAGGGCGTCCGGCGTCGTAGCTGATTTGGCGTTCAGCGGCGCGGCATCGTGGCCGCCGCGTGAGGGCATGCGGCCTACAACTCGGGGCAAGGCATTCAGCTCCACCAAACGGCTGGTTCCTCGTCCACAAGCGCTTCGTCCTTCGTCCGAAATCCGTTCGCCAATGGGGCCGACGGGGCCAAAACCAGCGTGACACCCGCGAAGTCCGGGCGGGAGGATGGGCCCATGGGCGTGGATGGGCATTCGGTGGGCATGGGCGGGCCGCTGGACGACCTGGCGAACATGGCCGCGCAGGTCGCGCAGGTGGCAGCGACGGCGGTGGTGCTGCGGGACGGGGACAACCTGCGCGTGGAGGGGCAGAGCGGGCTGCGATTGGATGAGGCGACCTTGGTGGAAGGCTTGGCGCGGCGAGCCTTGGCGGAGGATGGAACGATCGAGGTTCGCGAGACCCCGGAGCTGCAAGGCGCCTCGTTTCGGTGGGCGTTGTCCACGCCGGTGGACCTCCCATCGGGCGCCAGGGCGGGGGTGTTGCTGGTGCTCGACCGGATGCCGCGTCGGCCGACGGTGCGGCAACGGGCGGCGTTGCAGACGGTGGCGCATCAGGTGGTGCTGCACTTGGAGCTGCGGCGGCATGCGACGTCGTTGGCGGACACGCATGCGCGCCATCGGCAGGCGGAGCAGTTGCTTCAGGACAGCGAGGTGTTCTTCCAGGCGCTCGTCGAGAGCCTTCCGCAGAAGATCTTCCGGAAGGACCTCAACGGTCGCTTCACGTTCGTCAACGAGCGCTTCTGCCGCGCGGTGCAAAAGGCCCGGGAGGAAGTCCTGGGGCAGACGGACTTCGAGCTGTTTCGCCGGGACCTGGCCCTGAAGTACCAGTCGGACGACCGGCGGGTCCTGGAGACGGGCCTGGCCTTCGAGGCGACGGAGGAGCACTTGTCGGCGGATGGCGAGCGGCAGTTCGTGCATGTCATCAAGACGCCGCTGCTGGACCGCAACGGGTCGTGCACCGGGATCCAGGGGATTTTCTGGGACGTGACGGCGGAGCGGCGTGCGCAGGAGGACCTGGCCCACGAGCGCGACCTGTTGCAGGCGCTGCTGGAGCACGCGCCGGACTCCATTTACTTCAAGGACGCGCGGAGCCGGATCGTCCGGGCGAGCCGGGCGTTTGCGCGCAAGGTGGGCAAGGATCCCGGGGAGCTGGTGGGCAGGACGGACCATGACTGGTTCGCGAGGGAGCACGCGGACCGGGCGCTGGCGGACGAGCGCGAGGTGATGGAGACGGGGCGGGGCATCTACGAGAAGACGGAGCGGGAGGTTTGGCCGGACGGCCGGGTGACATGGGTGTTGACCAGCAAGCTGCCCTTGCGCGACCCGCGCGGCGCCGTGGTGGGGACGTTCGGCGTCTCGCGCGACATCACGGAGCTGAAGCTGGCGCAGGAGAAGCTGGAGCGCGCCGAGGCGAAGTACCGTGACATCGTCGAGAACGCCGTGGACGGCATCTTCCAGACGACGCCCGACGGGCACTACCTGTCCGCGAACCGCGCCCTGACGCGCATCTATGGGTTCGGGACCGTCGAGGAGCTCATGTCGGCGCGGACGAACATCGGGGAGCAGCTCTACGTGAACCGTGGACGACGCGAGGAGTTCCAGCGGTTGCTGCAGGAGCATGACCGCATCGAGGGCTTCGAGAGCCAGGTGTATAGGAAGGATGGCTCGGTCATCTGGATCGCGGAGAACGCCCGCGCGGTGCGCGGCAAGGACGGGGCGCTGCTCTACTACGAGGGCACGGTGGAGGACATCACCGCCCGCAAGCGCGCGGAGCAGGAACTGGAGATGGCCCGCGACGTCGCGGTGGAAAGCTCCCGTGCGAAGGCCCAGTTCCTCGCGAACACGTCGCACGAGATCCGCACGCCGATGAACGGCATCGTGGGCATGACCCGGTTGTTGCTGGACACGCCCCTCACGCCCGAGCAACGCGACCACCTCGACACCCTGCGCTCGTGCGCCGACGGGCTGCTGACGATCCTGAACGACATCCTCGACTTCTCGAAGATCGAGAGCGGGCGCATGGAGTTCGAGTCGCGGCCCTTCGACCTCCGGGAGCTGGTGGAGGACACGGCGGAGATCATGGCCGAGCGCGCCTTCGGCAAGATGCTGGAGTTCACGGTGTGGATGGACCACCGGCTGCCCCAGTCGGTGCGAGGCGACGACGGCCGCACGCGCCAGGTGCTGTCGAACCTCCTCAACAACGCCGTCAAGTTCACCCAACGCGGCGAGGTGTGGCTCCGCGTCGAGGTGGAGCCAGCCGCGAACGGCCCGTTGGTCGCCCGATTCGAGGTCTCCGACACGGGCGTGGGCATCGCGCCGGAGGCGCAGGGACGGATCTTCGAGCCCTTCGTGCAGGCGGACGGCTCCACCACGCGCCGCTTCGGCGGCACGGGCCTCGGGCTGTCCATCAGCCGCAGCCTCGTGCGCGCCATGGGCGGCGAGATGGGGGTCCGCAGCGAGCCGGGCAAGGGCTCGACCTTTTGGTTCACGTTGCCGCTGGGCGAGGGCAGCGTGGCGTCTCCCCGGGTGCCCGAGGGACCGCCGCTGCGCGTCCTGCTGGTCGAGGACCACGCGCGGACCCGCGACGTGTACGCGCACGAGCTGGCCGGGACGGAGTTTGCGCCCGAGTTCGCCTCCACGGCGGCGGAGGGGCTTGACCAGCTGCGCACGGCCGCGTCGTCCGGTCGCCCGTTCGACCTCGCGGTGCTCGACTTGCAATTGCCGGACATGGACGCCCTGACGCTGGCGCATGAGGTGCATGGGTCGCCCGGGTTGGAACGCGCGCGGCTCGTGTTGGCCGCGCCCCTGGGGCAACGCCTCGACGTTGGCTTGCTTCGCACCGTGGGCGTCGCGGCCCACGTGGTGAAGCCCGTGAAGCGAGCCCGCTTGCTGGAGACCTTGCGGGCCGTCGCCCGGGGCGAGGAAATGTCCGACCGCCGGTCACAGTCCGCCGCGTCGGTCCCCAGCCATGGCCGGGAGGGCATCGCCGGCCTTCGCATCCTCCTGGCCGAGGACAACATCGTGAACCAACGGGTCGCGCTCTCGATGCTGCGGAAGCTCGGGGCCACGGCGGCCGTGGCGGCGGACGGACGACAGGTGCTGGCCACGCTCTCCCGGGAGGGGTTCGACGTCATCCTGATGGATTGCCAGATGCCGGAGCTCGACGGCTATGAAACCACGCATCGGGTGCGGTTGGAGGAGGCCGACGGCACCTATGGCCAACGCGTGCCGCACTTCATCATCGCCCTCACGGCCAATGCCATGGTCGGGGACCGCGAGCGCTGCCTGGCGGCGGGCATGGACGACTTCCTGACGAAGCCCATGGAGCTGGGCGCGTTGGAGGCTGCCTTGCGAAGGGCGTTGGCCTTCCGCCAAACCGCCCTGGGCCCCGCGCCAATCCGCGGGGACGTCGCCGGGGAGGGCATCACCCCGGCACCGGCGTCGCCCGCCGACCCCGCCATCGAGTCGGTCCCCGTCCTCGATGAGGCGACGCTGCTCGCCTTGGCCGTGCCGGATGACCCTGGGTCGTTGGCGGAGTTGCTGGGATTGTTCCGGTCCGATTGGGAGGCGCGCTCGGCCGGGTTGACCGCCGCGGCGGCGGGACGTGATGCCAAGGCCCTGGCGGCCATGGCGCATGCCCTCAAGGGAAGCGCCGGTAACTTGGGCGCGCGCCGACTGGCCGCGCTGCTCGCCCGGATCGAGGCGGCCGCCAAGGTCCCGGACTGGGCCCGCGTGGACGCGGACGTCCCGCTCCTGGCATCCGCGGCGGATGCCTTCGACGCCGCGACGGCGTCGCATCGGGCCGCGCCGGGATCGTAACGTGGACGTTTCGGCGTCGGAACTTGCTGGTTGAGTCGCCGGGGTGCGGCGGTAGCCTGACTCGACAAAGGCTTTCGCATGGGCACCGATGCAGATCCGAGGGGCGGCGCGCGTTCTTGGGCGAGGCGCTCGACGCTCTACCAAGAATACCTGGCGGAACGGGAGGAAATCCTGCGGCACAAGTGGCTGGAATCTGAAAAGGTCGGCTACGACATCGGCTTTGACGCCGCCTTGATTGACTGGGTGACGCATCACCGCGCCGGATGGCGAAGGGCCCGGCACGCCGTGGCTTGACCGTCCTCGCCACATCCCCGTCCGCCATGATGAATTGGAAGCGCCGACACCTGCTCGACCTGCAATCCCTGGAGACCGACGAGATCTGGGCCGTCCTGGAGACGGCGCGGGCGTTCCGGGCCGTGGGCGAACGGGAGGTCAAGAAGGAGACCAGCCTCGCGGGCAAGACCGTCGTCAACCTGTTCGTCGAGCCCAGCACCCGCACCCGCATCAGCTTCGAGCTCGCCGCGCTCCGCATGAGCGCCGACGTCATCAATTTTTCCGCCGAGGCGTCGTCTCTGAGGAAGGGCGAGACGCTCAAGGACACCGTTCGCAACCTCGAGGCGCTCAACGCCGACTTCATCATCCTTCGCCACGGGGCCAGCGGTGCCCCGCATTTCCTTGCCCGGTTCGCCCGCGCGCACGTGATCAACGCGGGCGACGGCGCCCACGAACATCCCACGCAGGGCTTGCTGGACGCGTTCACCGTGTGGCAGCGCAAGGGCCGTGTGGCCGGCCTCAAGGTCACCATCCTCGGCGACATCCTCTACAGTCGCGTCGCGCGCTCGAACATCTGGGCCCTGCGAAAGCTCGGCGCGGAGGTCACCCTTTGCGGCCCGCCCACCCTCGTCCCCAAGGCCTTTGAGGGCCTCGGTTGCCGTGTCACCTGGAACGTTGAGGACGCCCTGCGCGGGGCTGATGTCGTCAACCTCCTGCGCATCCAGCACGAGCGCCAGCGCAAGACCATGTTCCCCTCCACGGGCGAGTACGCGTCGTTGTTCGGCCTGACCTCGGCCCGCATGGCCTTGCTCCATCCCGAGGCCCTCATCATGCACCCGGGACCCATCAACCGGGGCGTCGAGATCGAGAGCGAGCTCGCCGACTCCAGCCGCTCGGTCATCCTGGAGCAGGTCACCAATGGCCTCGCCGTCCGCATGGCCGTCCTGCACCTCGTTGGCGGCGGCAAGCCCGGTGGCCCCGGGGCATGAGGGCCTAAGCCGGTACGAGGCCCGTAACGAGCGAACGACGAAGGATTTGCGCAAGCAGATCGAGCAAGCACGACCGACCCAACTGAATCGTCCCGGCTAAGCCGGAACCATTCAGTTGGGAGGGAAGTGATTGCGCCGCAGATTCTTTCGCAAGACGAGGAGTGAGCGAGGCGCGGGCCAGCTCGCGGCCCGTAACGAGCGAAGGACGAAGCTCTTGCGAAAGAAGATCAAGCAAGCACGACCGACCCAACTGCATCGTTCCGGCCAAGCGAAGGATTTGGCACAAGGAGGCCCGTTTTCCCCGTGTTGGGTGATCTCGCTCGCCCGCCGGGAGCCTCACGGTGCGCCTGCGGACCCAAAGGCATTATGGGCTGCGGCCCCGCAGAATCGTCCCTTCGAGGACGAGGAACTGGTTGGATGCGCCCGCGTCATGACCCATGGCTCCCGCCCATCCATCGATGGCAGGACGTCCGCCCCGCCAGGCGCGAGCCCATGCGACGCAGGTCGGCCTGCACACCCCGTCCCAGCCCCCAGGGACTCCACGGCGGACCATCGGCCGGCATCCTCGTCGCCACCACGGTCCGGTTCAGGTAATCCCGGTAGCGCACCTCCATGACGAGCGGAAAAAGCCGCCGCACCTCGTCGATGCCCGGCCATGAGCCGTCCGCGTTGGGCACCAGGTTGAACACGGCCACGCCCCCCGGCGCGAGGCGTGATTGCATCAGGCGGGGCAGCGTCCCCCAACAAACGGCCGGCTTGTGCACGTCGCCGTCGCGCGGCTCCGAAAGATCGTCCAACAACGCCGCAAAACGCCCACGCGAACCCCGCAGCCACTCGACGGCGTCAACCCGACTCCATTCCACGTGGCGCGACCATTCCGGGCACCGATGGCGGAACACGTCATGGCCGATCGGATCGGTGTCCACGGCATGGATGAGGCGATCGAAGCCCAGGGCGCGAAGCGGGGCCATGACGCCGCCCGCGCCGAACCCAAGGACGCCCACGTTGCCCGGGGGAGCGAGCCGCGCGAGAAGGCTGGCCAGCACGTCGAAGACGCTGTGGGTCGGCCCCGGCTGAAGCCGCAATTCGCTCAGGACCACCCTGCCCTGCATGAGCCGGATGCCGCCCGGCACGGGGACGACCCGGGTGAGGAGCGAGGCACGAGGCGCGCCCGGGGGCATTCCTCGGCCTCCTGTGGTTGCTTCGGGTCGTGGGTGTTTCACGGACGATGGAGGTTCCGCTTGCGAAGTGGCACGGGATTGGCTTTTTACGCGGCTTCCGTCGGCGGCCAGGCCTCCAAGGCCGCGGTCGCCGACACGAGCACGCGAATCACACCTGGCCTAGGAAGCACGAATGACGAACGGAATGCGACCCTCGAACGTCCCCCTCCAACGCCTGCAGGCGCGGGGCACGGTCAAGCCCGTCAACTTCATCTGCATCGCCCCCCAGGCGAGCCATGTCGCGGTCGTGGGCGACTTCAACGACTGGAGCCCCGGCGCGAACCCGATGACCCGTCACGTGGACGGTTCGTGGCACGCATCGATCCCCTTCAAGCACGGGGGCCATGCGTACCAGTTCATGGTGGATGGCCAACCCATGAACGATCCGCGCGCGCAAGGCCTCACCCGGAACGCCAAGGGCGACAAGGTGTCGATGCTGTTCGTGAGCTAGGGCCGTGTCTTACAAATCGCTGGCGTTGGGTTGCCCCAAGCAAGCCCCGGGGCCATCGCGGGTCACCGCTTGACGGTCTTCCCGGTCAGGTCCTGGTTGTCCCACCCGCGGCTGCTGTGGAACGCCCACCAGTCGTACTCGTCGGGTTGCCGCTTCTCGGGCTCGGCGTGGTTGTCGGCGAAGACGAGGTTGATGCGGGTTCCATGGGCCGACTTGTCCCAGGTCCAGTAGGGGATCTCCCAAAGGAGCACGGCGCGCGAGGGGTTCGCCAACATGCGG
>CAIRNV010000052.1 GCA_903880005.1 uncultured Verrucomicrobiota bacterium | reverse complement strand
GCCGGTACGAGGCCCGTAACGAGCGAAGGACGAAGGATTTGCGCAAGCAGATCGAGCAAGCACGACCGATCCAACTGAATCGTTCCGGCTTAGCTCGTGTCGTGTCTCACAAATCGCTGGTGTTGGGTTGCTCCAAGAATGCCCCGGGGCAAGGCGGGAGGACGGAGCCTACCCGCAGCGGTCTGTGACGGACGAACCACGAAGCCCCGGGGCATTCTTGGAGCAACCCGAAGGGCCGCGGCTTTTTCCGCGTCCCACGTCGTGGCTCGCTCCTCGTTGGACACGAAAATCCCTCGCGGCGAAACACCCGCCATGTGTGAGACACGACACTAGGGTCGTGGGGGGCGACGGGTTGCTTGAGTTGGTCGCCCTCGGGCCGACATGGTTGGGGATGCTTCGGACGAGATTTCCCGGATGCGGCATGGCCGCCGTGACGGTGGTGCATTGCCTTGCTTGGGCCGTGTTGGGGGTCCCGCGAGGCCTTGCGGCGGACGGGTTGAACGCGGCGGGGCCCGCCCCCGCCCAAGCCACGACCCACGCCGCGCCCAAGGACGCTCCATGGGACGTCGCACGGCCGCCACGACATGAGACCTCCTCGACGGTCGCCATCGACGTGACGGAGGGGACGTGGATGAACGTGGACGTCTCGCCCGACGGGAAGACGCTGGCGTTGGACTTGCTGGGGGACCTGTACGTCCTGCCCATCGATGGCGGCGAGGCGGTGGCGGTGACGTCGGGCCTTGCTTGGGACATGCAGCCGCGGTTCAGCCCCGACGGCCGATGGATCGCCTTCACGAGCGACCGCGGCGGCGGCGACAACATCTGGGTGGTGAAGGCGACGGCGCGCGAGGGGGATTCGGCGCAGGAGACGGGACTTCGGCCGGTGAGCGCCGAGACGTTTCGGCTGGTGAACTCCCCCGCATGGACGCCCGACGGCCGACACATTGCCGCGCGCAAGCACTTCAGTTCCCGCCGTTCGCTGGGGGCCGGCGAGATCTGGCTCTATGACGTGGCCGGGGTGGACGGGGCCGTGCCGGATGGCGTCCCGTTGACGACACGGCCGACCGACCAGAAGGACGTGGGCGAGCCCGCCTTCTCCCCGGATGGCCGGTTTCTCTACTACTCGTGGGACGCCACCCCGGGCGGGAGCTTCGAGTACAACAAGGACAGCAATGGCCAAATCTACGTCGTCTCGCGGCTGGACCGGGCGAAGGGCGAGACGGAGACGTGGATCTCGGGCCCCGGCGGCGCCGTGCGGCCGACGCCGTCGCCCGATGGCAAGCAGGTCGCGTTCGTCCGTCGCGACCGGTTCCAATCCGCCTTGCATGTCCAGGACGTCGCCTCGGGGGCCGTGCGCAAGATCCACGACGGGCTGGAGCGCGACATGCAGGAGGCGTGGGCCATCCACGGCGTGTACCCGACGATGGCCTGGACGCCGGACTCGGGCTCGGTGGTGTTCTATGCGCGGGGCGGGTTGCATCGGGTGGATGTGGCCACGGGCGTATCGAAGCCCATTCCCTTCCGCGTCCGTGGCCAGCGACGCGTGATGCCCGCCGTGCGGTTTCCTGTTGAGGTGGCCCCGTCGGAGTTCGACGTGCGCATGCTGCGGGGCGTGGCGGTTTCGCCTAGGGGCGACGCCGTCGTGTACTCCGCCCTCGGGCGGCTCTATGTGCGCGCGCTGCCGGAAGGGACGCCGCGACGGCTGACGACGGACGCGCGCCGCTTCGAGTTCATGCCGTCGTGGTCGCGCGACGGGCGTTCGGTGGCCTACGTCTCGTGGGACGACGAGGAGTTGTCGGCGGTGCGCGTGGTGGAGGCTTCTGGCGGCGAGGGCCGGGCGGTGACCACGCGGCCGGGCTATTACGCCGACCCGGTGTTTTCCCCGGATGGCACGACGATCGTCTATGGGCGGAACAGCGGCGGGAACCTGCTCTCGACGGTGCATTCGTCCGAGCCGGGCGTGTACAAGGTCCCGGCGACCGGCGGGCCGGGCGTGCGCATCACGCGCAAGGGCACGCGTCCGCACTTTGGGCTGGCCAACGACCGCGTGTACCTGGTCGCCAGCGAGCCCGACAAGGAGAACGAGAACGCGCGCCTGATCAGCATCGGCCTCGACGGGACCGAGGAACGGGTCCATGCGGGCAGCGCCAACGCGACGGAAATGCTGGTGTCGCCCGACGGCCGGTGGGTGGCTTGGGCGGAACGGTTCCATGTTTACATGACGCCCTTCTTGCCGACGGGCCGGATGCTGGAGGTGGGCCCGCGGTCCGGCGCGATTCCCGTGCACAAGGTCACGGGCGAGGCGGGCGCGAACCTTTCGTGGTCGGGGGATTCGCGGGCCCTGCATTGGTCGTTGGGGCCGGGGTTGTTCACCCAGGAGGTGGAGCCGGTGTTGGCGGTGTCGCGACTCAAGGCGGAGACCCGGCGGTTGGAGCGGCTGGCGAAGGCCTCGGGGACGAACGCCCCGGCGGCCCGGCCGACGGAGGAGCCGAAGGCCACGCGCGTCGCGATAGGGTTCCGGGCCCGGGCGGACGTGCCCGAGTCAACGATCGCGCTCGTGGGCGGCCGGGTGATCACGATGAAGGGCGACGAGGTCCTGGAGGACGCGGTCGTCCTGGTGCGGGGGAATCGCATTGAGGCCGTGGGGCCGGCGAATGCGGTGAAGGTGCCCGCCGGGGCGCGCGTGGTGGACTGCAAGGGGAGGACGTTGATGCCCGGCCTGATCGACGTGCACGCCCACGGCGCGCAGGCGGAGGGCGAGATCACGCCGCAGCAGAACTGGGCACGGCATGCGGACCTCGCGTTTGGGGTGACCACGGTGCACGACCCATCGAACGCGACGGAGGCCGTGTTCGCCGCCGCGGAGATGCAGCGGGCTGGGGTGCTCGTGCAGCCGCGCACCTTCTCGACCGGCACGATCCTTTACGGCGCGGCGGGGACCTACAAGGCGCAGATCGACAGCGTGGAGGATGCCTTGTTCCACCTGGGCCGGATGAAGGCCGTGGGGGCGTTCAGCGTGAAGTCCTACAACCAGCCGCGCCGGGAGCAGCGCCAGCAGGTGATCGAGGCGGCGCGACGGCTGGGGATGATGGTCGTGCCGGAGGGCGGATCCCTCCTGCAACACAACCTCACCATGGTCGCGGACGGGCACACGGGGGTGGAGCATTCGCTGCCCGTGGAGCGCATCTACGCGGATGTGCGGCAATTCTGGGGTGCGAGCGCGACGGGCTACACGCCCACGTTGATTGTGGGCTACGGGGGCTTGGACGGGGAACACTACTGGTACCAGCACATGGACGTGTGGCGTCACGAGAAGCTCCTCAGGTTCACGCCCCGTTGGCTGGTGGACCCGCGGTCGCGCCGGCGCCCCATGGCCAGCGACGAGGACTACAACGTCCTCCGGAGCGCGGGCATCGGGAAGGCCCTCCTGGACGCGGGCGTGACCGTGCACCTGGGCGCGCACGGCCAGCTCGCCGGGCTCGGCGCGCATTGGGAGCTGTGGTCGCTGGCGCAGGGCGGGATGCGGCCCATGGAGGCGCTCCGCTGCGCCACGTTGCTCGGCGCCCGCTACCTCGGCATGGACCGCGACATCGGATCCATCGAGGCCGGCAAGCTCGCCGACATCCTCGTCCTGGAGCGCAACCCGCTGGAGGACATCCGCAACTCCGACTCCGTCGTTCGCACCCTGCTGAACGGGCGGCTGTATGACGCGATGACGATGGACGAGCTGGCTCCGGACGCACTGAGGAAGCGGCGGCCGTATTCGTTCGAGCGCTGGACAGGTTCGACAGGTCTCGTCCGTTCCGCCGCCGGGTGCGCCGGGTGCGGGCGCCCGGGCGATGGCGACGCTGCGGGCTCGGCCCCGCTGGCAAGGGCGTATCGGTAGCGGCGGGGCCCGCCGGGTGGGTGACGTGCCGTGGCGAGGCCGATGGGGTGGCGTGGAAGACGGCTGTTTTCCATGCTCGACCCCGGCGTGGCCTGGGCCCACCATGATGTTGAATGTTGATAACGAACCTGAACCCCGACACCGACATTGGCGCGAGCGCGTGGCATGTCGATTTCGAGGGGCACGGCATCCTGTTGGACGCCGGCATCCATCCCAAGCGCGAGGGCAAGCACGGGCTTCCGCTCCTCGACCGCGTCCCCAAGAACAGCGTGGACGCCATCGTGATTTCCCATTGCCACCATGACCATGTGGGGGCGCTTCCCGTGGCGCTTCGACGGTTTCCGCACGCCAACGTGCTGATGACCGAGCTGAGCTACTTCCTGGTCGAGCGCATCCTCCACAACTCGGTGAACGTCATGGAGCGCCAGAAGACCGAGCTGGGGATCCGCGAGTACCCGTTGTACACCCACGAGGAGGTGGACGACTACGCGGCCGTCATCATGGGCTACCAGTACGGACGGCCCGTCGAATGGACGCACCCGCACCGGCGCAAGTCCGGCAAGACCATGCCCACGCTCGAGTTCCTCGACGCGGGCCACACGCTGGGATCGGCCGGCGTCATGGTGCGGGGCGCGAAGGAGTCCCTGCTCTACTCGGGCGACGTCTGCTTCCATGACCAGACGATCCTGCGGGCGGCGGACTTTGGGGACGCGCGGGCGGACACCTTGATCCTGGAGACGACGCGCGGCGCGCGGGCGGCGGTGCCCGGCGTGACGCGGGAGACCGAGATCGAGCGCCTGCGCGAGGCGGTGTCAGGCACCCTGAAGCGCAAGGGATCCGTGTTGATCCCGGCCTTCGGGCTGGGCCGGACCCAGGAGATCCTCGCCCAAATCGCGTTGTGGATGGCCCAGGGGAAGCTGAAGCGACAACCCGTTTACATCGGCGGCCTGGGCAAGGTGTTCTCCGAGATCTATGACATCGAGTCCCACCGGGCGAACCGCAACCACCGCAACCTCAAGCTGACCGAGGCGCTCGACCTGCGGGTCTTGTCCGTCAACCAGGTCCCCGGCCTTCGCCTGGCCACGCCCCACTTGTTCGTCCTCACGTCCGGCATGATGAACGAGAACACGGCGGCCCATGACCTGGCGGCCCGCATGGCCCAGGACGAACGGCACGGCATCTACTTCGTGGGCTACGCCGACCCGGATACCCCGGGCGGGCGCCTGAAGGAGAGCAAGGTGGGCAAGCGCTTCCACTTCAGCGAAGGCGTCTGCGACCTGAAGCGGCGTTGCTCCATGGATGACTTCGACCTCAGCGCGCACGCCCAGCGCGAGGACCTGTTGTCCCTGGTCGATCGGGTGCGGCCCAAGACGGTCATCCTGGGCCATGGCGACGGGCCGGCCCGGGCATGGATGTCCACGGAGATCCGGCGACGGCATCCGCGCATCCGCGTGGTGCAGCCGGGTCCTGGCGAGAAGGTGAAGGCGTAGCCGGGGCGAACCCGTGGGGTCGGGGCGGGCCGCACGGCCCGCCGGCGACGCGGGGTGGTCCAGGAAGGATGCCGTGAGCGAGAGGTCGGGCGCGGGCACCAGCAAGGGCGAGGGGATCCCCCCGGGGATGTCGAACGCGTATGGGTTTGCCGTCCTGAACGCCCTGTCGTTCCAGATGGTGCTGGGCGGCCCGATGGTGTTGTACGCGAAGTCGCTGGGGGCGTCGGCGACGGTGCTGGGATTGGTGACGGGCCTGATGCCCATCATGACGGTCGCGCAATTGCCGGCCGCGCGGTTCATC
Organism: uncultured Verrucomicrobiota bacterium; assembly: GCA_903880005.1. Classification (GTDB taxonomy): domain Bacteria; phylum Verrucomicrobiota; class Verrucomicrobiia; order Limisphaerales; family UBA9464; genus UBA6176. The sequence goes on along the minus strand of CAIRNV010000052.1, from coordinate 34,749 downwards.
CCCCGGGTGGGCTACAAGCGGTTCGTGGTGGGCGGATGGACGACGCGCGTGCTCTTCATCGTGGGGATGGCGTTGGTGCCCTGCGCGGGGGGATGGTTGAACGAGGGTTCGCGCCTGGCCTTGGTGATGGCGTTGCTCTTCGCGTTCAACCTGTCGCGCGGCATCTCCAGTTGCGCGTGGCTTCCGTGGATCACCCACCTCGTGCCGGCCGTTGTCCGGAGCCGGTTCCTCAGCATCGACCAAGCCTGCGTGAACGCCGCGAGCGCGTCGGCGTTCGTCCTCGCCGCGTGGATCCTCGGGGCCCAGGCGTCCCCGTGGCGATTCGCCCTGGTGTTCGCCTTCAGCGCGGTGGCGGGCTTTGGGAGCCTGCTCTTCCTGCGGCGCATGCCCGACGCGCCCGTGCCGGTCGAGGACGACGCGGGGAAGGGGCCCGTGCCGTGGGGGGCGATCGCGGCGCACCCGCCCTTTCGCCGGTTGCTGGAGTTGAACGCGGCATGGTCGCTGGCCTATGGCGGGCTGACCACGTTCATCGTGGCCTTCCTGAAGTCGGCGGCGGGCATGGGCGAGCGCACGGTCCTGCTGGTGATGTCGTTGTCGTTCGTCGGCGGGCTTGCGTCGTACGCGGTCGCGGCGGGGCGCATGGAGCGGCTGGGGTCCAAGCCGGTGTTGGGCCTGACGATGGCGTTGGGCGCGCTGGCGACCCTGGGGTGGACGTTGGTGTCGGGAGGGGTTCTGGAAAGGAGCGTGGCTTGGCCGTGCGCGCTGGCTGTGACGGTGGGGATGTGCAACGCCCTCTTCAGCGTCGCCAACAACCGCCTCGCGATGGCCATCGTGCCAGCCATGGGGCGGAACCATTTCTTCGCGTTGTTTGCCGTGGTGTGGCAACTGACGCTCGGCATCTCGCCGGTGTTGTGGGGATTGCTGCTGGATGCCGTGGGCGGGAGCACGGGCGCGTGGCTGGGCCTTGGGTGGAATCGTTACTCGGTCTTCTTCGCGCTCGCCTGCGGGGCGTTCGCATGGGCGTTCCACCTCGCTCGAAGGCTTGAGGAACCCAAGGCCGCCGCGGCGGAGGCCCTGATCCGGGAGTTGCTGGTCCAGAATCCGCAGCGCTGGCTGGTGCGGATGTTCGGGCGTTGAGTGGTCGGCCCTTGCCGCCGGACGCCGGGGCGGGGCACGGTGCCTCGCGTGCGTTTCCCTGCTTGGCCGGAACGATGCCGTTGGATGGGTCGTGCTTGCTTGATCTTCTTTCGCAAGACCCTCGTCCTTCGCTCGTTACGGGCCTGGCACTGGCCCGCGCCTCACTCATTCCTCGTCTTGCGAAGGAATCTGCGGCGCCATCACTTCCCTCCCAACTGCATCGATCCGGCTTGGACATGGTGGGCCGTGGCCTGTTGCGCGGCCGTCTGGACGGCCCGTGGGGCCCCGCCCTCGATGTCGGCGGTGCCGGGCCCGCCGGAGCTTCGCCGCGAGCTGCGCGGCGCGTGGATTGCCACGAAGGGCAACATCGATTGGCCGTCCAAGCCCGGCCTGAGGCCGGACCGGCAGCGCAAGGAACTGCTGGATCAACTGGACCTGGCCTCCGAGCTGGGCCTCAACGCCGTCGTCCTTCAGGTCCGACCCCAGGGTGACGCCCTTTACGCGTCGTCGCTGGAGCCATGGTCCGAGTACCTGTCGGGTCGCGAGGGCGAGGCCCCGTCGCCGGCGTGGGACCCGCTGGCCTTCGCGGTGGATGCGGCCCATGAACGCGGCCTGGAGTTGCACGCTTGGATCAACCCATTTCGGGCGCGGGCCGAGACCGCGCGCTCGCCCTCGGATTCGCGCAACATGGCCCGTCGCCGTCCGGAGCTTGCCCTGAACTACGGCAACCAAGTCTGGCTGGACCCCGGGTCGCCGGAGGTCCAGCGACACGTGTTGTCCGTCATCGCCGACATCGTGCGCCGGTACGACGTCGATGCCTTGCACATGGACGACTACTTTTATCCGTACCCCATCAAGGACGGGGCCGGGGCGCCGGTGCCGTTCCCGGACGACGCCACGTACCGCGAGCACGGGCGGGGCATGGACCGGGGGGAGTGGCGCCGCGCCAACGTGGATGCCTTTGTGAAGGCGTCGGCCCGCGTGGTGCACGAGACCAAGCCATGGGTCCAGTTTGGGGTGAGCCCGTTTGGGATTTGGCGGAACAACGTGCCGCCGGGGATCAAGGGGTTGGACGCCTTCGACTCCTTGCATGCGGATGCCCGCCGTTGGCTGGTGGAGGGCTGGGTCGATTACCTGGCGCCGCAGTTGTATTGGAACATCGAGCAGACCGCCCAGAGCTTCCATGTCCTCATGCATTGGTGGGCGGCGCAGAATCGCCCGGGCCGACACCTGTACGCGGGCGTGGCCTCGGCGCGGGTGGGCGTGGACCGTGATGCGCGGGAGATCGGGGCCCAGGCGGCCCTGGTGCTGGAGCCGGGCGGCGCGAACGGGCTCCTGTTGTGGAACATGAGCAGCCTGATGGACAACAAGGGGGGCGTCGTCCCCCTGCTCAAGGGCCGGTTCCGGCGCGATCCGGCGGTTCCACCGGCGAGCCCGTGGCTCACCACCAACGCCCCCGCGCTCGCCTCCTTCTCCGCCCGGGGCGGGGCGTCGTCGGAGCTTCGGCTGGCGTGGACGGTTCGCCCGGGGCCGCCGGTGCGGTCGTTCGCCTTGCAGGTCCGGCGTGGGGTGGCGTGGTCGATGCTGGTGCTGCCGCCGGGCCGGCGTGACATGGTGTTCCGCGCCTCGCCCGGGCTGCGGTTGCCGGACGAGGCCCGGTTGGTTCCCGTGGGCCGCGCCGGGATGGCGGGGCGCCCGGGCACGTGGAGGCGTTGATCGCATGGAGGCCATGGGCATGACGGGTTCCGCGTCGGGGCCGGGGCGCGTGCTGGTGTTCAGCATGGCCGGGATCGGCGACACCTTGATGGCGACGCCGGTGTTGCGGGAACTTCGCGGCCAATGGCCCGGGGCGCGCATCGAGGTGGTGGTGATGTGGCCGGGCAGCGCGCAATTGCTCGAAGGCAACCCCCACGTGGACGCCGTCCACGCCTTCAATCTCATCGAGCGTCCCCGGGCCGAGGGGTTCCGATTTGTCATGGGCCTGCGCCGGCCCCGAGCGGCCGTCTCCCTCACGCTCCATCCGCAGGGGCGACGCGAGTATCGGTGGGTCGCATGGCTGGCGGGGGCGCGTCGGCGGCTGAGCCATCGCTACGAGAACCAAGGCTGGCTGGACCGGTGCTTGGTCACGGACGGCGTGGAGCAGGATTACTCCGTGTCGTGCGCGGAGAACAACCTGCGCCTCGTGGACTTGATGGGCGGACGCCGGCGGGAGGCCCGGCCACGCTATGAGTTGTTCCTGTCGGATTCGGAACAGGCGTGGGCCCGTGACTGGTGCCGTGCAGAAGGGCTTGAGGGGACGCCATGGCTGGGCATCCACGTGGGCTCGGGCGGAACCAAGAACCTCGCGCTGCGTCGGTGGCCGGTGGAGCGCTGGGCGGCATTCCTCCGGGATTGGCGCGAGGCGAGGCCGGGGGTGCCCGTGGTGGCCTTTGGCGGGCCCGGCGAGCGCGGGGCGCACGAGTCCTTGGCGCGGGTCCTGCCGCCCGGTTGCCTTCGCTTCCCCGCCGCACCGTCCCTACGTGCCGCAGCGGCGTTGGTCGGTCGGGCCCGGGCCTTCGTCTCCGTCGATACGGCGTTCATGCACATCGCGGCGGCCATGGCCGTCCCCCATCAGGTCGTCATCGAGACGCCCACGTTGAACCCGCCGGTGTTCCCGTTGCGCACCGACTGGGTCCGCGTGCCCAACCCGGCCGTCGGAGGGCGTCCGCTCGACTTCTATCGCTACGACGGACGTCCCATCGCCGGGACGGACGACGACCTGGTCCGGGTGATGTTGTCGGTCCCACCGGAGGCCGTCATGGCGGCCACGGCACGGGGCTTTGGGGAGCCCTGAGATGCGTCGGGCGCGAGGGCGATGGGGACGGGCCAAGCGGGAGCGAGTGGGTCGGGAGGGAGAAGACGCAGCAAGCACGACCGTGGCCGCTGAGTCGGTCCGATGGAGGAAAGGAAGGGGGAGGAGGGCGCCCGGGCTGGTGGAGCCGAGGGGATTCGAACCCCTGACCTTCTCATTGCGAACGAGACGCTCTACCAACTGAGCTACGACCCCGTTGCCCGCGACGCGAGGAGGACGCCAGAACCGGGATGGGAAGGCAAGCGCTGTTCCGATGCGACGCCGTGCTGGCGGCGGGCCATCCATGCGTTTGGGACATGGGGACCCACTTGGGCATTGCTGGAAACAAGGGGTGGCGTGGCCGCATGGAGAGCCGTTGCCGCCCGTTCGTTCATTTTTAACCATGCCATCTCTTGACAATCCTCCACGACCTGTTTGGCCTTGGGTCCACTTTGGAGGGCATCCTACATCATGCGGTCGTTTCAACGCCCCTGCCTCCTTGTCGTTGCGACCTGAGGAGGGTCGCAACCGCACTCAAAACCCCGTCGATCCCAAAAGGAAAATCATGAAGCAACATACCAGGAGATCCCTTCCATGGGCCATGGCCGCGGCCATCGCGTCCGTGGTCACGGCGCAGGCCGCTGACTATCCCAGCACGGTCACGAGCCTTGGCGCCGTCGGCTACTATCGCCTGAACGAGGCCACGGCCGTCCCGGGCAACCGGGCGATCAACCAGGGGTCGGCGGGCCCCATCGGTGACGCCTACTACGTGAACGACAGCGTCTCGACGCCCATGCATGGCTCGACGGCGGGTGCCTTGGCCGGCAGTTCGGACGGCGGCGCGACCGTGGGCGAGGGCTGGATCCAGACTCCGTTCGACGCCTCCACCAACCCCCAGGGATCCTTCACGGCCGAGATTTGGGCGCAGCCGACGGTCGAGCCGGCGGGCCTGACCTCCGTGATGACCTTCGGGCATCTCCAAAACGGCGTGCGCGGCGTGAATGGCGAGCTGGGCCTGAATCGCTCGGGCTGGCTCCTTTACCAGGACAACGGCACCAGCGCCGGGGGCAAGGGCTGGAACTTCCGGATGTTCAACCACGTGGGGATCAATCGCTCGTTGACCCTCAACGGCGGCGATGTCCCGACCGTGGGCACGTGGGCGCATGTCGTCGTGTCCTATGACGCGTCCACCGGCATGGCCTACCTGTACGTGAACGGCGAGCTGCAATCCTCGGGCCTGTCCCCGGGCTATGCACCCAACTACGACGGCTACTTCACCGTGGGCCGGCGCAACGACCTGGCCTTCACCTACTCGGGCATCGTGGACGAGGTCGCCGTGTACGACACCGTGCTGAGCGCCGACGTCATCAAGTCCCACTACCAGAACGGCATGAGCGCCACGCCGTCGCCCGCCTACGACACCCTCGTCAAGCAGGCCAACCCGTTGCTGTACTACCGCCTCAACGAGCCTGTTTACAACCCGTCGGCCTCGCCGGTCGCCTCGGCCAACAGCGGCACCTGGGGCGCCGGACAGAACGCCTTGGTGTCGGACGGCGTCGTCATGAACCAGCCTGGCCCCTCCTACCCGGGCTTCGGCGCCAACAACAAGGCCGCCGTCATCAACGGATGGCTCGGCCAGTCCAAGGATGATCCCAAGGCCGGCCTCATCTCCATCCCCGCGCCCTCGCTGAACACGGACACGGTGACCTTCACCGCCTGGATCAAGCGCAACGGCCCCTCGGACGACGTCCAAGGCTGGCTGGCGGGCGGTTGGGCACCGGTCCTCTTCCAGCGCAATGGCGATGGCACCGCCACCGGCTTCGGCTTCGGCGACGTCAATGACCTGCGCTACCACTGGAACGACACCGGCTATGGCTTCGTCCCGTCACCCCGCATGGTGGTGCCGGACGGCGTCTGGAGCTTCGTGGCGGCCTCGTTCAGCCCCACGCAGACAATCCTTTGCCTCAATGGCGTCCTGGCGACCAACGCCGCCACCCAGGCGCCCCACGACTTCTCCATCGACCCCATCTACTTCGGGATGGATCCCTCCTCGACCCAGAACCGTCGGTTTGACGGCGCCATCGACGAGGTGGCGATCTTCGACAAGGCCCTGACCGGCGCCCAGTTGCAGCAGTTGTATGCCGCTGGCCAGATGCCCCCCGTGATCTCCGCCCAGCCCGTCGGCCCGACTGGCACCTTGTACGAGGGCATGGGCGCGACCCTGTCCGTCGCGGCGATCGGCGGCTCGCCGTTGTCCTACCAATGGAAGCGCGGCGCCACCGCCCTCTCCGGCCAGACGCAGGCCACGCTCTCCATCGCCAACCTCAAGGCCTCGGACTCGGGCGACTACACCGTCGTCATCACCAACCCCTACGGCAGCGCCACCAGCAAGGTGGTCTCGCTCAACGTCCTCGCCGGGCCGCCCATCCTCTCCAAGTCGCCCGTCGCCGTCGCCGTGTTCCCCGGCGGCACCGCCAAGTTCTCGGCCGACGCCGTCGGCAGCACGCCCATCACCTTCCAATGGACGAAGGACGGGGCCCCGATCCCGGGCGCGACCAACAAGAACCTCACCGTCTCGTTGGTGAGCGATGCCTTGGCCGGCGCCTACGCCGTCGTGGCGACCAACCCCAATGGCAGCGTCACGTCGGCCACCGCCGCCCTCTCCGTGTTGCCCGTCACGCCGAATGCCACCGCCGCGATCCTCTCCAGCGGCCCGCTCGCCTACTGGCGGCTCAACGAGTCCAGTGGCTCGATCGCTTATGACTCCGTGGGCGGCTTCAACGGCACGTTCAACCCCGTGACCACCAAGTCCGGCCAGGCGGGTCCCCGCCCGTCGGACCAGTCCGGATTCGAGGCCTCCAACAGCGCCCTCCTGTTTGACGGCAACACCAGCGACGTCTCCTGCGCGCCGCTCAACGCCACCTTCACGAGCGCCACCATCATCGCGTTCATCCAGCCCAAGGGCCTCCTGCCCACGGACTTCAGCGGCATCGTCTATGTCCGCGGCGGCGGCGCCCCGGCTGCGGGCCTCAACCTCCGCCCCACCTCGGGAACGCTCGGCTACAACTGGAACGACAACGCCACCATGTACAACTGGGACTCGGCCCTCACGCCCGTCACCGACGCATGGAACCTCGTCGCCCTCGTCGTCGAACCGGAACAGGCCACCATGTACCTCGACTCCGGCTCCGGCCTGCAAAGCGCCGTGAATCCCACCGCCCATGGCATCCAGTCCTTCCTGGCCGCGACGCACATCGGCACCGACCCCAGCGGCAACCGCATCTTCGGCGGCTTGATCGACGAGGTCGCGATCTTCGACCACGCCCTCACCGGCACGGAGATCGAGGCCATTCGCAACGCCGCCTTCCAGAACAAGTTCACGGCCGTCCCGCCGTCGATCGTGTCCTCGCCCTCGTCGGTCACTGCGTTCGTGGGCGACAAGGCCATGTTGAAGGCCGGCGCGGCCGGCACGCCGCCCTTGAGCTTCCAATGGACCAAGGACGGCGTCGCCATCCCGGGCGCGACCGCCCCGACGCTGAGCTTCGCCAGCCTCACCGCCGCTGACTCCGGAACGTATCGGTTCGTGGTCAGCTCCGGCACCAAGGTGGTGACCAGCTCCCCGGCGGTCCTTTCCGCCCTGCCCATCCCCGGCGCGGTGAACCTGCCCCAGGACCTCGTGCTGCACCTCCGGTTCGACGGCGACTACCAGGACGCCTCGTCCCGTGGCAACAACGCCACGGCGGTGGGCAGCCCCACCTTCGTCACGGGCAAGATCGGGTCGAAGGCCGTCAGCCTGAAGACCGTGGCCGGCTCCATCTTCAACTGGGTGAACGTCGGGACCGCCACCGACTTCTCGTTCACCGAGTCCGACAGCTTCACGGTCTCCTTCTGGTCCCAGTACACCGACTGGAAGAACGACCTGCCCCTCATCGGCAATGCGCCGGGCTCCACCTACCAACAGGGTTGGTGCTTCGCCGACTCGGGCGGCCGCATCGAGTTGTCCCTCGTCAGCACCGCCAACAGCGGCACCTACGTCGCCGACCCCGTGCCCAACAGCCCCATCATCAACGATGGCGCATGGCACAACGTGGTGGCCGTCGTCGATCGCACCGCCGCCACGGCGTCCGTCTATGTGGATGGCAAGGCCGTCCATCAATACTCCATCGCCGGCCTCGCCACCCTCGACTACGGCAATGGCCTGGCCATCGGCCAGAACCCGTCCGGTGACTACGGCGTCAATGGCGCCGGCGCCATCGACGACGTCGGCATCTGGCGCCGCGCCCTGACCCCCATCGAGGCTCGTTCCATCTACTTCGCCGGCCAGGCCGGCAACAGCTTCGACAGCGTCGAGACGCCCAAGGTCACCCTGTCCATCACCGCCAGCGGCGGCAGCGTCACCGTCGGCTGGAACCTCGGCACCTTGCAGTCCGCCGACTCCCCCGAAGGCCCGTGGCAGAACGTCTCCGGCGCGTCCGCGCCGAGCTACTCCGCCCCGGCCAGCGCCAGCGCGAAGTTCTATCGCGCCAAGCTCAACTAGGCCCCCGGCTCCTCACGAGGCGCGGACGACGGCTTCGTCGTCCGCGCCTTTTTTTGTCGCCACGCATCAACGCGTGCGGCGCAAGACCCGCCGTCCGTGGTTTGATCCTTGAATCCGACGCCCGTCCGGAGCATGTCCTCGCCATGCCGTTTTCCCTCGTGTCCAAGACCGCCCTCGTGACCGGCGCCGGTTCAGGCATCGGACAAGCCATTGCCCTGCGTTTCGCCCGGGCGGGAGCCCATGTATGGGCCGCCGACGTCAACCTCCCGGCTGCGGAAGGCACCGTGGCGTTGATCCACGCGGCGGGGGGCCATGGGAATGCATTGCGCCTCGACGTGACCCGCGACGCCGACTTCGACGCGGCGCTGCAATCCGTGCCGACGCTCGACGTGTTGGTGGCGAACGCGGGCATCGGGCACGTGGGCACGTTGCTCACCACCAGCATTGCCGACTTCGAGCGGATGTTGTCCGTCAACGTGACGGGCGTCCTGCGCACGCTGAAGGCATGGATGCCTGGCATGGTCGAGCGCGGGCGTGGATCCGTCGTCGTCACGGGCTCAACCGCCGGCCTCGAAGGCCTGGTGGATCGCTTCGCCTACACCACCAGCAAGCATGCCGTCGTGGGCATGATGCGCTGCGCCGCCTTGGACCACGCCACCTCCGGCGTCCGCGTCAACGCCGTCTGCCCCGGCCGCATCGAAACCCCCTTCGTCAAGGCGCGCCTCGCCGAGTACCCGGACCCCGCCGCCGCCCGGCGGGACATGTCGTCCACCCAGGCGATGCGCCGCATGGGCACGCCCGAGGAAGTGGCCGACGCCGCGTTGTTCCTGGCCTCGGATGAGGCCTCGTTTGTCACGGGCGCGTGCCTGGCCGTCGATGGGGGTTGGACGGCGGGGATGTTCCCGCGCGGTTGATGCAGCGACGGACTTGGGCGGGCTTGGGCGGGCTTCGATCCTTGCCCGGCGTGCCCCGTCGGCATGCCCGAACCGCCTGGCCATGGCCTATCGCAGGCGTCGGCACACGAAGACCTCATGCCGATGCAGCACGCGGCCCTTGTGCCCGGACTCCACCTCGCCCACGCGTTCCACTTGCTCGAACTGGTCCAGCAAGGCCCTCGGCAAGGGCTCGCCCGGGTCCTTGGGAGAACGCCGGACGAACAGCGCGTCCTCGCCCCGGCGCGACTCGTAGCCGGGCCACAGGTCGAACTGGCTCGTCACGCGGCCGGTCCGCAGCGTGTAGATGAACGGCGAGTCCGGGAGGGATTCCTTGCCTCCCGGCATGTAGAAGCTGAGCAGGCCCGCGCGGCCGTAGTGATCGGCGATGACAAAGGGCATGCGGCCGCCCTGGGCCATGTTGGTGCGCAGGACGCCGACTTGCATGGCGAAGTCCCGATGGCCGCGCACGCGCTTCAAGGGTTCCGCCGCGGCGGGCAGGGGTTGTCCCAGCAGCTTGCCCACCCACTCGGTCTCATGAACGAGCACGACCAAGGGCAATCCCACCCAAAGCCCCGCCCGCACCCAAGTCCATGTGCGACGCGACCCCGCCGCCCAGGCTCGATGCGCATGCAACGTCGCCAGCATCAGGCCCGGTAGCACCGCCGCCGCAATCCAGTTGGGATGCACCCGTGCTCGAAGGGTGTACGCGAGGTAAAAGCCCAGGATGGGAAGGCAGAAGCACGCCAGGAACCGTTGCATCACGACCTCATCCTCCGGGCCATCCCCTGGCCTTGGACTTCCCGCCTTGGTTGGGCGCAGCAAGGCCCAGGCCGCCACCACGACGAACCCCAGCCAAATGGGGTTCCACAGGCCGGCAACCGCTCCCACGAACTCCAGCGTCCACGCGGGCCGATACCGCCACGCCTGGTCCAAACCGCCGCGCTCGCCCAGGTGCGTGAAGGTCACCCAATCGTGCCGGATGTTCCAAACCAGGATGGGCACGGTTCCCAGCGCGAGGATTCCCAGCGCGAGCCATGGCCCGGGCCGACGCCACGAGCGCAGCCCACCCGGCACCACGCACGATGCCAGGACCACGGCCGCCAGTTGGAAGGGCGCGAAGTACTTCGTCAGGAGCGTCCCCGCCATGGTCAGGCCCACCACGGCCCACCACGCCACCTGGCCCCTCGTGGGCCGGGACGATGCAGTTGGAAGGGCGGTGGACGCGCCGCCGGTTCCAGCCAGCGCGACCGGCCCCGCCGAATCGTCCCGGCCAAGGGCCCTCCACGTCGCCAGCATGCCCAGCGTGTAGAAGAACACGGTCAAGGGATCGATCGTCAGGAGCACCGATCCGACCGCCAGCAGCGGCGTCGCCTGCAAGGCCAACACGAACAGGAAGGCTGTTCGCCCGTCCGTCCTCCGCGCCATCCACCGCATGAGGACGCCGCCGAGAACGAATGCCAACAACGGCGGCAACAGGCGCACCCCCAGCTCGCGGTCGCCCGCCCCATGCGTCCCCAACCAATGCGCCACGGCGATGCCGAGCGGCTTGGAGTAGTACGACCAATCGAGCCGCTTCGACCACACCCATTGGTAGGCCTCGTCCTCGCTCAACTCGATGACGGGCGTGCTCACGTAGGCCCAGCGCCCGGCCAGCAGCAACACCAGCACGCACCAGCCCAGCTTCTCCCAGTGCCCGTGGGCGACTGGCAAGCCCGCCTCCCCATCGTCCGGCCGCAGGAGGTTCGGCAAGGCCCGGTGCCATGCCGGGAACGCCTTGCTTCCGCACCAGCCCCACAGCCATGCGGCCATGCGCGCCAGCACGACGCCGTAGGCCAGCCCCACCATCCATCCCGCCAGTACGTCCGATGGATAGTGAACCCCCAGGTACATCCGTGAGACACCCACCCCGATCCCCCCCAGGACCACCAGGGCCCGCACGTCGCGGCGTCGCCAATACAGGAACGTCACGGCCACGATGCCGCCCCAGATCGACGAATGGCCCGAAGGCATCGAGTAGCTGGGGCCGCGCCCCGCGAGAAGGCGCACCTCGGGGTGGTCCACGAATGGGCGGGGGCGCTCGAAGAGCTTCTTGAGGCGGTTGTTCACCTGGGAGTCCCCAACGGCGAGGACGAATGACAGCATGAACACGAACACCCGCCCCCGGCGCCCGCCCCACACCAGCAACAGCGTCGCCAGCAACACCAACCCCGGCACGAGCAGCGCGTTGCCGCTCAGGAATTGCATCGCCGGATCCAGCCACGGGTGCGCGATCCCCCGGTTGAAATACCAGAGCAACCTGAGGTCCAGCGCCTGAAGCATGCGGGGCAGGGAAAAGGATGGCGGCAACGCGGCGTGGCCCCGCCTTCAGTACGTGACCAACGCCCGCACCGGGGCCGTCCCCAGCCGACGTCGGCCGCCGAGGAATGCGAGCTCGATGAGGAAGCGGATGCCCACGAGCCGCGCGCCGAGCTTTTGCAGCAACGAGACCGTCGCCGCCGCCGTCCCCCCCGTGGCCAGAAGGTCGTCGAGCAGCAACACGCGCTCGCCCGGACGGACGGCGTCCACGTGCACGGCGACGGTGGCCGACCCGTACTCGAGGTCGTAGCTCTCCTCGTGCGTCTGCCACGGGAGCTTGCCCTTCTTTCGCACGGGGACGAACCCGCAGCCGAGCCGGGTGGCGGCGGCGGCCGCGAAGATGAAGCCTCGCGCGTCGATCCCCACCACCTTGTCCACGTCGTGTCGGCCCACGCCTTCCAGCAGGTGCTCCATCGCCCCGGCGAACAACCGGCCGTCGGCCAGCACGGGAGTGATGTCCTTGAACTGGATGCCCGGCTTCGGGAAGTCGGGGACGTTGCGGATCGCCGACTCAATCTCGGCCACGGAAACCATGCTCATCGGCCCGCGTTGTCCCGAAGCGATGGCCCAAGGTCAAGACATCCCACGTGCGAGGCCACGGCCCTCATCGTCACGCCCATGCGGGACGCCTCGCTCGTTCCTCCTTTTCCACGGGCGAATCCGCCGCGCCCTCACGTGGTCGCCGGGGGGGCGTCCCGGGCCGGCGTCACGCCGTGCGGCGGTGGAACCACCACCACTCGCCCATCAGGACGCCCAGGGCGGCCAAGGCAAACCAACGCCAGTGCTCGAGGTTGGCGTCCTTGCGCGTGGTGGCCGCGACTTGGTTGAAGCGGCCGACCTCGAGGGTCTCGCGCGGTCGGATGTCGCTCTCGGCCGGGTCGAGGAGGTTGGCGGCGAACAGGACCTCGTTGGTGCCCAGGCGGGCCTTGTAGATGCCCTGGGATGCGGTGTCGCCCCACACGAACTCGACGGCCTGCGGCGTGACGGGCGCGGTGAGGGCCTTGCCGTCGGGCAGGGTGACCGTGGCGTCCGAGACGGGCCCGGCGAGGGGCATGCGGAAGGCGTCGCCGGGCCGGACGTGGAGAAGATCGGACCGCGCGGTGGCGGGGTTGAGGAACTCGACGGCGTTGGCGACGAAGATGGGGAACGAGACGCGCAAGGGCCACGTGCTCTGGAGCGTGTCGAACCCGATCCACACGATGCGTTGGCGCCCGAGTTCGCCGGCCACGACAAGTGGCGACTGGGGGGCCTCCACCAGCCCGACGCCCCAGGACGGGGGCTTCACGGAGAGCGCGGCGGCGACCTGCACGGCGTCAAAGGAGACGAAGCGGAGAAGGGGATGCGTGTTGCGCCAGTTGACGATGGGCGGGGCCTCGATGGATCCCACGCCCTCGGGGAACCAGTTCGTGGGGGCGACGTGCACGGCCATCACGTTTCCCCTGGGCCACTCCGCCGGCACCACGTCGTCGAGGACGACCACGTCGTGCTTGCCGGCGTCGGCCGGGCCGTGGTCGGCGGCGAGGGCGAGCTCGACGTTGGGCGCGGCGGCGGCGAGGGCCTTTTCGAGGAAACGATTGCCCTTGGTCACGAGCAGAACGTTCAGGGGGCGCGGCAGGACGGAGACCGCGTGGGCGACGTTGTCCACGGCCAGGTCGTCGGCCGCCGTCCAGCGCGCCGTGAACACGCCGTCGCGCGACTGCGCGGCCACGAAGACGGCGGGCGTGGTGTTCGTGGGGCCCAGGACGAGCGTCTTGGTCTCGATCATCTGGCCGTCGAAGGAGATCTCAACGCGGCCCTCCACCGGCCTGGGCTGGTGGTTGGCCAGGGCGAGGAACAGCGCGCGCTTGGCCGGGTCCTCCGGGTTGGGCTTCACGTCGAACGCGACGATGCCGGCGTTGCGGCCGCCCTTGCCCACGCGATGAAAGACCAGCCGGAGGTCGCGGGTCTCGAACTCGGCGAGCCCGGGAATCGCGCCGTCGCTGAAGAGGTGAACCTCGGCGTCGGGCCGGTCGCGGATGAGCGTCTCGGCGACCCGCAGGGCCTCGACGAGGCGCGTGGGCGAGTCGGTCACACGCGCGCCCTCGATGGCGCGGCGGAGGGCGGCCTTCTCGGAGGTGGCGCTTTGCCGGACCTCGGCGTGGGCGCCCGCGACGAGGACGACCATCTGGCCGCCGCGGGTGGTGGCGAGCCCATCGACGAGGGCCAAGGCTTGCTTCCGCGCCATCTCGAAGCGCGAGGGCGACTCGTCGATGGCCTGCATCGAGGCCGAGGCGTCGAGGACGACGACCTGGAGCCGACCGAGGCCGGCCTTGCCGGAGAAGTAGGGCCGTGCGAGCGCGAGGACGAGGAGCGCGAGCAGCAGGAGTTGGAGGAGGAGCAGCCAGTTGTGCCGCAGACGTTGCAGGGGCGCGCTGGCCTGCGTCTCGGCCAGGAACCTCTGCCACAGCAGCGTCGAGGGCACCACGCGCGTCACCCGTTTGCGCTTGAGCAGGTAGAACACCACGACGGCCGGGAGGGCCAGCGCAAACCAGAACGCAAGCGGCGCCAGGAAGCTCATGCGGTCAGCGACCCGGGGCCTTCGGGCCGTACTGCGCGGCTAGGTAGTCGGCAATGGCCGACGCGGCGTTGGTGGGAATCGCCGCCCCGTACTTGGAGCGCATCTTCTCCACGGAGGCGGCCCATGCCGCGCGGTCGAGGGGCGGCTGGCTCGTCATGTAGTCGGCCGAGTGGCAGGCCACGCATTGGCCCAGCACCATCTCGCGTCCCGCGCCCGGCTTCAGGGAGGTCTTCTCGGGCGGGAGCTTCCATGCGTCGTCGGCGGTGGCGTGGTTCAGCGCGAGCGCGGCCAGGAGCGCGGTTGCCATGCGCCCGCCGCAGCCAATGCGCGGCCAGCGTGGCGTGCGTCGTCCTTCGTCGCGATCGTTGTTGGGGCCTGCCTTCACGGGTCTCGTCGGGTTCATGCGGTCACCTTCACCTTCACGGGCTCGACCACGTTGCGCATGTAGCCGGCCGGGTTCCAAAGGGGCTCGATGGGCTGCGATTGCCCGAGGCGATTGGTCGCGCGCGCCCACAGGGTGCGTTCGCCGACGGCCGGCGGCGTCCACGGCAAGGACCATTCTCGGAACGCATGACGGCCATGGTCACGCCCCAGCTCCGCCGCGCGCCAGGTCCGGCCCTCGTCATCCGACACGACCACCTCGCGGATCCCGGAGCCGCCGTCGAAGGCGATGCCCTTGAGAAGGGTGGTCCGGGCGGCCGGCACCGGGGAGCCATCAGCGACCGACGTGATGAAGGACCGGACGTTGAAGCGGGTGATGGGGACGGTTCGGCGCGGCTTGGTGCCGGGCTCGACGTGGGCGCATGGGTCGTCGGGGATGCGATACGCGGGATCCATCCAATAGCCCTTGAAGTCGGCATCGACGACGGTGATGCGGTGGAGGTGCTTGATCCAATAGGTGCCGTAATGCCCCGGGACGACGACGCGCAGCGGGTAGCCGTTGAGCCAGGGCAACGGCTCGCCGTTCATCCGGGTGGCCAGGAGGATCTCGGGGTCCAGGGCCTGGTCGATGTCCAGCGCCTTGACGAAGTCGGGGATCCCAGGCGCGGGGGGCTTGTCGAGGCCGTCGAGAAGCACATGGCGCGCCCCCGGCTTCACCCCGGCCGCCTTGAGGACGTCGGCGAGCCGGACGCCTTCCCATCGCGCGCAACCCATGGCCCCGTTGCCCATTTGCCCGCCCGGGACGCGGGGGCGGAACAGGCCGCGACCGTTGCCGGAGCACTGGTTGACGGCGACGACGGAAGTGGTGTCGAAGCGCCTTGCCAGGTCCGCCACCGCGAGGGCGAGGGGGGATTGGACGTGGCCCTCGACGGCGAGCTGGAAGGCCGGGCCTTCGAGCGCCTCGCGTGGCGGGGGAGACCCGGCGAGGTGATACCGGACGAAGAAGGCGTCATTGGGCGTGATAGGGCCCTCGCCAAAGACGGCGAACGGCGTCTCGAGCTGCGGCGGGCGCGTGGTGAGGCGGATGAGGGGGCGCTTCTGGGGGTAGGCGACGAGGTCGCGCGCCCCGTTCTCGAAGGGCAATTCGACGGTCTCGCGTCCCCAGGCGCGGGCGCCCATGGCGGCCCCCATGGCGAGGGTGGACGCCAGGAAACGGCGGCGGGTTGCGCGTGCGGGGGACGGGGCGTGGCTGGGTTGCATGGGTTCCAAATTCGTGGGGCGTCGTGTCGGGTTGTGGCGCGTCGCGGTGCGGTTCAACCCCAGACCTCCGAGGCGCGGAGTTGGCGCAGCAACAAGTCATCCAGGGACGTGCCGGAGCTGACGGAGAAGAAGTGGATGCCGCGGGACTTGCAGAACTCCAGGAGGCGCTGGACGAACCGGGCCACGGTCTCGCGGTAGGCGGCGAGCCGGTACTTGCCGAAGGTCACCTCCTGCATCGAGCCCGTCTCCGCGTCCACCAACCGGAGGTCGCCGAAGGTGGATGGGTCCAGCTCCTCCGGGGCGAGGATCTGGATGGCGTTGACCTGGAAGCCCCGGGCGACCAGCGCGGTGAGCCCGGCCTCGTAGCCCGCCGGGTCGAGGAAGTCGCTCAGGACGATCGCCACGCCCGCCTGGCGCGCCTCCATGGCCCCGCGTTGGAGCGCGGCGTTGAGGTCGGCGGGCCCGCCCCCGCGCAGCGCGTTGAGGTTCGCGAAGTATTGCATCGAGGACTTGCGCCCGCGCACGGCGCGCAACGAGCCCCGGATGGCGGCTTGCAAGGACGCGGCCGCCGCATCCGGCCCCGGCTGGGGCTCCGGGAACACCTGCACGGCCACCCGATCAAACCCGCACAACGCCACGTAACCAACGGCCGCCGCCACCTGCCGCGCGAAGTCAAACTTCGCCGGGTTGCCAAACATCATGCTCTCGCTGGCATCCAGGAAGACGCGCACCGGCAGCTCGCGTTCCTCCTCGTACAGCTTGAGAAACAGCCGGTCGAGGCGCCCAAACAGGTTCCAGTCGAGGTAGCGCAGGTCGTCGCCCACGACGTAGTTGCGGTAGTCCGCAAACTCGACGCTCTGGCCCCGGGCACGGCTGCGACGCTCGCCGCGCGCGGAACTCTTGGCGCGACGAGCGGCCAGGAGCTGGAACTGTTCCAGCCGCCGCAGGAGCTCCGGGGTGAGGATGCCCGCCATGCGCAGATCCTTGCCGGCCATCAGGCCGCGACCGCCGCGTCGCGCGGCACGTCGGCCAGGATGCGGCCGATGACTTGGTCCGTCGTGATGCCCTCGGCCTCGGCCTCGAAGTTGAGGATCAACCGATGCCGCAGGGCGGCGGGCGCCACGGCGGCGATGTCCTCGAATCCCACGTTGAAGCGGCCTTGCGTGAGCGCCCGCACCTTGCTCGCCAGGACGAGGACCTGCGCCCCGCGAGGACTGCTGCCGAAGCGGAGGTATTGGTTGGTGATCGGGGCGGCCGTGCCCGTCTTGGGGTGCGTCGCCAGCACCAACCGGACCGCGTAGTCCTTCACGTGGGACGCGATGGGCACTTGCCGCACCAGCCCTTGGAGGGCTTCCAGCCCCGGGCCGTCGAGCACCCGCCGCGGCGTGACCTTCGTCCCCTCCGTCGTCCGATTGAGCACCTCCGTCAGCTCGTCCGCCGTCGGGTAGCCCACCACCAACTTGAAGAAAAACCGGTCCAGTTGCGCCTCGGGCAGCGGGTAGGTGCCCTCCTGGTCGATGGGGTTTTGGGTGGCGAGCACGAAGAACGGACGGGGCAGGGGCCGGACCTCGCCGCCCGCCGTCACCTGGCGCTCCTGCATGGCCTCGAGCATCGCCGACTGCGTCTTGGGCGTCGCACGATTGATCTCGTCGGCCAGCACGATGTTGGCGAACACGGGCCCCTTCTGGAACTGGAACTCCCGCCGTCCATCGGGCGTCTCCATGACGAGGTTGGTGCCGAGGATGTCGGCGGGCATGAGGTCCGGGGTGAACTGGATCCGGCTGAAGCCCAGGTCGAGGACCTCGCCGAGGGTGCGGACCAGGAGGGTCTTGCCGAGGCCCGGCACGCCTTCCAACAGCACATGACCGCCCGCGAGGATGGCGTTGAGGGTCCCCTCCACGATCGCGTCCTGGCCCACCATGACTTGGCCGACCTCGGCCCGGACGGTGGCGTAGGTCTCGCGAAACTGCTCGATGGCTTGCTCGGTGGTCATGGCGGCGTCAATGGACGGTGATGCGTGGAACTCGTTACCTGCCAAGTGTCTCCCCGCGTTCGGACCCCGTTGCAAGAGCCCATTCGCGAGCGTCGGCGCGGCGGATGGACACGCGCCATGGGCCCGGCGGGCGGAACCGCGTGGCGCGTCCCATCGGTGGCGCAGGCCGCGCCCGAAACCCTGGCCCGGAAACGGCCGCGGGTGCCGGCTTGACGCGGGGGGGATGCGGCCTTGGAAGGTATGCCCGTTGTCGCGCGTGCCCCGGGTCGCCTGCCCGTACCGGCACGACCGGTTCGACGGCATCGCAGAAAACAAGGAATCACCATGGCCGAGCCCAGTTCCCATCGACTCGCCGTCCTCATCGACGCCGACAACGCGCCGCCGGGCGTGGCGGCGGAACTCATGACCGAGGTGGGGCGTCATGGCACCGCCACGGTGCGGCGCGCCTATGGGGACTGGACCACTGGCAGCCTTTCGGGGTGGAAGGAACGGCTGCACACGCACGCGATCCAGCCCGTGCAACAGTTCCGCCTCACATCCGGGAAGAACGCGACCGACTCGGCGATGATCATCGACGCGATGGACATGCTCCATGGCGGGCGTTTGGACGGGTTCTGCATTGTGTCGTCCGACAGCGACTACACGCGCTTGGCCACGCGCATCCGGGAGTCGGGCCTGCTTGTGTATGGCTTTGGGGAAAAGAAGACGCCCAAGCCCTTCGTCGCCGCCTGCAACAAGTTCATCTTCACCGAGTTCCTGCGCGCCCCCGGGGAAGCCCCGGCTCCGCTGGCAACGGGACATGCCTCCCTGCGGCCCCTCTTGTCGAAGGCGATCACGGCCGCGGCGGGCGATGACGGATGGGCGTTCCTCGCGGTGGTGGGCTCGCTGGTCAGCAATGCGAACCCCCAGTTTGACCCAAGGAAGTACGGCAAGAAGAAGCTGGGCGATCTGATCAAGATGCAGGACTACGTGGAGGTGAAGTCCAAGCAGTTCAGCGACGGCTCGCCCACGTCCATGGTCTTCGTCCGCCTGAAGGAACCGTAGCCGGGACGATGCGGTTGGATCGGTCGTGCTCGCTTGATGTGCTTGCGCAAATCCTTCGTTCTTCGCTCGTTACGGATCCCGCGCCGGCCCGTGCCTCGCTCACGCCTCGTCTCGCAGAAGCATCTGCTTCGCCATCACTTCCCTCCCAACTGAATCGCCCTCGCTTGCCCGTCTGCGTTGGGGCGTCGGGGCTCAATTCCGCGACGGGTCGTGGCGTTGGAGGCCGACGTCGTGGGCGATGTCGTCGAACTCCTCGCGGGAGACCTCGTGAAGCTCCTTGCCGCGCTTGGCGAGCTTCTCGTTGATCTTGATGGCCTTCTCGGTCATGGCCCCGTGCGTCTCGGCGGTGCCGCCCACCAGCGCGAAGTTCTTGCCCGTGGTGACGCGCTTGTGGCCGTCCGAGTCGAGCCCGACCCCGAGCAGGACCGCCTTGGCTGGCTTTGATGGCTTCTTGGCATTGGCCATGGGCGCGACGCTACGCGGGTCGTCGGATGCGGCAAGGAGCGAGTTGCCGCCATTGGGCTTGAGTCGGCCGGGCGTGTTCTCTTTGCTCGCCCCGTGCGATCGGAGGCATTGAAGTCGGCCAAGAGGCTGGTGGTGAAGCTGGGAACGGGCGTCCTCACGGATGGGCGCAACCGCCCGGACCTGGTGCAGTTCGCGCAATTGGTCGCGCAGGTGGCGGCGCTGCGGGCGGCCGGCCACGAGGTGGTGCTGGTGACGTCGGGCGCGGTGGGGGCCGGGATGGGGGTCCTGGGCTATGATCGCCGTCCACCGAGCCTTGCGGAGCGCCAGGCCTGCGCGGCGGTGGGGCAATCGCGGCTGATGGCGACCTACGAGCAGTTGTTCCGCCACTTCGAGCAACCGGTCGCGCAAGTGCTGCTCACGCACGAGGACCTTGCGGACCACGACCGCCACCTGAACGCGCGCAACACGTTGCTGACGCTGCTGCGTCATGGCGTGCTGCCCATCATCAACGAGAACGACGCCGTCTCCGTCACGGAGCTGAAGTTCGGGGACAACGACCGGTTGTCGGCGTTGGTGGCGAGCCTGCTGCCGGCCGACCTGCTCGTGATCCTCACCACGGCGGATGGCCTGGTGGAGGACTTCGGCAAGCCCACGGCCCGGTTGGTGGACGTGGTGGAGGCCATCGACGCCCGCATCGAGGCCATGGCGGGCGGCACGAGCAGCGCGACGGCGACCGGCGGCATGGCCACGAAGATCGCGGCGGCCCGCATCGTGGTCCGCTCGGGCATTCCCCTCGTGATCGCGCCCGGCCGCCGGCATGACGTCCTCGCGCGGATCGTCTCGGGCCAGCAGGAGGGGACGTTGTTTCTCCCGGCGAAGGGACGGTTGCCGAGCCGGAAGCGTTGGATTGCGTTCTACCACCATGTGCGCGGCGGCGTGCGCGTGGACGCGGGCGCGATGGAGGCCTTGACCACGCGCGGCCGCAGCCTCCTGGCGGCGGGCGTGTCCGGATGCGAGGGCGAGTTCGTCCGCGGTGACATCATCCGGGTGCTGGGTCCCGACGGGCGCGAGTTTGCGCGCGGGATCGCCCGGTGCGACGCCGCCGCGTTGCGCGAGGGGAAGGCGGCCCGGGATGAATTGGTGCACCGGGACGACCTGGTGCTGCTTTGAAGCCTGAAGGGAAGACAACCATGAGGAAGCCACCGTCGAGGAAACGACCGTCGATCCAGCAGGTCTTGGAGATCATGTCGGCCTTGCGCGCGCCCGATGGGTGCCCGTGGGATCGCGAGCAAGACCACCGCTCCTTGCGATGGCACGCCGTCGAGGAGGTTTACGAGTTGCTGGACGCCATCGAGGCGGGCGACGAGGCCGAGATGGTGGAGGAGCTGGGGGACTTGCTGTTGCAGGTCGTGTTTCATGCCCAGTTGGCGAGCGAACGCGGCGCGTTCGACTTCGGGAGGATTTGCCAGGAACTGGCGGACAAGCTCGTGCGGCGGCATCCCCATGTGTTTGGCGACGTCCAGGTCCGCGACGTGGACCAGGTCTGGGCCAACTGGGAGAAGATCAAGAGGGCGGAAAAGGCTGGCTCCGCCCGCGAGCGCAAGTCGGCGTTGGACGGCGTGCCCCGGCGCATGCCGGGGTTGATGCGGGCGCAGAAGCTGCTGAAGAAGGGGGCGAAGGCGGGGTTGGTGGAACGGGTGCCGACCCAGGCGGCTGCGGGCCCGGGACGTGTGAAGCCGGATGACGTGGGGCGCCGCCTGTTCGAGCTGGCGGCGTTGTGCCAGGACAAGGGGTGGTCGGCGGAGGAATTGCTTCGCGCGGAGACGCGTCGTCGCGAGCAGGCGATGCGCCGGACGGAGGCTCGACGGAGCCGGGCGCGCCCCACCGAGGCTGCATGATCGCTGCCGATGCCGGCCACCCAGCGGCTCCGGTGTTGGCCCCGCGAGGCCGGGGCGATAGCGTCATGGCATGGCTGATCCATCGATGCCCGTGACCCTTCCGACGCCGACCGCGACCCCGCGCGAGGCGTCGCGCGAGGCGTTGGAGTCGGGCTACCTCGTGGTGTGCTGGAACGATCCCGTGAACCTGATGCCCTATGTCACCCACGTCTTCCAGCAGGTGTTCGGATGGGACCGCAAGCGCGCGGAGAAGCACATGATGGAGGTTCATGAGAAGGGGAAGTCGGTGTTGGTGAGGGAATCCTTCGAGAAGGCCGAGGCGCACGTGCACCAGCTCCAGTCCTACTCGTTGCAGGCCACGCTGGAGAAGGACGCGGGATGAAGCTGTTGGTGTCGGAGCCCGGACGGCGGGTGGTGCAGTTGGCGGCGAGGGAATGGCAACAGATGCGGGCGGTCCTGGGCTTGTTCCAGCAGGTGGCGCGGCGGCCGCCGCCCATCACGCGCGGCGTCGCGGGCGAATTGCCGGCCGACGCGGCGGCGATGCTGGCGGCCGACGTCGTCGCCGGGCTGGAGGCTGAACGTTCCGCCACGCTGGCGTTGCTGGATGACCCGGAGCGTTGCGTGAAGGGGAAGGGTGGGTACGGGTTGCAGGTGGACGAGGTGGAGGCGGACCGGTTGCTGCGGGTGTTGAATGGGGCGCGGGTCGCCTGCTGGGAGGCGCTTGGGAGCCCGAACTTTGAATCGGGCGAACGCGTGGAAGGCACGGATCGGAACCGGATGTTGGTGACGATGATGGAGTTGGCCGGCGCGTTGGTTTCCGGTTGGCTGACGTGCCTGGAAGGCACGACGGGCGCGGAGGAACCCTAGGACACGATGCCGCCTCCCTACATCCCCATCCTGGGCGCGGCGCCGGTGTTTCCGCCCGCCGACGCCGCCTTGAAGGAGGGCTTGGTCGCGATGGGCGGCGACCTTTCGACAGAGCGGCTCCTGGCCGCATACAGGGCAGGCATCTTCCCGTGGAGCGTTGATCCCATCACGTGGTGGTCGCCCGACCCCAGGGCCATCATCGAGCTCGACCATGTGCACGTGGGACGGACGCTGGCCCGGGTGATTCGGAAGGGTGTTTTCGCGGTGACGGAGGATCGATGCTTCCGACGGGTGATTGAGGCGTGTGCGTCGGTGCCTCGCGCGGGGGATGTGACATGGATCACCCCGGAGATCATCGAGGCCTACGTCCGGCTGCATGAGGCGGGCTGGGCTCACAGTGTGGAGGTGTGGCAGGGCGACCAACTGGCGGGGGGCGTGTATGGCGTTGGAATCGGACGCTTCTTCGCGGGGGAGTCGATGTTCCATCACGTCCCGAATGCCTCCAAGGTTGCCTTGGTGGAATTGCTGGGGCGGCTGCGAGCCCGGGGATGCCGGCTCTTCGACACCCAGATGATCACCGAGACGACCCGTTCGGTGGGCGCGGTCGAGGTGGCCCGGTCGGAGTATCTACGAAGGCTGCGCGACGCGTTGGCGGCTTAGCCGGGACGATTCAGTTGGATCGGTCGTGCTTGCTGGATCTTCTTTCGCAAGAGCCTCGTCGTTCGCTCGTTACGGGCCTCGAACCGGCCCGCGCCTCGCTCACTCCTCGGCTTGCGCCAGCATCTGCTTCGCCATCACTTCCCTCCCAATGGAATGGTCCCGGCGTGCCCGGCCTTGCTCGACCTTGCCATGGCCCGCCCATCGGCCGCAGCCTTGGCCCATGGTTCATGTCGGCATCGGGTACGATGTCCATGCTTTGGTCGCCGGGCGCCCGTTGTTCCTGGGCGGCGTCGAGATCCCCCACACGCACGGCCTGGACGGCCACAGCGACGCGGACGCGTTGCTGCACGCGATCACGGACGCCGTGCTTGGAGCGATTGGCGACGTGGACATCGGGCATTTGTTCCCCAACACCGACCCCGCGTGGCGCAATGCCCCGAGCCGGATCTTCGTGGAGGAGGCGGCGCGTCGCGTGCGCGCCATGGGCGGGCGCATCGTGAACATCGACGCCTCGCTCGTGGCCGAGCGGCCCAAGATCTACCCGTACATCGGACAGATGAAGGAGTGCATCGCGGCCGCCCTGGGCATCCCGGCTTCCAAGGTGGGCGTGAAGGCCACCACCAACGAGCGCCTCGGCTTCGTGGGGCGCCAGGAGGGCATCGCCGCCATGGCCGTCGCGAGCGTGGACTTGCCCGAGCCACCCGCCGCCGCCCTCGCGTAGCGCCGCCCTCGTTCCACGGAAACCCACGACCCAATTCAAACCTACCCATGGGAGCCAAGGCCGAGATCGGTTGGAGGACGGATGGCGAGGACGGGCTGACACGCCATGTGTACGCCCAGCACGTCGGCAGTGAATGGCGTTTCTACGAGCGTCCCAAGCGCCGCGGCCGCGACATCGAGTGGACGCCCCTGCCCGAGCCCCCGTTGCACGACTGGCTCGCGCTCCTGGACGCCCTCGAGCGCGGCCATGTCCGCCGCCGCTTCAAGCCCCGCGACATCGTCGCCGTGCGCAAGCGCATCCGTGAGTTGTTCCCCGAGCACCCCCTTTCGTAGCCATGCCCACGCCCCGTCGCCCCCTCATCCTCGTCGCCGCCTCGCCCCACGCGAACGGCGCGGAGTTTGACGACCCGAGCACCAGCCTGTCCTTGCGCTACACCCACGCGCTGCTGGAGGCGGGTGGCCTGCCGTGGATCTTTCCTCCCACGCCGGACACGGCGGCCTTGCGCGAGGCCATGGCCCGTTGCGACGGCGTCCTGTTGACGGGCGGCGACGACATCGCGGCGCGGTTGCATCGGCCGGACGCGGACGCCGGGCTGGCCGCCCGGTGCGTGGGCGTGGATGCCGGGCGGGACTTGTTCGAGACGGCGTTGCTGGGCGAATGGGCCGCGCGTCCGGTGCCCATGCTGGCGATTTGCCGCGGGTTGCAGGTCCTCAACGTCGCGTTGGGCGGCACCTTGTTTGTGGACCTCCCCACCGAACGCCCTGGCGAGATCCGCCACAACCAAACCGACCTCAAGGACGTGCCCGTCCACCCGGTCGTGGTCGAGCGCGGGTCCTTGCTCGCGCGTGCGACGGGGCGGCGGTCGTTGCAGGTGAACAGCACGCATCACCAGGCCGTGCGCGACCTCGCCCCGGGCCTGCGCGCCATCGCCGTCGCCCCCGATGGCTTGGTGGAGGCCGCCGAATGGGCCGATGCCGACGAACGCCCATGGCTCGTCGCAACGCAGTTCCATCCCGAGCGCCTGGCGCCGAGGCAACCCGCCTTTCGGCGATTGTTCCAGGCCTTCATCAAGGCCTGCGGCGGCCCGGGGAAGGGCCGTATTCGGAGGAAGTGATGGCGCAGCGGGCCGTCCTTCTTCTGGCGTCTTGCCCCGCGCCATGGCCGGTTCGCCCCGTCCGACTGCCATCCCGCCACGGTGCCCGCGCCTCCTCTCGTGGCCCGCAATAAACGAGGGGCGTCTCATGAAGTCTTCTCGCTATCGACTCTCCTATCGACTCGCCATCACGACGGCGGCCACGAGCCTCCTTGCCTCAACCCATGACGCCTTGGCCCAGGGCTGCGTCGCCGTCCGGGGCGGCGGCCTCTGCGGCATGAACCATCCCCTCGGCAACGAGGGCGTCGGCCTTGAGTCCGGGGGCTGGCAGGCGTTCTTGGGATACCGGTTCTTCAAGTCCGACCGCCATTTTTCCGGTGGCAGCCAGCCGCGCAATGCGGCGGGCCTCGACCGTTTCCAGCAGGGCACCGAGGTCATCAATTACTCCAACTTCATCGACGTCGGCGTGACCTACCAAATCACGCCGCGCTACTCCGCCACGTTGGTCCTCCCGTTCGTCCAGCACACCCGTTCCGCGCCCTACGAGCACAGCGGGGTCCGCCGCGACACGTCCTCGGGTGGCTTGGGCGATGTCCGGGCCTCCTTCAACGCATGGGTGTGGGATCCCGCCCAGCAACCGAAGGGCAACATCCAGGCCAGCGTCGGCTTCAAGGCCCCCAGCGGCGACTACGGCGCCACCGACACGTTCTATCAAGACCAGGACCCCGGCCCCGGCACGGACATCCGGCCCGTCACGCGGCCCGTCGATCAATCCATCCAGCCCGGCGACGGAGGTTGGGGTGTGACCTTGGAGTTGACGGGCTACCGACAGTTGGCGTCGCGCCTCGTGGGCTACGCGCAGGCCTTCTACCTGTTCAACCCGCAGAACGTGAACGGCACCCTAAACCCGACCGCGCGGCGCGACGCCGGCCCCACGATCAACGGCGTCAACATCGACAACGGCATGTCGATCACGGACCAGTACCTCCTCCGCACCGGGTTCAACGTCATCCTCAGCCACAAGCACCTGATCGCCCTCTCCTTGGGTGGCCGCATGGAGGGGGTGCCGGTCGAGGACCTCAATGGCAACGCCGGCATGAAGGAAGGGTTCCGGCGCCCGGGCTACGCCATCTCCTTCGAGCCCGGCATCTCGTGGATGCCCGGTCGTTGGAACGTCAACCTCACCGCCCCCATCCTCCTCGCCGCCAACCGCGAACGCTCCTATTGGGACGACCAAAAAGGCCGCCATGGGGACGCGGCCTTCGCCGACTACCTCATCTCCTTGTCGGTCTCCCGGATGTTCTAGCCGGGACGGCGGGGTCACCTCCGGACCGCCACCAACACGCCGCAGTGGACGCGCGTGGGAACCAACCCCACGACGTCGAACCCGGCGCGATCCAGCATCGAACGGTACTCGGCCGCGCTGTAGGCCCGGCCCTCCGTCACGCTGAACAAGGCCGCCGAGTACAGCGCCACGGGCAATGGCCCGCCCAAGTCGTCGTCCAGGAACACGTCATGCACCAAAAGCCGCCCGCCCGGCGGCAACCCCTCCGCGCACCGGCGCAGGATGACCTCGCATTCCCGCTCCGCCCAGTCGTGCAGCACGTTGGACAACAGCACCACGTCCGCGCCCTCCGGGAACGGGTCGCGGAACATGTCGCCCGGTCGCAGCTCCACACGTCCTTCGAGCCCAGCCCCCGAGACAAACTCCGACGCGACGCGGAGCACCTCCGGCCGGTCCCACACGACGGCGCGAAGCCCCGGGTTCGCGCGCAGCAACGCCACCGTGTAAACGCCCGTTCCCCCCGCCACGTCCACCAGCATCGTCGCATCGGGCAACCGGACGGCGTCCGCCAGCGCCGGTGCCACGTTCCTGGCCCTCCCTGCGAGCGCCAACGTGAAGAACCTCGCCCCTTCCTCCGCCTCCATCGCCGACCTCAACCCCTCGCGGTAGATGAAGCCCACGCCGCCGCCGCCGCCATCCGCGCCGGCCGGCCGGTCGCTTCTCAGTCGCTCGACCATGGCGAGCACGCCGGGCGAGCCGGAGGCGAGTGCGAAGTAATCCCCGACGTAATGGGGGCTGCCCGAGTCTAGGTGGGTCCGGGCGAGATCCGTGGCCTCCAGCCGGCCGTCCTCCCGCAGCCGGAGCGTCCCCATCGCCCTCAAGGCCGTCGCCAGCACCTGCATGGGCCGAGGCCCCAGGCCGAGCCGGTGGCCGAGTTCCCCTTGCAACAGCGCCCCGGAGCCCAGCTCCCTGAACAAGCCCAAGTGCGCCGTCGCCGCCACGAGCAGCTCCGTCGCGTGGCAGCCCCGGAACCACTCGAACAACGGGGCGGGGTCCGTCCCCGAAACCGCCCAAGGCACGGCCTGCATGGCGAGCCCCTGGCTCAGGCCCCGATCTTCTCGCGGTACCCGGCGGCGTCCAGCAACCCGTCCACGCCACCCGAAAGCCGCACGCGCATGAACCAGCCCTCGCCGTAGGGATCCGTGTTCACCAACGAGGGATTGCCCGAGACGGCGGCGTTCACGGCGATCACCTCGCCCGCGACCGGCGCGTAGATGTCGCTGGCCGTCTTGACGGACTCCACGACGGCGCAGGCCTGGCCGGCCTTCACCACGCGGCCCACTGCCGGGAGTTCGACGAACACAATGTCCGTCAACTCGTGCTGCGCGTGGTCGGTGATTCCCACCGTGGCCACTCCATCCTGCACCCGCACCCACTCGTGCGACGCCGCGTACTTCAAATCATCGGGAACCTTCGTGCTCATGACCCCGCGAGGCTGGACCGCTGCGTGCTTCCAGGTCAATCGCCGCGTCCCAACGCGCCGTCGCCCGCGTCGCCCCCCGACGCAACGGCATCGCACCAGCCATCCAAATCCTCGCGTAAGGATGGGAGAGACTCCGGATCCACAACCCCGTGAAGTACCACAGGCGGCGTGCCAGAACGCGATCGTAGCGGATGGGCATGAACCTCGGCATGGGCCTCCATGCGACCGCATTCTTCGCGTCTTCGCGTCTTCGCGTGAGGAAATCCCGGCTGCATGCATCACGGGTTCAGTACATGGGAAGGCATGGTTTTTGAATCACGCGAAGACGCGAAGAGAGCCCGCAGGATCCACCCTCTGGCAGCGCCGCGCGAGGCGAGAGCCCTTCACTCAAAAACTTCTTACGCGTGGATTCGGGAGCCAACCGACCGGTTGACTTCTGGGCATCGGCGGGAAGTCTGGCGGCTCTTCACAATGTCGAAGGTAACGATTCTTCCCCAGAACGCGTCGGCCGAGGTCGAGGCAGGCGTGACGCTCCTGGACGCGGGCGAAAAGGCGGGCGTGGACATGGAGGCAGGTTGCTTCAACTGCTCCTGTGGCACCTGCTGCGCCGAGATCGTCTCGGGCATGCAACACCTCGCGCCACCCACGCCCGAGGAACTCGACGTGCTCGACCAATGGAACCGTGACCCGGACCGATTCCGCCTCACGTGTTGCGTCCGCGTCACCGGCACGGGCGACGTGACGCTGCGGCAGGCGCACTGAGCGGGACGATGCCGTTGGGGTCGCTCGTCCTTGCTGGATCTTCTTTCGCAAGAGCTTCGTCCTTCGCCCGTTCCCCCGTGCTTGCGGGAAACCTGGATCAGCCCTGATCTCGCCGGCGACGCGCCTGCCCCATCGCCTCCCGCCCACCTGAAGCGCTTCGGCCAAGCGCGGAAACATGGTGCCCAAGACCATGCTTCATTTGACGCGGCGCGGGGCCGATGGCATGGGCGCGGGTCGGTCAAGGTCATCGAACATCGAGCCCGCCTTTTGCCTCATCCATGCCATGAATGCCGCGCCGGAAACAACCGCCCCACCGGACTACGTCGAGCTGGGTTTCCAACAAATCGAGAGGGAGGTCCGTTGGTTGACGGGCTGCCTCGCCGAGGTGTTGGAGGGGCTTGGGGAAGGCGACCTGGGCCGATGGCTGCCATGGCGTGGCGGGCCGGGAGTTGGAGCGGAACCGGGTGAACCCGAGCCGCCCGCCCGCCTTGGGCTCGCCTACGCGATGGCGTTTCAATTGCTCAACACGGTGGAGGAGCACGCCGCCGAAAGCATGCGGCACCTGCGGGAGGCGGCGGAGGGCCCGGAGGCCGAGCGCGGCCTCTGGGGCGAGGTCCTCGCAAGCCTGGGTCGCTCGGGCGCGCAGGCGGGTCCCCTGGCCGCCGTCATGTCCGGCGTCGAGGTCGAGCCCGTGTTCACCGCGCACCCCACCGAGGCGAAGCGGTCGTCGGTGCTGGAGCAACATCGCGAGTTGATGCGGCTGCTGCGGGCCATGGGGATCGGCGAGGGGGGGCGTGCGGACTCGGGCGGGGCCGGGCGTGCGGAGGTGATGGCCTTGATGGAACGGTTGTGGCGAACCGGGGAGATCTTGATGCAGAAGCCCACGGTCGCCGACGAGCGGCGCAACGTCCTGAACTACCTGCGGGACGTGTTGCCGGGGACCATCCCGGCGCTGGACCGACGACTGGCGTCGGCGTGGACGCGGGCGGGCTTTGCCGCCGAGGCGCTGGAGGCCCCGGGGACGTTGCCGCGGCTGCGCTTTGGGACCTGGGTGGGCGGCGACCGGGACGGGCATCCGGGGGTGACGGCGGAGGTGACCGGGGAGACGCTCGAGCGCCTTCGGGCGAACGCGCTGGTGGTCATGCACCGGCAATTGACGGCCTTGGCGGAGAAGCTGCCCTTGGCGGAATGGATCCAGGCGCCGCCCCCGGCCTTGATCGGCTTGATCCAGCGCTGCCGCGAGGCGTTGGGCGACGCCGCCACGCCCATCGTCCAGATGCACCCGGGGGAGCCTTGGCGCCAGGCGGCGGAACTCATGGCGGCCCGCCTGCCGGTGGACGTGCAGCCAGGGTTGCTCGCGCAGGTGCAGGATTCGCCGGGGCGCTACGCCGTGCCCTCGCAGCTCGACGCGGACCTCGCCGTCCTGGAGGCGTCGTTGGTGGAGGCCGGCGCGCGAAGGCTTGCGGGCCATGACGTGCGGCCGGTGCGACGGGTGCTGGAGACGTTCGGCTTCCATCTCGCCCGGCTGGACGTGCGCCAGAACTCCGCCTTCCACGACCGCGCGCTCAAGCAGTTGCTCATGGCCTCGGGCCTCGACGCGTCCCAATGGGAGGAATGGACGGAGCCCGAGCGGCTGCGTTTGCTGGAACGGGAGATCCGATCGCCGCGGCCCTTCCTCCACCCCGTCGCGTCCGCGGGGCCGGAGGCGGACGCCGTGGTGGGGACCTTCCGGGTCCTGGCGTCGCACTTGCAACGGCATGGTCCGGACGGCCTGGGCTCGTTGATCGTGAGCATGACCCGTCGCGTCTCCGATCTCCTGGCGGTGTACCTGCTGGCCCGCGAGGCGGGGCTGTTGCGGTTGTTTCCCGAGGGGATGGTTTGCCTTCTTCCCGTGGTGCCGTTGCTGGAGACGGTGGAGGACCTCGAGAACGGCCCCGGCCTGCTGGAGCCATTCCTCGAGTTCCCCGTCACCCGCGCGAGCCTCGCCTACCACGCACGCATGGCCGGCCGCCCCGGCCACCCGCGCCAGCAGGTCATGGTGGGCTACTCGGACTCGAACAAGGACGCGGGCATCCTGGCGAGCCAATGGGCGTTGCAACGCGGCCAGGCACGACTCGCCGCCGTGGCCCAGCGGGCGGGCGTCGCCATCCAGTTCTTCCACGGACGCGGCGGCACCGTGAGCCGGGGCGCGGGGCCGACCCACCGGTTCCTCGAGGCCTTGCCCGCCGGGTCGTTGGACGGGGCGATCCGACTCACCGAGCAAGGCGAGACCATCGCGCAGAAGTACGGCAACCCGGGCACGGCGCTGTACAACCTCGAGCTCTTGCTCGCGGGCGTGACGGCGGCGGCGTGGCGGCATGGAAAGGCCGGGCCACTGCCCGCCGACCTCGTGCCCGTGCTCGAGCGCATGGCCTCGACGTCGCGCGCCGCCTACCGCGCCCTGCTCGGGACCGACGGCTTCCTCCAGTTCCATCGGCAAGCCACCCCGCTCGACGCCCTCGAGAACACGCGCATCGGGTCGCGTCCGTCGCGCCGGACGGGCCGCGCGAGCCTCGCGGACCTGCGCGCCATCCCGTGGGTGTTCAGTTGGACGCAGGCGCGGTATTACCTCACCGGATGGTTCGGGATGGGCGCCGCGCTGGCGGCCCTCGACGACGGCGACATCGCGGTGCTGCGCCGGCATGTCGCCGACGTGCCCTTCCTCTACTACGTGCTCACCAACGTGGAGACATCGCTCGCCAGCAGCGACCCCGACGTCATGCGCGACTACGCCGGCATGGTCGAGGACGCTGCTGTCCGGGAACGCGTCTGGCTGCTCATCGAGGCCGAGTGGAACCGCACGCGCGACGGCATGGCGCGGGTGCGGGGGCAGGAATTCGCCGGGAGACGGCCCCGCCTGGGCCGCACGTTGGCCTTGCGCTCGGGGCCGTTGCGCGTGCTCCACCGGCTCCAGATCCGCCAGTTGGTTCGCTGGCGCGAGGCCCTGAAGTCGGGCGATGAAGCCCGCGCCCAGGCGGAGTTCCCGGAATTGCTCCTGACGATCAACGCCATCGCGAGCGGCTTGCGCACGACGGGTTGATGATCTCCATGGCCCCAACCCCAGGCCGGGGGGGCGGTGCAGCCAATGCAGCCGCACGACGGGGAGCCGGCGTCCCATCCTGGCCTGCAAGATTTGGGTGACAGCCCGGTGATGGCCCGGCAACAAACCCGCCCTTTTCAGGCGGAACGACGCCACAACGCCTGGCCCATGCGCACGCGCGCACCCGGCTCGATTCCCGGGCAAGGCTTGAAGCCCCTCGGGACGAACAAGACGATCGTTGAGCCGTGCTCGAACCACCCGAGTTCCTCGCCCCTTCGCACCGGGTGATGGCAGGGGATGACGTTCGGGCCGCGCCACCTGAGGTGAAGCAGGACGTCGAGGAAATGCAGGCGCACGGACGCCACGAGGATGGCGGCCACGGCCACCAACGCGGCGGGCTGGCCATCATGGAGCCGCATGCGGATCAACACGCGCTCGTTCCGGCAAAACAACCGCTCCACGCGACTCAGCGCGATCGGGTTCACGTTCCATGTGTCGCCGCTCAGGTACGTCACCCCTTCCACCACGCCGTCGTCGGGCGCATGGAACCGGTGGTACATCGACGAGGTCAGCCGCAGCGTGAGGTAGGTGCCGTCGCGAAACGGCGCGGCCGTCGCGGCGTCCCCCATCAGGTCCTCGATCGAATAAGGGAAGCCCTTGGCCTGGAACACCTCCGTGCCCCGCGCCTCCCCCATTGCCCCCACGATGCCGTCGCACGGGCTCGTCATCAGGTCGGGGTCCGCCGCCACGGGCCTCGCCCCAGGCCGCAGCTCGCGGACGAAGCAATCGTGCAGGCTGTCGAACCGCTGCTCGCGGGCCTCCGAAAGGTCGAGGTCCGTGAAGAGCCGCCACACGCCGATGGCCGCCCGTGCGAAGGGGCGGCTGCGAACCTTGCTGACCCGGCCCATGAGGCGGGTGAGCAGGATGCGCGGGACGCGGTTCGTGAGCAGGAAGTTCAGGTCCTCCTGGAGCAGGAGCCGGTCGCGCCAGGCCTTGAGCCCGCCGTGCGCGCGCGACTCGGGAGGCTTGGGCTCGGATGACTCGGGTGTTTGGGAATCTTTCATGAATGCATCAAGCGGATGGTGGCTGGGGGTCGTGCCGGGGGTGTTCGTGGCATGGAAGGCGTATCGCCGATTGCAGCTCTCGTGCGCGAAGCATCCGTCGCTGACGGGGCACTCGCGCTGGGCGAAGCGCGTGGCGCGTGTGTTGCCGGGCTACGCCCTCGAAGGGGAACAGGTCTATGCGGCCGACGGCGCGGGACCCGATCTCGCGGGGCGACGCCAGGCGGCCTTCGAGGCGTTGGCACGGGAGCTGGGCGAGAGGCATGGGCGGTCCGTGGACCTCACCGTGGCGGCGGCGGAGCACATCTCGGACCTCCAGTTCACCCGGGCCTACCGCGTGCCCTTCCCCTTCAGTCGCCATGTTCGCTCCCGGTTGAAGCTGGGCGGCTTCGTGCAAGGGACGTCCGGGGTGACGGTCACGGACCTCGACGGGAGGGAGTTCATCGACCTGACGGGCTCCTACGGGGTGAACGTGCTGGGGCATGAGTTCTACAAGGGTTGCATGGAGGAGGCAGCCCGGCGCGTGGCAGCGATGGGGGTGGTCCTGGGGCCGTTGCATCCGTGCGTGGCATGGAACGCCCGGGAGCTGTGCCGCATCTCGGGCAAGGACGAGGTGTCGTTCCACATGTCCGGGACGGAGGCCGTGATGCAGGCCGTGCGCCTGGCCCGTTACCACACGCGTCGCCCCTGCCTCGTGCGCTTCTGCGGGGCGTACCATGGATGGTGGGATGACGTGCAGCCCGGCCCCGGCAATCCCGCGACGCCACAGCGTACGTACACGCTGAAGGAGATGGACCGGGCCACGCTGCGGGTGCTGCGGACGCGCCGCGACATCGCCTGCGTGCTGGTGAACCCGTTGCAGGCGTTGCACCCAAACCGCCCCGCGCCCGGCGACTCCACCCTCGTGGACGGCGGACGAAGCGCCGGGTTCGACCGGCAGGCCTACACCGCATGGCTTCGCGAGCTGCGCGAGGTCTGCACGGCGCGCGGCATCGTGCTGGTCTTCGACGAGGTGTTCCTCGGGTTCCGACTCGCGCCGGGCGGCGCACAGGAGTACTTCGGCGTGCAAGCCGACCTCGTGACCTACGGGAAGACGCTGGGCGGCGGGTTCCCGGTGGGGGTCGTCTGCGGGCGAAGGGAACTCATGCGCCGGTTCAAGGACGAGCACCCGGCCGACGTGTGCTTCGCCCGCGGGACGTTCAACTCCCACCCCATGGTGATGGCGGCGATGCAGGTGTTCCTGGAACGGCTGGGAACGCCGGAGGTGCAGGCCCTCTATGCGGGTCTCGAAGAGCGATGGAACGGGCGCGCCCGACGCCTGAACGAGCGGCTCAGGCGCGAGGGGCACCCCGTGCGGGTGGAGGCGATGTCCACGGTGTGGACGGTCCTGTACGACGTGCCTTCGCGTTACCACTGGATGCTTCAGTTCTACCTGCGCGCCGAGGGCCTCGCGTTGTCGTGGGTGGGCAGCGGCCGGCTGATCTTCAGCCTCAACTTCACGGACGAGCAGTTCGACGAGGTGATGGAGCGGATGTCGCGGGCGTGCCGGCGGATGCGAGAGGGCGGTTGGTGGACGCTGCCCGAGGGGACGACACGCAAGACGTTGCGGCGGCGCATCCTCGGGGAGTTCGCGTCCGAGGCGCGCCGCCGTTGGCTGGGCGCCCGTTCGCGCTCGTTGGCCTAGCGCCCGTTGGCCTAGCGCCCGTTGGCCTTGGCCTCGCGTACGTCGTCCATCGGGTCGATCCACTCGCCCCGCAGAAGCGCCAACGGCGAGCGCCAGTAGAGCATGATGTCGTGGAACGGGTCGGTGATGATCTTCGACATCCACACAAGGCCCGTGAGCACGTCCTTGATGAAGAACAGGTGCACGGTGCGGAAGACGAGGCCCCCGAGGCCGACGTAGAGCCAGACCATGCCGAGGTTGTGGACCAGCCCCCACGCGTTGGCGGGCTCGGGCAGGAGCCCGAGGAACGACGGGCTCGCCCACAGCCCGAGCGGGGCCAGCGCCCACAGGGACATCAAGACGACCTTGCGCCGCAGGTTGTACCCCACCTTGATGTCCTCCTTGTGGTCGTGCGTGGCCTCATTGACGTGGTCATACGTCTTGGGCTCGAAGAAGAAGTGCCCCGCCTGGCGGCTGGTCATGGAGACGCCCCACGCCAGCAACGCGGCCCATGCGGGGTCGGTGAACAGCAGCACGTAGGCCCCCAGGAAGCTCATCGCGCTCAGGAGATGCAGCGACTGGTTCACGCGGCTGTGGTGGTAGTAGCGGTGGTCGTCCCAGCGCTGCACGCGCAACGCCTCAAGGCACACGTCCAACCGTTCGAGCAGGGATTTCATGGGATG
>CAIRNV010000051.1 GCA_903880005.1 uncultured Verrucomicrobiota bacterium | reverse complement strand
GCCTTCTTCGAGAACGGCGCCAAGGCCTTCGAGAACACCCGCCGTCTCCACAGCTCCATCGGCTACCTCTCCCCTGCCGACTTCGAGGCCACTTTTTAACGCCAAAAACCATCCTTTTTACTGTCCACTTTTTCGAGGCGAGCCCACCCCCAACCTATCCGACGCCGACCGCAAACGCCTCGAAGCCGATGCCATGGTGCGCAAAGCCTAACGGATCGGTGACATTCCGGTCCCGCCCAAATACGCCAGCGCCGACTTCCGCTCCTCCGTCTTCTGGTCCCTGCGAGGCAAGCTGGATGTGCCCAAGGAACGATTCATCAGCTATCCCGGATGCAGCCGGGACGGCGACCCGTGTCTGACCGTTGCCTGGGCCGGCCTCGACCACCTGCAACAGGCGAAGGCGTTGGCCGCCCACTACGGCGAGCTGCAACAGACCGGCGCCGGTCAGCCGAAGCTCCTGCTGGTCTTGGCCGGCTTGAACGAACTGCTGCCCTGGCTCAGGCAGTGGCAAAACCAGCTCGACCCCGAATTCGGCCTGAAGATGGGCGACTACTACGAAGAATACGTCCGCGAAGAAGCCAAACGCTTCGGGAAGTCCCTGTCGGACCTGAAGCAGCTCGCGATGACGCCCTGAACTGCCCACAAATCACACGAATGAACACGAATCCAAGCCAACTGAGGAAAGCTTGCCTACGGCCCCTACTTTTCGTGGCAATTCCTGCGATTCGTGGGCCACACCCATGTGAGCCGATGAAGAGCCCTTGAGTGAATTGAGGGCGTGTGGTAATTTTCCGACCACACTGGCATGGAGGGTTCAGTTGGTCCCGATGAGCCATGTGTAAACAAAACGACACGAGCTATTTATGAACTTTGGAACACTCATCAAGGAGTTGCGGATCGGGAAGGAGCTGACGCTGCGGCAGTGCAGCGCCGACCTCGACGTTGATCCCAGCAACTGGAGCAGAATCGAGCGAGGCGTGACGCCCCCCCCGAAGGACCCCGCTGTGCTTGAGCGGTGGGCAGCGTTCTTTGGGCTTTGCGGCGACAAGAAGTTGGAGTTCCTCGACCTTGCGGCATTGGCCCGGAAAGAGATCCCCGCCGACATGGCCAGCGACGAGGCCGTCATGGGTGCGCTGCCAGCATTTTTCAGGGCGGTTCGTGGGCGTGAGCTGAGCGGCGCCCGCCTCAACGAATTCATGCAGGACTTGAAGGCGATCAACAGCCCAGACAAGGAATGAACGGCAAAACGGAGATCTGGGAGTCGGTCGAACAGTTCCGGCAGAAGCATCTAGGCGACCTTGGCAAGGTGCCGGTGGACGTGCTGACGGTCATCGAGGTTCGCCTCCGGCTCGACGTAATCCCCTTCGACCGCTTGTTCGAGAAATACTCGGTTGATGCCGCAGTCCTGCCCGATTTTTCCGGCATTTACGTGGACAAGCGGTCCTACCGGTTCCTGGAGGGCCAGCCACCCTGGCTCTTCAATCGGCTGCGCTTCTCGCTGGCTCATGAACTCGGTCACATCCTGCTGCACCGGGAAAAGGCCGGAGACCTTCGCTTCAAAACGCTGGAGGATTACCGGGCCTGGATGCGCCGGTATGAGGCGTCGCGATACGGGCTTGAATGGGAAGCGAACGAGTTCGCAGGGCGTCTGCTGATACCTCCCGAACATCTGAGGACTGACTTCGACGCCTTCGTGCAGGGAGTATGCAAGTCATTCCCAGCTTGGTGGACCAACAGCCATCTCCGGGAGGCCCTGTGCAGCCAACTCGGAGAGGGCTATGGCGTCCACAAGGATGTCATTTCGTGCCGGCTCGATCGCGAGGAGCTTTGGCCAAATCCCTAAAGGGCATTGCTTCGATTTCTTGTCCCCAAGCCGCATCATGACGCACGACATCCAGAGGATTCTCCAGAGCAAGCGGGAGTTCCGCAGGGAACTCGCGGCGCTTCCGATCGAGGAGAAGCTGCGTCTGCTGGACGTCCTGCGCGAACGGCAACTGGCCTTCCGTGGCATTCCGAAAACGGATCATCCTCAGGCTCACGCAGATCAACACAGATTCAGGAGCGTAAATCTCAAGTCTCAGTCCGATGCCTCCTAATCTGAGGAAATCTGCGTTCATCTGCGGATGAATGTCCCTGACCCCATGAGCACATCGTCCTCCTCCGGTTCCGCCCTTACGCGTGAGGCGATTGTTGGCGCGTTGTCCGCGTTGTCCGACGAACTCGGCAAGCAGGGCGTCATCGGCGAGATCTGCCTTTTTGGTGGCACCGTGATGGTGCTGGCGTTCAACGCCCGGCTTTCGACCAAGGATGTGGACGCCATCTTCCATCCGACGACGCTCACCCGTGAGCTGGTGCGTCGGATCGGTGAGGCGAGGCAACTGCCTCCGGACTGGTTGAACGACGGAGTGAAACGATTCGTTTCCGCGCGGCACGAGACGACCGTTGGCAATCTTCCCCAGTTTCCGCACCTGCGCCTGACCATGCCGGTTCCCGAGTACCTTCTGGCGATGAAGTGCATGGCGGCACGGGTCGGCAGCACCGGCGGGGAGGGATCAGACATCCCCGATATCGTGTTCCTCATCCGACACCTGGGGCTGAAGAACGCGCGTGCCGTGTTGGACTTGGTTGGGCAGTATTACCCCGAGAACCGCATTCCGATGCGGGCTCAGTACCTGGTGGAAGGCCTTTTTGAGGAAGGGGCGATATGAGACCGGAGAGTTTGGCGGAGGTGGCGGCCATGGCGGCGGCGGGTGATTCCTTTGACCGGTGTCTCGCGAATTTTCTCGATGGGTTCTACGCATCGCCCAGCGCCGCGGCGCTGGCGGCGGCCCCCTCGTTGCTGGCCCCACTGGACCCTGTGACGGGCGCTGTCAGGGACGCCTACCTTGCGGCAACGGCGGAGGAGTTGTCCCGACGGATGAACCTTCCCAGTCCTGCGTGGACACTGGTGGAGGAGCGCCGACTCCATCGCCCGTGGTTTGCTTCGCCTTTGTCGTCGCTACGGGCCGTGCTCTTGCTGGAGAGCCCGGCGGGGTTCCGCTCCCGCAACCTGTTCGTCAGCGACAACGCCTTGTCCCGGGCTTGAAGCGCCGAGTCTGGCCCACGAATCACACGAATGAACACGAATCCAGGCACGGCAGAGGC
>CAIRNV010000050.1 GCA_903880005.1 uncultured Verrucomicrobiota bacterium | reverse complement strand
GTGTCGTGTCTCACAAATCGCTGGTGTTGGGTTGCTCCAAGAATGCCCCGGGGCAAGGCGTGAGGACGGAGCCTACCCGCAGCGGTCTGTGACGGACGAACAACGAAGCCCCGGGGCATTCTTGGAGCAACCCGAAGGGCCGCGGCCCTTTTCGCGTCCCACGTCGTTGCTCGCTCCTCACAGACCTCTGCGGGTCTGCTCGTCTCTCGCGCCTCGTTGGACACGAAAATCCCTCGCGGCGAAACACCAGCCACTTGTGAGACACGACACTAGAGGCGCGGCACCGGGACAAATGGCCCCTTGTCATGCATGGCAACATGGCAACAGCCTTGCTCATGGCCACGGCTGCCGGCCGGAGCCATGACCGCATGAATGCGTCCGAGCAAAAGAAGCTCCTCAAGGAGTTCTACAACGCGATCCCGCTGCAAGTCCCCAGTCCGTCGAGGGCAGACATCCAGCCCATGGCGTACGTGGAGGGCATCCACTTGACGGACGGACGGGATCCGCTCGGGGAGCTGCGCCGCGCCATCGAGTTCCGCGACACGGCGGCGTCCTACCTTTTTTCCGGCCAGCGGGGTTCGGGCAAGACCACCGAACTCATCCATCTGACGCGATCGCTCCGGGACGACGGACATGCGGCCTACTACGTCGATGCCCTCGATTACCTCAAGGAGACCGCCGCGCTTGGGATCACGGACTTGTTGGTGGCGGTGCTGGGTGCCTTTTCGGAGGCCTACGCGAGGGGCCTTGGGTCCGATCCGGCGCGCTCGGGCTACTGGGAACGCATCAAGGACTTCCTGACCCGCACCGGGGTCCAAGCCTCCGAGGCCACCCTCAAGCTGGGGGGCTTCGCCGACCTCAAGCTGGCGTTGAAGGACAATCCGACGTTCAAGGAATCGCTGCGGAGGATCTCGGAGGCCTCCCTCGACACCTTCGTGAAGGGTGCCCGGGAGTTCGTGGACGGCCTCGTGCAGGATGTTCGCGACCGCGGCCTCCATCCCGATGCCAAGGTCGTCTTGATCGTGGATTCGCTCGAAAAAGTCCGGGGATCAGGAAGCGATGCGGACGCCGTCTTCCAGAGCCTTTCCAACGTCTTCTTCGGCCACGCCCACAACCTGGGGTTCAACACGCTCCATGTCGTCTATTGCGTGCCACCCACGCTCCCGCTGGTCGCGCCCGGGATCCAGGCGCTCTACGGCGGCATCCATGGGCTGCCTCACATCAAGGTGGAGGAGACGCCGGGGCCCCAGCCTGCGGAGGCCCTGGACGCCAACCCGCTCCGGCAAGGGGCCCGTCACGAACCGGGCATCGACCTCATGCTTTCGGTCTTGGATGCCCATTTCCCCCGGTGGGCCGAGGTGTTCCCGCCCTCCCAGCTTCGCGAGGTCGCCCATGCCAGCGGCGGCAACCTGCGCATCTTCTTCCTCATCATCCAACGCGCCCTCCTCAAGTGTCCCGGTCGTCCGCTGCCGATGACCGACGATTCCATCGTCCAGTATGCGCTCCGCGACACCCGCGCCGACTTCCAGCTTTCCAAGGAGGACCGCGACTGGCTCATGCAGGTCGCCAAGGGCAAGGGCCCGGCGTTGGACGGCATCAGCGGCCTGGCCACGCTCGCCCGGCTCTTCGACAACCACCTCATCCTCGACTACCGCAACGGCAAGGCATGGTGCGATGTCCTGCCCCTCGTCCGGGAGTTGATTCACCCGGGCTGACCTTCATGCCAGACCCGGGCAAACCCAGCGAACTGCCCCTCGACGAGGACATCTGGCGAGAGCTTCGCCAACTCATGGATTGGCATGAGGGCTTCACGTTGGTCCTGCTGTACTCCGACGACCCGGCCGCGCTCGACGCAATCCGTGGCCGGATGCAGGACGCCTTGAGGTTCCAGACCGCCGCCATCCAGCACGTTGTCCCCGCATCGCCGGCGTCGGCCACGGCCGACATCGTGGGCGCCCTCCAGGCGGACGCCCGGTTTCCTTCCCGCCGCCCGCCCGTCTGGATCGATCTCCAGGGTTCCCCGGGCGATGACGCATGGAACCGCGCCCGC
This sequence comes from uncultured Verrucomicrobiota bacterium, assembly GCA_903880005.1. Classification (GTDB taxonomy): domain Bacteria; phylum Verrucomicrobiota; class Verrucomicrobiia; order Limisphaerales; family UBA9464; genus UBA6176. Next base: position 30,423 of record CAIRNV010000050.1, on the reverse strand, counting down.
GACCACGTCCTCGCACGCCTCAACGAGCAACGCTCCCGGCTGGAACGTGAGGTTCCAGGCCTCCTCGTCCTCTCCCTCCCCACTCACTACATCGCGCGCATCGGCGGCATCGCGCCCGACCTCTGGAGCGTGCGAACCCTCAGCCGCGAGGTCCGGGCGTGCCGCCCCGCCGTGTTGCCCCACCCGCCGTTCCATCGCGACGTTCCGGCGACGCCCCAGCAAGGCCCCGCCTCCCCGCCCTCCGAACGCGAGGCATTGCTCTTCGCCGAATGGTCCCGCTGGCGCGACGGAACCCACGCCCATCCGCCGTCGTCCCAGTTGGTGGAGGACCTCGTCGAACTTTCCCTCGAACGGGGCGACCTCGTCCGCGCGGGCTCCATCGCCTCGGAACTCGTCACGATCCTCCGTTCATCGACCCGCGAGGAGGCCACGCCCTCGATAAACCGGGCCTTGGCGGTGGCTTGGCGTGCCTCCGGGAGGGTCGCCTCGCGAAACGGTCACTGGGACCGAGCCGCCCAGGCATGGCGCGAGAGCCTCGGCATCCGTCGTCGCCTGGTGGAACAGCTCGGGCCATCGCCCGAGGCGCTCCGCGACCTGAGTACGGTCCTTGAATGGATGGCGTCGTGGGAAAGGGATCACGGGACGCCCGGGGCAGAGTTGGCGACCTTGCGGGAATGGGCGGACGTCTTGACGAGGTCCTTGTCCGTGGCCGCCGATCCAGGCGCCGCCGTGCAAAAGCGCGCGGCGGCCCTAGCTCGAATCCGCGAGTTGGAGTCCATCACGCATGCGTCCCCCCTGACCGGCGGGCCTCCGCGGGCCGAGGGGCCGGCATCCGGAGGCGCTGGAACGACATCGTGAAGCGGGTCAGGCCTGGGTGATCCAGCCGCCGCCCAGGACGCGGTCGCCGTCATAGAACACGCAGGCCTGGCCGGGCGTCACGGCCCGGACGGGCTCGGACGCCACCACCTCGGTCACGCCGCCAGGCAAGGGCCGCACGAGGGCCGCCACGCCCGGGTGCCCGTGCCGCACCTGAGCCGTGCAGCCCACTTCCTCACGGGGGCCGATGCCGTCGATCCAGCTCGTGGACGCGACGCGCCAGCGGTCGCGTAGCAATTCCGGCTCCTCCCCCACGACCACCTGGTTGCGGGCGGCATCGAGGCGGACCACGTACAGGGGGCGACCCGCCGCGATGCCCAGGCCGCGGCGCTGGCCCACGGTGAAGAACTCAACGCCCTGATGACGGCCCAGCACGCGGCCCGAGGCGTCCACGATGTCGCCCTCGTGCCGGGCCACCAGCCCGGAGCCCTCGAGGAACCCGCCGTAGTCGTTGTCGGGGACGAAGCAGATTTCCATGCTCTCCTCCTTGTCGGCCGTGCGCAGGCCGGACTCGCGCGCGACCGCGCGGGTGTCGGCCTTGGTCTTGTCGCCAAGCGGGAACAACGCCCGGCGAAGCTGCTCCTGCCGGAGGCTGAAGAGGAAGTAGCTCTGGTCCTTGCGCGGGTCCCTGCCCCGGAGGAGCGAGACGCTGCCGTCGTCGTGCCGCTCGATGCGTGCAAAGTGGCCGGTGGCGATGTACTCGGCGCCGAGCTGGTCCGCGCGACGCAGCAGGCTCCCGAACTTGAGGTGTTGGTTGCACATCACGCAGGGGTTGGGGGTTCGACCGGCCCGGTATTCGTCGGCAAAGTAGCCGATGACCCTCTGCTGGAACTCCCCGGCCTCGTCCACGAGGTAGAACGGGATGCCGAGCCGCGAGCAGACCGACCTCGCATCCATCACGGCCTGGGGCCCGCAGCACTTGTCCTCCGCGCGGGCGGAGCAGTCCTGGGGCCACAGCTTGAGGGTGACGCCGATGACCTCGTGCCCTTGCTCCAGGAGCAGGGCGGCCGTCGCCGACGAGTCCACGCCGCCGCTCATCCCGACCACGACGCGCGACGGCCGCGCGGGTCCATGGACCGCGCCGCGACCGACGACCGTATCCTTGACCTCGTTCATTCCGGGTCCTCCGCGGCTAGACGCCGAACACCGATCGGACGAACCGGCGGCTGCGCGCGTGGTTCTCCACGGCCCCGCGGCTGACGACGGTGCCCGCCTCGATGGCGAGCTCCACGGCGAAGAACTCGGGGAGCTTGCGTGCCCGCACCTCGGAGGCGATCGCGGCGTAGTCGATGTCGCCGGAGTCTAGGTCCTCCCACCACGTCTGGCCGCGGCTCTGGCGGAGGTGCCAGCTCACAATCCGGTCGCCGTGCTCCTTCAGGGCGATGGCGGGCGCGATGCCTCCCCGGTAAACCCAATGCACGTCGTAGCAGAAGCCGACGTGGTCCGGGCGCGTCCGGCGGAAGTTGGAATGGAACTCGACGCCACCGTTGGCCAGCTCGGGCGTGTGATGGTGGATCCCGAGGCGCATCCCCATGCCGGCCAACTCCGCGCCCAGCTCCGCCAGCGCCTCCGCCTGGACCTCAAGCTCGCGGTCGGTCTTCGGGCGGCCGATCGGGTCGGGGTTGAAGTTGATGATGCCGAAGCCCGCCTTGGAGGCGTCCTTCGCAGCGCGGGCGATGCGCTCGCAGGTCTGCGTGGCCTGACCCAGCACGTGGGTGGGACCGCCCACGTACAAGCTGACGGGGCGCATGCCCTTCTTCCGCAAACGGTCCGCGAATTTGGCGTTGTTCTCGGGGGTTGCGACGTCGAGGGAACCCTCCGCGAAGTCGTAGCCGGCATCGCGCAACGCCCCGAGGACGTCATCCATGTGCTTCGACAGGTCCTTGCCCTCCCGGGCGTAGTACTGGCCCCAGCCATATAACTGGGAACCGACCGCTGGAGGCTTCGGCCGGGGCGCCTCGGGTTCCTTCTTCTTCTTCTCGTCGGCGGCATCTGCGCGACCGGCAGCCCACGGTGCCGCGGCTGCACACCCCATCGTCCTGGCCATGAAGTCCCTCCGGTTCATGCCCCTCGTTACCGATGCCTTCCCCACGAGTCGAGGCAGGAAACAAGGCTTCCACCGGGGCGTCCCCATCCTTGACGCTAGAAAGGCTCCTCGGGATAGTCGCACGCTTTATTGCAGGCTGGCCTTCGCCAGACCCTCCCCTTATGTCGAAGCAGAACGAGAAGAAGTCCACGGCCAAGCCAAGCACTCGGCGCGAGCAGGTCGCCGCCAAGCCGGCTGCGAAGTCCACGCCCTCATCCTCGCCGAAGGCCCGCTTGGCCAAGCCAGCCCAGGAGAAGCCCGCCGCGACGTCGGCCCATGGCCGGGCCTCCGCCAAGACGCCCGCGCCCCAAGCCCCTCCCAAGCCCAAGGGCAAGACCAAGGCCAAGGCGGACGAATCGCCCTCGCCCAAGGCCCGCGACGCCAAGGTTCAGGACGTCAAGCCCAGCAAAGCTTCCACTCCCGCCCGTCGGGCCCCGAAGGCCAACGACGCCGCGCCCGTCCAGGCCCAGTCCTTGGACAAGGGCCGCAGGAAGGCCTCCACGCCCCGGGCCGACGCACCCGTCCCAACAGGCTCGTCCCCGTCGGTGCCCAGCGCGGCGTCGGGTGGAGCAGCCGGCCCAGGGACGGCTTCCACCTCCACCCCTGGCGCGGCCCAGCCCGGCCCCGGGGACGCCGACGCCATTGGCGGCCTCGGCACCGTCCGCAGCTCGTCCGGGGTGGACATCACGGAGAAGATCAAGGAGCTCGTCCGGCTCGCCCAGGAGCAGGGCTACCTGACGTATGGCGACATCACCGACGCGCTGCCGGAGAACCTCGTGACGGCGGAGGACCTCGACGAGATCTACATCAAGCTGCGCAACCTGGAGATCGACATCGTTGACCAGGCGGAGGTGGACCGGGTCAAGCAACCGGAGCAGGAGGAGGAGGACGAGAAGGCGCGGCTCGACATCCTGGACGACCCCGTCCGCATGTACCTCAAGCAAATGGGCCAGGTCCCGTTGCTCACGCGCGAGCAGGAGGTCGAGATCTCCAAGCGCATTGAGGACAACGAAAACGAGGTCAAGCGCATCATCTACGGGTTCGGGTTCTCCGGGAAGGAACACATCGCCCTGGCCGAGAAGCTCATCTCCGAGCCGCCCAAGGAACGCTTCGACCGCGTGATCGTGGACAAGAAGATCGAGACGCGCGACGAGCACCTGAAGGCCCTGCGCAAGCTGGTCAAGGACGTGCGCGCCATCGACATGGAGGTGGACGCGCGGTGGCACGAGCTCCGCCAGGCCCCTTCCAAGGCCAAGGCGGCCAAGGCCGAGGCCGATTACCAGAAGCTCGACGAGAAGCTCCAGCGCAACTTCCCCAAGTTCTACTACAAGCAAAAGGTCATCGAGGAGATGTGCCTGGTCGCCGACAACATCCACGACAAGTTCCAGGGCGCGATCCGCACCCTGCGGGACCTGGAGGCCCAGAAGCGCCACGCGCAGGCCCAGGCGATGCTCCTGGCCGAGGAACGCAAGACCCAGGCCCTCGAGGAGTTCGTGCGCATGACCCGCGACGAGTACGTCGCCGCCTTCCAGCGCCTCAAGGACTTCGAGCGCAAGGCCCTCCAGGCCAAGACCGAGATGGTCGAGGCCAACCTCCGCCTGGTCATCTCCATCGCCAAGAAGTACACCAACCGCGGCCTCTCGTTCCTCGACCTGATCCAGGAGGGCAACATGGGCCTCATGAAGGCGGTCGAGAAGTTCGAGTACCGCCGCGGCTACAAGTTCTCCACCTACGCCACGTGGTGGATCCGCCAGGCGATCACCCGCTCCATCGCCGACCAAGCCCGCACCATCCGCATCCCGGTGCACATGATCGAGACGATCAACAAGCTGATGCGGGTGCAGAAGCAGCTCATCCAGGACTTCGGGCGCGAGCCCACGCCGGAGGAGATCGCCGACGAGATGCAGATGCCCGTGGACCGCGTCCGGGCGGTCCTCAAGATGGCCCAGCAGCCCATCTCGCTCCAAAGCCCCGTCGGCGACAGCGACGACACCAACTTCGGCGACTTCATCGAGGACAAGTCCGCCGAGAACCCCTCGGACATGACCAGCTACTCGCTCCTGAAGGAGAAGCTGGCGGACGTCCTCGACACGCTCACGGAGCGGGAGCGCAAGGTGCTCGAGCTGCGCTTCGGGCTCGTGGATGGCTACTCCCGCACGCTTGAGGAGGTGGGCAAGCAGTTCAAGGTCACCCGCGAGCGCATCCGGCAAATCGAGGCCAAGGCCCTCCGCAAGATGCGTCACCCCACGCGCCTCCGGCAGCTCCAGGGCTTCCTCGAGGGCGACGAGGCCCTCGCCTGACGCCCCGGCCTTCGATCCCATGAACCCGGCCATCGGAGCCATCCCAGCCCCATGACCGCCACGGCGTCGCACCTCAAGGGCCTCGACTACTCCGTCGTGCAGCAGTGCATGCACTGCGGCCTCTGCCTGCCCACGTGCCCCACCTACGATGCCACCAAGCTCGAGCGCAACAGCCCCCGGGGCCGCATCGCGCTCATGCGCGCCATCGCCGACGACCGGCTTCCGGTCACCCCGGCGTTCGGGGAGGAGATGTACTTCTGCCTGGGCTGCCTGGCCTGCATGACGGCCTGCCCGGCCGGGGTGAACTACGCCGAGCTCTTCGAGCATGCGCGCGCCGAGGTGGAGGCCTCCGGGGTCCTCGACAACCCCCGCCGCGAGGGCATCCGCAAGGCCACCCTTGAATGGCTCTTCATGGACCACGGCCGCCTTCAGGCCGCCGGGGCCGCGCTCCGACTGTGGCAAGACACCGGGCTCCAGGGACTCGTCCGGTCCTCCGGCCTGACCCGTCTCCTGCCCTCGCGCCTCCGCGAGCTGGAGGCCATGACGCCCGAGGTGCAGCCCCGCTTCTCCGACGAGATCATCCCGCCGGTCCTCCCGGCCGTCGGCACCCGGCGCTTCAAGGTCGCCCTCCTCACCGGGTGCGCCCAGGACCTCATCTTCTCCAACGTTAACCGCGACACCGCCGAGGTCCTCGCCCGCAACGGCTGCGAAGTCCACACGCCCCCGAACCAGTCCTGCTGCGGGTCCCTCCACGCCCACAACGGCGAGTGGGGCCTCGCCCAGGATCTCGCCCGACGCAACCTCGCCCAGTTCCCGCCCGCCGAGTACGACGCCATCATCACGAACGCCGGCGGCTGCGGCTCCCATCTCAAGCACTACCACAAGCTCCTCCACGACGACCCCCGACTCGCCCACGCCGCGCGCCAGTGGGACGATCGCGTCAAGGACGTCGCCGAATGGCTGGCCGAGATCGGGATCATCGCGCCGGCCGCGTGCCAGCCCGAAGTCGCCGTCACGTATCACGAGTCCTGCCACCTGTGCCATGGGCAGAAGGTCTCGTCCCAGCCTCGTCAACTGCTCCGGTCGATCCCAAACCTGCGCCTCGTGGAGTTGCCCGAGGCCTCGTGGTGTTGCGGCTCGGCCGGCATCTACAACCTGACCCAGCCCGAGATGGCCGGGCGCCTCCTCGGGCGAAAGGTCGATCACGTCCTTTCCACCGGGGCGTCCGTCGTCGCCACCGGCAACCCGGGGTGCCTCCTCCAGGTGATGAATGGCCTGCGTGAACGCGGCGCCAACGTCCGGGTCGCCCACCCCGTCACCCTCCTCGCCGAGGCCTACCGCAACGGCTAGCCCCCAGCCGCCCCATGCCCTCACCGTACTCCAACCGCTATTACGAGGGCCTCAAGGAAGACTCCGCTTCCTCCGCCCGCGCCGTCGTCCCCCTCGTCCTCCGCCTCTTCCCCTCGCGTTCCGTGGTCGATGTCGGATGCGGCTCCGGCACCTGGGCCCGTGCCTACATGGAGGCCGGATGCGACGTGCTGGGCATCGACGGCGAGGTGGTGGGACACCATCAACTCCTCATCCCGGCCGAGCGCCTGGAACGGCGGGACCTCGCGCAGCCCCTCGACCTCGGGCGCCGGTTCGACTTGGTCAACTGCCTCGAGGTCGCGGAGCACCTCGACGCCTCGCGCGGACCGTCGTTCGTCGCGGACCTCTGCAAGCTCGGCGACGTCGTGGTCTTCAGCGCCGCCGTGCCGGGCCAAGGCGGAACCCACCATGTCAACGAGCAGTGGCCCAGCTATTGGATCCCCTTGTTCGAGAAGCAGGGGTTCACCCCCATCGACTGCTTCCGATGGCAGATCTGGGACCGCGACGAGGTGGCGTGGTGGTACGTCCAGAACATGTTCGCCTTTGTTCGCACGACGCGCCTGCCCGATTATCCCCTCGCCTCCGGGGCGTCGCGTCCGCTGCCCGCAAATCTGGTCCATCCACGCGCCTACGTCCGCGCCACCGTCCCGTCCCAGATGAGCCCCCGCATGCTCAAGGAGGTGGTGCGCGCCCTGCCCTATTTCCCGGGCGAGATCCTGGCCCACCTCCGCAAGTGAACACCCCGGTCCTCGACATCCAGTCCCTCTCCATCCAACGCGATGGCACCTCGATCCTGAGCGAGGTCTCATGGCGCATGATGCCGGGCGAGCATTGGGTGATCCTGGGCCCCAATGGTTGCGGCAAGACCTCCCTGCTCGCCGCGCTGACCGGCTACTTCATGCCGACGTCCGGCGAGATCGACCTCCTGGGCGAGCGATACGGCGAGTCGGATTGGCGCCAGCTCCGCCTCCACCTCGGCATCGTCTCGTCCTCCATCCGCCAATTGATGGCGGATGCCGAGCCCGCCATCGACACCGTCGCCAGCGGCAAGTACGCCATGATCGACTTCTGGGGTCGGCCCAGCGCGGCGGACCGCAGCCGCGCGGCCGAGCTGCTCGACCAGGTGGAATGCCTGCACCTGGCGGAGCGACCCTGGGCCGTCCTCTCGCAAGGCGAGCGCCAACGCGTCCTGATCGCACGCGCGCTCATGCCACGCCCGCGGTTGCTCATCCTCGACGAGCCTTGCGCCGGGCTCGACCCCGTCGCGAGAGAGCTGTTCCTCGGCTTCGTCCAACGCTTGGCCACCACCGAGGGCGCGCCCTCGCTCGTCCTCGTCACCCACCACGTCGAGGAGATCATCCCGTGCTTCACCCATGCCCTCCTCCTGCGGGAGGGCCGGGTCGTGGCTTCGGGTCCGCTCGGCAAGGCCCTGCGATCACAGTCGGTCTCCACGGCCTTTGGGGCCCCCGTTCGCGTCGTCCGACGCAAGGAGCGCCTTGGGCTGGTCATCGGCTAGTCGTTGCCCATGGCACCCACGGACGACAGGCCAGCGGGCGCGAGCGGTGGTGCTGGGGCGGAGCGATGCAATTGGGTCCGTCGTGCTTGCTGGCTCTTGCTGGCATGGGCCCTGCCGGTGGCCGTGCACGCCCATCCCTTCCTGCAAAACCGTTGGCAGGTGGTGGCGTCGTCCAACCGGCTGGCGATGCGCGCCACCGTGACGCTGCGCGAGGTCGCCGTCATCCAAGGGCTCAAGCCCGCCCAGCTTGCGCAACCCGCCTCCCTCATCGCCGCGCTCTCCAACCACGCGGCCTACGTCACCCAGCATCTTCACGTCATCGCGCGGGGGACGCGGCTCCCCGTCGAGGTCCTCGATTACAACCTCCTCGTGGACGAGGGGGCTTCCGGCACCGACGACGAGGCCCCGGAGCGGCGCCACGCCGCCTATGACCTGGAGGCCACGATTCCCGTCGCCCCGGGGCCCGTGCCGCTCCGGTTCGCGCACGACGTCCTCCAAGGCCTCAGCTTCGCACCTGGCATCCCGTGGGACGTGTCGCACGTCCTGTCCGTCACGGATCCCCTCCGCCGCGTCCTCGGCGAGGGCGTGGTGCGAATCGGGCAGGACGTGGACGTCGTGCTGGCCGCCATGCCGACCGCGGGAGGCCCCGCCGCAACTTCGAGCCCGCCCACGACCAACACCCCTGCCCCGCTTCTCGCACAGGAGTCCGCCGACACGGGTGCGACGGTCTCGGGGTTTGTGGGCTTCCTGCGCCATGGCCTGCACCATGTGGCCTCCGGGTACGATCACCTGCTGTTCCTCGCGGCCCTGACGCTGACGGCCGCAACGTGGCGTCGATTGCTGGGGATCATCGGCGTCTTCACGCTGGCGCACTCTCTGACCGTCACGCTGTCGGCGATGGGCTGGCTCTCCCTGCCGTCGTGGATCGTCGAGCCCGTCATCGCCGGGAGCATCGTGGTCGTCGCCCTCCAAAACGTGCTGGCCCCCGGGCATGTGAAGGGCCACGGGCGACTGCTGGTTGCGTTGGGTTTCGGATGGGTCCATGGGCTGGGTTTTGCGGGCGGGCTTGCCGAGGCCCTGGGCGGAGCCTCTGGGATGCGGTTGGCGATGCCCATCATCGCCTTCTGCCTCGGGGTCGAACTCGCCCACCTGGCCGTGGGCGCGCCCTTGTTTGGCATCCTGAGGGCCATGGACCGACGTCCTGCCTCCCCGGTCGAGGAGACGACATCCGCCCCCAAACTGCTGGCACGCATCGAGCGGTGGGGATCGGTCGTCGTGGCGGCCGGGGGTGCCTGGTTTCTTTGGGCGGCGCTTCGCAACGCATGAACCCCACCCCCGGCAAGGTCGCCTCCCTGCACCTCCACCCGCGGAAGGCTGGGGACCCCCTCGTGCCCGTCGCGCGCATCGAGGCCGTGGAGGGGAAGGGATTTGTGGGCGACCGACGCTACTTCGGTCGCTTGAGCCGACGGACGGGGAAGCCCAGCCGCCGCCAGGTGACGCTCATCGAGCGCGAGGTCCTGGCCGCGCATGCGACACGACTTGGAGGCCCTCCCATCCAGCCTGGAGAGGCCCGGGCGAACATCGAGACGGAGGGCATCGAGCTGGCCGCGATGGTTGGCCGCCGGCTGCGGGTGGGGTCGATGCTGCTGGAGGTGACCCAGCACCGCGACCCCTGCGCCAAGATGGACGCGGTGCAGCCCGGCCTGCGCGCCTTGATGGAGCCGCCTTGCCAAGGGGTCATCGCGGTCGTCGTGGAGTCCGGCGAAGCAAAGGTCGGCGACCCGGTGACGCCCGTGGGGTGCGAAGGGGCGCCGGGATCGCGTGGCACGGGTCCGGCGGCGGCCCCGGGGATGAGCCACGCGCCAACGCCCTAGCACGGTTCGTGCTTAATTCTTCTTAAGTTTCACATGAAGCATCCTAACCAACGGTGGGTTTCGTGGGTTTGCATGGTCTTGCTGGCGTCGTGGTGCGCGGGTCCGTCCGCACGGGCCGGAAGCGTCCTGCGCGAGGTGTGGCTCGGCATCGGGGGCAACTCCGTGGCCGACCTCACCAACAACCCGGCCTATCCCGCCTCGCCGTCGCTCACGAACCTCCTGACGACGCTTTTCGAGGCCCCGACCGACTGGAACGAGAACTATGGCCAGCGACTTCGGGCCACGTTCGTCGCGCCTGTCACGGGCAACTACACCTTCTGGATCGCCAGCGACGACGGGTCGTCGTTGTTCCTGAGCACGGACGCGTACCCCGCCAACCGCCGGCAAATCGCGCAAGTCAGCGGGTGGACCGCCTCCCGGGCGTGGGAACAAAGCCCCGAGCAACGCAGCGAGCCCATCCCGTTGGTGGCTGGCAAGAGCTACTACATCGAGGCGTTGCAGAAGGAGGGTGGCGGCGGCGACAACCTCGCCGTGCGCTGGCTGCGGCCTGACGGCAAGGACGAGGGCCCCATCCCGCTGGAACACTTCACGGCATGGGGGCAACTGCCGCAACCGCCCCACGTCAGCCTTCATCCCCAGCCCGTCACCCTCGTCGAGGGTGGGTTCGCCACCTTCACGGTCGATTACGACAACCCCGGCCTCACCCAAGTCATCTGGCAGCGCAACGGCTCGACGATCTCGTCCACCAACCTCAAGACCCTCGTCGTGGGCCCCGTGACGCCCGCTGACAACGGTGCCGTCTTCACCGCGCTCCTCACGAATTCGCTGGGCAGCGTTGTCTCCGACGGCGCGAGGCTCACCGTGACGCGCGACACCACGCCGCCCTCCATCGTGCGCGCGTACAACCTGGGGTTGTCCGCCGTCGTCATCGAGTTCTCGGAGCCCATCCAGCTCCCGGGCCTCCCGCTCGCCACCGCCTTCCAGATCGACGGCGGCGCCCTGCTCACGGGGGTCGCCATGGGTGACGCCCCGCATCGGATCCAGCTCGCCGTCTCCAACCTCGCGCTCGCCAACCGATACAACCTGACGGTCAACGGGGTCACCGACCGCGCCAGCGCGCCCAACCCGCTTCCCGCCAATGCCAAGGTCGCCTTCACGGCCTCCGAGCTGTCGCCGTCCAACCTGGGTTCGGACGCCATCGGCGCCTCGGTCGTGCGAGGCGATGCCGGCGCCTTCGTCCTGTCGGCGAGAGGGGGCGACGTGGGCGGCACCTCGGATGCCGCGACCTTCGGCTGGCAAACGACGAGCGGGAACTTCGACCTGCGCGTGCGTCTGACGGGGCTGGATGCGTCGGACGCCTTTGCCTCGGCCGGCTTGATGGCCCGATCGACCCTCGCCAGCAACGCGCCGTTCGCCGGCGTGTTCGCCTCCTCGCCACGGGCCGGGGTCTTCTTCGAGTCCCGCAACACCCCCTCGGCCGCCGCCACCGCCGCCTCCATCCGCGGCGGGTTCCCGGTCAACCACCCCTTCACCTGGCTCCGCCTCCGGCGCGTCGGCAACGATTTCACCGGGTTCGCCTCCATGGATGGCACCCGTTGGACGCAGCTCGGCGCCATGAACGCGGCGCTCCCGTCCCAGGTTTTCGTCGGGCTCTCCGTCGCCGGGCGCCATCCCGAGATCCCCGCCCTGGCGCGCTTCGCGGACTACGGCACGGCCCCGGCCCCGGTCATCGCGCCGTACGTCCCCACCCGCGAGGGCCTCGGTGTCACAAGCCGGCGCACCCGCGTCGTGGTCAGCGAGATCCACTACCACCCGGCCGACGTCGGCCCGGGGTCCGGGCCCGAGTTCGTCGAGTTGTTCAACGCATCGGACATCCCGGAGGACCTGTCCGGGTGGAGCCTGCGCGGCGGCGTCGAGTACACGTTCCCGCAAGGTACTTCCTTGGCGGGCGGCCAGTTCCTCGTTGTGTCTGCCGAGCCCGAGGTCCTCCAGGCGGCCACGGGGCTGTCCCGCGTGCTCGGCCCGTTCGCCGGCGCCTTGAACAACGGCGGCGACGCGGTCGAGCTACGCGACGAGCTGGGGGCGCGGAAGCTCTTCGTCGAGTACGACACCCGTGCGCCGTGGCCCATCGTGGCGGACGGATCTGGGCACTCGTTGGTCTTGGTCAACCCGAGCTATGGCGAGGCCGACCCTCGGGCATGGGCTGCCAGCGCGTTGCGCGGCGGCAACCCCGGCGCGCCCGACCCCATCGTCGCGGACCCCGCCAGCAGCGTGTCCATCAACGAGCTGCTCGCCCACACGGACCCGCCCCTGCTGGACTTCGTCGAGCTCTACAACCGCGGCCCCAACCCCGTGGTGCTCGACGGCTGCATCCTCACGGACGACGTCCGCACCAATCGCTACCGGTTCCCGGCCGGCACGACGCTGGAGCCCCGGTCCTTCCTCGCATTGGACGAAAACACCCTGGGCTTCCGGCTCAGTGCCGCAGGGGAAACCGTCCTGCTGATCAGCTCCAACGGGCTCCGGGTGATCGATGGCATCCGGCTGGCGCCGCAGGAAAACGGCGTCTCTTACGGACGGGTTCCCGACGGCGCGCCCGCGTTGCGCCGCCTCGCCTCGTCCACGGCCGGTGCACCCAACGCACCGCGCCGGGTCGAGGACGTCGTCATCAACGAGGTGATGTACAACCCGATCTCCCAGGACGACGCCGACGAGTTCGTCGAGATCCACAATCGTTCCGCCACGCCCGTCAGCCTGGCGGGTTGGAGGCTGTCCGAGGCGGTCAGCTTCACGTTCCCCGAAGACGCCGCGATTGCGCCAGGCGGGTTCGTGGTGGTTGGGCGCGACCGCGCCCGGCTTCTCTCGAACTACCCGACCCTCCCGCCCGCGATCGTCCACGGCAACTGGTCCGGCTCCCTCCGCAATCGTGGCGAACGGCTGGTCCTGGCCAAGCCCGACGACATCCAGTCCACGAACGAGCTGGGTGCGATCACCAGCCGGACGGTCCACATCCCGGTGGGCGAGGTCGCATGGCGCCAGGGTGGACGGTGGGGCAAGTGGGCGGACGGCGGCGGATCGTCGCTCGAGCTGGTGGACCCGCGCGCCGACACGCTCCTGGCCGCGAGCTGGGCGGACTCGGATGAGTCCGGGAAGGCCGCGTGGCAGGAATTTTCCATCAACGACGTGCTGCGATTCGGGGCCACGACGCCCGACGCGATCCACCTCGGCATGCTCGGGGCGGGCGAATGCTTGCTGGACAACGTCGAGGTCCTGGGGCCCACGGGGCTCTCCCTGTTGTCCAACGGCGGCTTCGAGACGGGCGCGGGCATCACCGCCACCGGCTGGACCTTCGGCGGTCACCATTCCCGCTCCCGCGTGGAGTCCACGGGTGCCTTCGCCGGCAACCGCGTCCTTCGCATCATCGCCCCGGGCGACCTCGACGCCGGGAGGAACTGCATCCGCGCCAACATCTCGGCGGGGCTCAACAACGACGTGCGCGGCACCCTCCGGCTGCGGGCCCGCTGGGTGGCGGGCTGGCCGGAAATCCTCATGCGCACCCGCGGCGGCGGCCTTGAACTGACCGCCTCCCTCGCGGTCCCCAAGAACCTCGGCACACCTGGCCAAGCCAACACCCGACTCGTCAACAACGCCGGCCCTGCCATCTCCGAGGTCTCCCACTCGCCCGCCGTGCCCGACGCCAGCCAACCCGTCGTGGTCACTGCCCGCGTGTCAGACCCCGACGGCCTGGGCTCGGTGAACCTCCGCTTTCGCACCGGGTCCACCGGGGCGTTCAACACGCTGGCCATGCGTGACGACGGCCTCTTCGGCGACGCCGTGGCGGGCGATGGCGTCTGGTCCGCCACCCTCAACGGGCGCGCCGCCGGGACCCTCGTCCAATTCAGAATCGAGGCCGCCGACGGCGCGCCCAGCGTGGCGTGGTCCCAGTTTCCCTCGGGCCCCGTCTTCCAGGGCTTGCCCGCCGTCTCAGAGGCCAACGTCCGCTGGGGTGACCCCGTCCCGTTTGGCACGTACGAGCACATCCATTCGTGGACAACCCCCGAGGTGGACAACGCCCTCAATGCCGACGGCCTCGACAACACGTACCGCGACACCACGCTGGTCCACGGAAACGTCCGGGTGATCTACAACGCCGGCATCCGTCGCAAGGGCAGCCCCTTCACGGGCCAGGCCGACTTCGCGGTCACGGTCCCGGCCGACGACCTCCTGCTGGGGACGGCCGACCGCGTCTTCGGCCTCACGGGGAACGGGGGGGAGGAACCCACGTTCCTCCGCAACCAGATGGCGCAGTGGTTCACGCGTCGCATGCGCCTGCCTTACCTGCACGCCCACTACATTCGTTTCTTCCGCAACGGCGGCCAGCACGGGAACGTGGGCGAGGACCTCGAGCAGCCGAGCAACAACTACGCGGAGGCATGGTTCCCGGATGCTCCGGAGGGCGACCTCCACAAGGTCGCGTTCTGGTTCGAGTTCCGGAGCGACGGGGGCTTCGACCCCATCGGGGCCGACCTCGGGTCCTATAAGGCCCCCAACGGCCAGTATAGCCTGTCGCGTTATCGCTGGAACTGGCAGGCCCGCCCGAACGGCACCACCGCCAACGACTTCACCAACTTCCTCGCCTTGGTCTCGGCGGCCAACGACCGGTCCACCAACTACCAGGCCGTCGTCAGCAACGTCGCCGACATGGAGCAATGGATGCGCATGTTCGCCCTGGATGGCTGCATGGGGAACTGGGACACGTGGGGCACCGGCAACTCGCAGAACAAGTACATCTATTACCCGCCCGGGGGACGTTGGGTCATCCTGCCCTGGGACATGGATTGGGTCCTGGGAGCCGGGGACGGCCCCAGCCGCCGCCTCTTCGACGGCAACGACGGCAACGTGAACTTCATGTTCGCCTCGCCCGCCTTCCGCCGCATGGCGTGGCGCGCCTATGCCGAGGCCGTCGCCGGCCCCTTCCAACCCTCCCAGTACCAGCCCCAGTTCAACGCCCGCGCATCGTCGCTGGCCTTCAATCGCATCGGGGCCGCCTCGCCGCAGTCCATCTCCGGATACCTCGATGCGCGGCGTGAATTCATCCGGCAACAAATCGCCGCCAACGACGCCGCGAACTTTGCCGTCACCTCCCCGGCAGGCACGACCTTCGCCTCCGCGACCCCCATCGCCACCCTCGAGGGCATCGCCCCGTTCGCCGCCGCCGACATCCTCGTCAATGGCAGGACCGTCCCCACTGAATGGCTGGACCAGCAACGGTTCCGGCTCCGCGTCCCGCTTGCCGCCACGACCAACGCCCTCGCCATCGTCGCCATCGACCGGCTCGGCAACCCCATCCCCGGCATGGCCGCCTCCCGGACCGTCACCTTTGCCGGCGCCCTCCAGAAGCCCTCGGACTTCGTCGTGATCAACGAGGTCCAGTACAACGGGCTCGCTTCCGGGTCGTCCTTCGTCGAGTTGCACAACCGCTCCACGTCCACCGCCTTCGACCTCTCGGGGTTCGAGCTGGAGGGACTGGGCTATGCGTTCCCTCCGGGCGCCATCATCAACCCCGGCGCCTTCCTCGTCCTCGCCCGCGATCGCGTCGCCTTCGCCGCCACCTATGGGGCCAACACGCCTCTGTTCGACGAATTCCCCGGCTCCCTCGACAACGGCGGCGAACGCATCGCGCTCTGGCAGCCCGTCGGGACCAACCGCGTCCTCGTCACCGACGTCCGCTACGACAACCGGCTCCCATGGCCCACGAACGCCGACGGGCTCGGGCCCTCATTGCAGCTGATGGATCCATCTCGTGGGTCGTGGCGTGTCGCCAACTGGGCCGCCACGGCGACCAATGCCGTGAACGCAGCCACCCCCGGGCGCGCCAACGCCACCGTCCAGGCACTCGCCGCCTTCCCCACCCTCTGGCTTAATGAGGTCCTGCCCGCCAACGTCGCCGGGCCCGCCGACAACGCGGGCGACCGCGATCCCTTCATCGAGATCATCAACACGGGTCCCGTCGCCGTCGCCCTCGGCGGCCTCTTCCTCTCCGACAACGTCACGAACCTCACCCAATGGCCGTTCCCGGACGGCCTCTCCATCCCCGCCGGCGGCGTCCTCACCGTCTGGGCCGATGGCGAGCCGGCCGAGGCCACGGCTTCCATTCCCCACACAAGCTTCCGGCTGAACCCCACCAACGGCGTCGTCGCCCTTGCGCGCCGCCAAGGCACGGCCAATGCCCCGGCCGTCCTCGACTACCTGTCGTGGGACCTCCTCCCGCCGGGACGCGCCTTCGGCTCCGTGCCCGATGGCGAGCCGCGCACCCGCCGCATCCTGTTCAATCCCACCCCGGGCTCCACCAACGACCCCGCCACGCCGCGCGTGGACGTGTGGATCAACGAGTTCATGGCGCAGAACACCAGCAGCATCGCCGACCCCGCCGACGGCCATTTCGACGATTGGTTCGAGCTTCACAACGCCGGGACTCAACCCGTGGACCTCGCGGGCTACTACCTCACGGACAACCTCACCAATTCGCTCGCCTCCATGTTCCGCATCCCCGGCGGGTATCCCATCCCGCCCGGCGGCTTCCTCCTCGTCTGGGCCGACAACGAGACGGCCCAAAACCAACCCACCAACTCCGGGCTTCATGTCGCCTTCGCGCTGTCCCGCTCCGGCGAGCAGCTTGGGCTGTTCGATCCTTCCGGCAACCTCGTGGATGGCCTCTCCTTCGCAGCCCAGGCAACGGATGTCTCCATGGGCCGATTCCCGGATGCCTCGGCTCCCCCCCTGTTTGCCATGGAGTCCCCGACACCCGGCGCACCCAACATCATCGCCGGGGCCAATCGCCCGCCCATCTTCAACCCCGTCGCCCCCGTCTCCGTCGCCGAGCAATCCGAGGCCACCTTCACCGCCGTCGCCTCCGATCCCGATCCCGGCCATTCCTTCTCCTATGCCCTGGGCCAGGACGCGCCCCCTGGGTCCAGCATCCATCCGTCCACCGGCGTGTTCCGATGGACTCCCTCGGAGGCCGACGGCCCCGGGACGTTCTCCTTCCTGGTGCGCGCCACGGACAACGGCGCACCCCCGCGCACCGGCACCACGCGGGTGACCATCGCCGTGTCGGAGGTCAATCGTCCGCCCGTTGTCCCTCCCCTCACCACGGCCAACGCGGGCGAAGGCCAGCTTCTCAGCCTGCCCTTGGTCGCCTCCGACCCAGACCTGCCCAGCAACGGGCTCGCCTTTGAGACCGACGGCCCCGTGCCGGAGGGGCTCTCCATCTCCCCGGCGGGCGTCCTCACATGGATCCCCGACGAGTCGCGCGGGGGCACGGCCGTGACCGTGGGCTATCGCGTCACCGACAACGGCACGCCCCCGTTGTCGGCGCGTGGCAGCGTCCGGATCGACGTCGCCGAGATCAACAACCCGCCTCATTTTCCCCAACCGGCCCCGGTCGCCATCGACGAAGGAAAGCGGTTGGACCTGCTGCTCGTCGCCATCGACCCGGAGGGCACCCCGGTGCGCTTCTCGCTCGAAGGAACCATCCCGGCCGGGCTCTCGCTCGACGCGGCCGCCGGTCGATTGGCGTGGACCCCCACCGAGGCCCAAGGGCCGGGAAACTACGTGGTCCTCGTCCGCGCCACCGACACGTCCCCCGAGACGGCTTCGATCGTCCGCGAGGTCCTCATCCAAGTCCGCGAGGTCAACCTCCCGCCCGTGCTGGCAACCTTCCCGTCGTTCGTCGTGGACGAGGGCCAACGCGTCGTCGTTCGCGCCGCCGCAAGAGATGCGGACCTGCCCCCGCAAGCGCTTCGCTACAGCCTCGCGCCCGGCGCGCCCGCCGAGGCCGCCATCGACCCCGTCACCGGCACCCTTCAATGGCTCGTCGGCGAGGACGCCGGGGCATCCACGCAGAGCGTGACCGTCCAAGTCAGCGATGACGCCACGCCGTCGCTGTCTGACAGCCGCATCCTGCAAGTGGTCACCCGCCCGCGTCCGAAGCTTGTGATCAACGAGGTGCTGCGTCGGCCGCAGACGCCCGGCACCCAGTTCATCGAGATCCTCAACCGCTCCGCGCAAACCCCATGGGACATCTCCGGGCTGGAACTCGTCGGCTCCAGCATCCGGTTCACCTTCCCCGCCGGGACCGTTCTCGCGCCGTCCGCCCAGGTGGTGGTCGTGCAAAACGTCGCGTCCTTCCGGGCCGCCTTTGGCAATGCCCCCGCCGTGGCGGGCGCTTGGACCGGTGGCTTGGGCACGCAGTTCGACTCCATCGTTCTCCGCACGCCCAGCACGCCCGGCCAACCCTCCGAGATCCTCGACCGGCTCGACTACGACGTCGGGTATCCGTGGCCCGGCGGCACGACCGCCACCAACGCCTCCCTCCAGCTCGTCGATGCCCGGCAGGACCACAACCGTCCCGGGAACTGGGCCGTGGCCTCGGCCCTTTCCGGCAACCGCGAAGCGATCCGCTTCACCGATGCCTGGCGGTACTTCCAGGACGGCCCGCCCGTGGGCGGCACCAACTGGCGCACGGCCGCCTTCAATGACGCGGGTTGGTTCAGCGGGGAAGGCCTCCTCTACGTCGAGAACGCAGCCCTTCCCACCAACAAAACCACCGCGCTCGCCCTCGGCCAACCCACCTATTACTTCCGGCGCAAGGTCACCCTGCCCGCCTTGCCCGCCGACGTCTCCCTCCAGCTCACCACCTGCCTCGACGATGGCTACGTGCTGTGGATCAACGGCAAGAGGGCCCACTTCCTCGGCATGGACGACATCGAGCCCACCCACGACACCCTGGCCAACCGCACCGTCAGCGACGCCGTCTTCGAGGGCCCCTTCACCCTTCCTTCCAACCTTCTCGTCCCGGGTGAAAACACCTTCGCCGTGGAAGTCCACCAATCGAACCTTGGCAGCTCCGACCTTGTCTTCGGCCTCGAGCTGGTCCTCGTGGGCGGGGCCAACTCGCCATCAACGCCAGGGGCCCCCAACAACGTCGTGGCATCGCTCCCGGAATTCCCGCCCATCCGCATCAACGAGGTCGTCGCGCGCAATGTCTCCGGCCTCACGGATGCCTCCGGCACCGCGGAGCCATGGATCGAGATCGTCAACACGGGCGCCGTCACCGCCGTCTTGGATGGCGTCTTCCTCTCCGATGCCGACGCCGTCCCGCTCAAGTGGCCATTCCCCCCGGGAACCTCCATCCCGCCACTTGGCCACCTCGTCGTCTTTGCGGACGGCGAGCCGCAGCAGTCCACGGCTGCGGAACTCCACGCCAACTTCCGCCTCCCGTTGACCGGAGGAGCCCAGATCCGCCTCGCCCTCACCCGGCTCGTCAACGGCTCGCCCAACACCATCGACTGGTTCAACGGCCAAAGCCCCTTCGCCATCGACACCGCCCTCGCCCGGTCCCCGGATGGCGCCGTGGCCAACTACGTCACGACCAAGCCCACGCCCGGCGCCCCGAATGGGGAACCCGTGGGCGCACCCCCGTCCTTTGGGGCTCCCATCCAAGAAGCCGACGGCCGCGTGACCCTTCGCCTGCGCGGGACGCCGGGACGCCGCTATCGCATCGAGTCGTCCTACGACCTCGCCCAGTGGCTGACGGAGGCCGAATGGACGGCAACCAGCTCGGGCCTCGTCTTCTCGGTGGAACCCGTGGGCGACGCCCAACCGCGCCTGTTCCGCGCCGTCGAGGCTCCGTAGAGGGATCGCTTCCGCGAAAACCAGCGCCGGGTATGAGAGCGCCCAGCTTTTCCGGCGGATCCGAGCACCCTGCCACCCGGAAGGCACCCACCGAATCGCCACGACGCGGGCCAAGCCAGGACGATTCAGTTGGGAGGGGAGTGATTGCGAAGCAGATGCAGCAAGCACGCCCGATCCCACTGCATCGTTCCGGCCAAGTCGGCGTTTGGAATCCAACCGCCTCCCCGGGTAGCGTCGCCCGCAGATGAGCGGATACATCAGGTCAGACGGACGCCAACCCGGCCAATTGCGCCCCATCCGGTTCGTCCCCGGCATCGCGCCGCACGCGACGGGGTCGGTGCTGGTGGAATGGGGGAACACACGCGTGATCTGCGCCGTGACGATGGAGGAGTCGGTCCCCAAGTGGATGCAGTCGCAGAAGGTGCCCGGGGGTTGGCTGACGGCGGAGTACTCCATGCTTCCCTATTCCACGCTGGACCGGAAGCCGCGTGACATCTCGAAGCTGAAGCTGGACGGCCGATCCCAGGAGATCCAACGCCTGATAGGCCGGTCATTGCGCGCCGGCGTGGACTTGGTCGCGCTGGGCGCGCGCACGGCATGGGTCGATTGCGACGTCCTCCAGGCCGACGGCGGCACGCGGACGGCGGCCATTTCGGGTGCCTACGTCGCCTTGGCCCACGCGATCCGGAGGCTCCAGTCGGAAGGAAAGCTTTCGTCCAATCCCCTGAAGGGGCCCGTGGCGGCCGTCAGCCTGGGCGTCGTGGGGGGCTTGCCCTTGCTGGACCTTGCCTACGTGGAGGACAAGGACGCCTCCGTGGACCTGAACCTCGTGATGGATGCCGGCGGGCGGTTCATCGAGCTGCAAGCCTCGGGCGAGGAAGCCACGTTCAGCGGCGGGGATCTCGAAGCCATGCTCGCCCTGGGCCGTGATGGCATCGGGCGCATCCTGGAGCTTCAACGCGTCGCCATCTCGGGCGGGCAACCATGAAGACCAGCGTCTTCCTCGTCCGCCATGCCGAGGTGGAGGAGCGGTTCCACCGCGTGTTCGGGGGCCGCATCGACATGGGGTTGTCCGGGCGCGGCCACGCCCAGGCGGCGGCCTTGGCAACGTGGCTGCGCCAGCACGCGTTCGACACGGTCTATGCCAGCCCCATGCAGCGCGTGCAGCTCACGCTGGCCCCGTTCCGCGCCCATCACCCCGCCGAACCCGTCCTGCTCGAAGGCCTGCGCGAGGTGGACTTCGGTGCATGGACGGGGTGCGGGTGGAACGACGTCGAGCAGCGGTTCGGCATGAGCGCCTTCGACTGGCTCCACCACATGGAGAACGACCGCATCCACGAGGCCGAGCCCATCGGCGCGTTTCGACAGAGGGTTTCCCAGGCCCTGCACTTCGCCCTGGAACGCAGCCGCGGCCAGAAGATCGCCGTGTTCGCCCACGGCGGCGTCATCCGCATGGCGTTGTCCGAGCTCCTGGGCCTGCCCCTGAGCAAGTTCGAGCACTTCGAGATCGACTACGCCTCCGCAACCTGGGTGGACGTCGGCGAGGTCAAGGCCGGCCGGCCACGCAACGAGATCCAGCTCCTCAACTTCACGCCATGGCGCGACCTGTGAAACCCAACCCCAAGCCCGATCGACACCCCCTGCGCCACGTCGCCGTGGTCACGTCCCACGAGGCCGAGGATGCCATCGGCGTCGTCCTCGAGGCCGTCGTGGGCGTGACGCCGAGCACCCACGTGGACCTCCCCACCCAACGGGTCACCGTCTCGGCCTACCGTCCTCTGCCCGCTGCCGAGGTGGCGTCCGTGCGGGCCAAGCTGCGCGCCGCCCTCGCGGGCCTGGCGGGGCATGGCATCGACCCGTCCCCGGCGACCCTCTCGATCCGGAAGGTCCCGGCGCGGGACTGGGCCGAGTCTTGGAAGCGGCACTTCCACCCGATGGACGTGGGCGGCCGGTTGCTGGTGAAGCCGACGTGGAGCCGACGACGCCCGAAGGCGCGGCAAGCGGTGCTCCTGCTCGACCCGGGCCTCAGCTTCGGGACAGGACAGCACGCCACGACCCGCTTTTGCCTGGAGGAGGTCGTCCGTCTTCACGAGCCCGGGCAGACACGTTCCCTGCTCGATGCCGGGATGGGGTCCGGCATCCTCGCCCTTGCCGCCGCCACCATGGGCTACCAGCACGTGGAGGGATTCGACTTCGACCCCGACTGCGTGCGGATCGCGCTGGAGAACGCCCAACTGAACCGTCTGGAGGCCAAGGTCGTGCTGGGCGAGGCCGACGTCACCCGGTTGCCCCGGCGGCCCGCGCGCACGTTCGACGTGGTGTGCGCCAACCTGATGCACGACCTGCTCGTGGCCGAGGCCCGGCGCATCATTGCCCGGGTCGCCCCAGGCGGTCGCCTCGTCCTCGCGGGCATCCTTGCGCATCAGTTCCCGGCCGTGGAACAGGCCTATGGCGAGCTGGGCTGGAAGGTCGAGCGCGCCGTCACCGATGGCGAATGGCGCTCGGCCACCCTCGCGTCGAAGCCTTGATCCATCGCCCACTTCCCGCGCATCGCATGCCGGAACCCACGTTCCCCGACCGCCACCACCTTCTCGCCGCAGACGGCTGGCTGGACCTTGGGCTGCCCGGCGAGGCGCTCCGGGAACTGGACCAACTCCCAGAACCCATCCGCCGTTCGCTCCTCGCCGCCAACCTCTCATGGCGCGCCCATGCGACCCGTCATGATTGGACCCAGGCCCGGGCCGTCGCCGACCAAATGGTGGCCGACCATCCCGACGACGCCTCAGGCTGGCTGCATCGCAGCTACGCACTGCATGAGCTGCGTCGAACCCGCGAGGCCACCGAGGCCCTGCTACCGGCCGTCGCCAAGTTCCCCACCCACCCCGTCGTCCCCTACAACCTCGCCTGCTACGCCTGCCAACTCGGCGACTCCGACGCCGCCCGTCGATGGCTGGCGGAGGTCGTCCGCCTCAAGGGGGTCGCATATCTGCGCGACCTTGCGATGGACGACCCCGACCTCGCCGTCCTGCGCGACGAGATCGCGACGTGGGGCGGGTCCTGAAACGCACCGGCCCATGCCGGCCACGGGGCGGCCGCGGACGGCCACGCTCTCAACGTTGAGCGAGCCACGGCATTTTCGGGATCCACCACAACCTCGGGATGCAACGCTCTGGCAGCGGCGGGCGTCGCGACGGTTGTCAGCGAGCGCCGGTGAGGGTTGGCTTCGTTCATGACGCTTGAAGGGAACATGGTGCAGGCAGCGTTGTTTGCCGTGGGGGTCGCGGCGGGCTTCGTGGATGCCATCGCCGGGGGCGGCGGGCTCCTGACGGTCCCCGCGTTGTTGTCCGCCGGGCTGCC
Source organism: uncultured Verrucomicrobiota bacterium (assembly GCA_903880005.1). Classification (GTDB taxonomy): domain Bacteria; phylum Verrucomicrobiota; class Verrucomicrobiia; order Limisphaerales; family UBA9464; genus UBA6176. The sequence continues at coordinate 7,350 of CAIRNV010000050.1, read as the reverse complement.
ACCCCAGGTGGCCTTGGGCACCAACAAGCTCCAGTCCTCGTGCGGCACGGCCCTGGCGACCTGGAACTATGCCCGGGCCGGTCTCATGCCGTGGCGACGCTGGCGCGCCGGGGTGGCGATGACGTTTGTCGCGGCGTTGGCAGGGGCCGCGACGGTGACGTGGGCGGACCCCGGATCGCTACGACGCCTCGTGCCGATGGCGCTGGGAGCGGTGGCCGTGTACACGGCGATCAAGCCGGACCTCGGGTCGGAGGAGCGTCCTGCGCGCATGGCCGTGCTTCCATTTGGGCTGCTCTTCGGGGCGGTCCTGGGTTTCTACGACGGCTTCCTGGGCCCCGGGACGGGGTCGTTCTGGATGATGGCCTGCGTCTTGGTGCAAGGGTTGGACCTGCGTGGTGCGACGGGGGTGACCAAGGCGATGAACCTGACCAGCAACCTCGCGGCCCTGGGGTGGTTCATCGCATCCGGCTCCGTCCACTACGGGATCGGGCTGGTCATGGCGTGCGGGCAGTTGGTGGGGGCATTCCTGGGGTCCAGGCTGGCCATTCGTGGCGGGGCGCGCGTGATCCGGCCCGTGTTCCTGGCCGTCGTCCTCGCCATGACGGCGAAGCTGGGTTGGGAGGCGTTGCGCTAAATCAACGTGGCGCCACCAACTGGACGCCCTCGCCCATGGCGCGATCCAGGCGCGCGCGGGCCACGGAAAGGTCCCGCAAGGCCACCGAGTAGGTGGTCCGGGCCTCCGTCAGGGCCGTCTGGGCCGACAAGACGTCGAGCTGCGTGCCCGCGCCCGCCTCGGCCCGGGCGTTGGCCAGGCGCAGGGCCTCCTCGGCTTGCTCAATGACCCGGGCCTGCGAGTCCAGCACCTCGATGGCCTCGGCGTGGTTGGAGTGGGCGGTGCGAACCTCCAGCTCGATGCGGCGCCGGGTGTCGGCAACATCAATGCCAGCCCTTTCAAGACGCGCCTTGGCGGCGTCGATCTTGCCTCGCGTGAGACCCGAGTCCCACACGTTCCACGAGAGCTGGGCCCCGGCGTTCCATCCGTCGAGCGCGGCCGTCAGGTCCCGGTTGAAGACGCGCGACTGCCATCCATACCCCGCCACGGCGGACACCTGCGGGTAGAGATCCGCACGGGCCTGCAGGACATCCTCGCCCCGGAGCTTCTCGGCGGCGCGCAGCGCGGACAGCTCCGGGCGCTGCCCCAGGGCCTTCAGGATCGCCTCCTGCAAGGCCACCTCGGAGCGCATCACGCCCAACGAGTCGGCGGCGGCAAGCGGCACGTCGCGGTCGGTGCCCGGCGGGATGTCAAAGCCGAGCAGGACGGCGAGATTGTTGCGGGCGTTGCGCAGGGCATTGCGGGCCCGGATGAGGCGGGGCTTGGCGTTCGCGGCCTCGACCTCGGCGCGAAGGACGTTGAAGCGGGGCACGGTGCCCGCGTCGAAGCGGCGCCGCGCATCGGACAGCTCGCGTTCAAGGAGCTGAAGGGATGCCTCCTGCACCCGGATCTGCTCCGCCGCGAGCAGCGTGTCGTCGTAGGCGACACGCACGTCGAGGAGGGTGTTGGCGACCAACGCCTGGTAGTTGGCGAGCGCGGCCTCCACGGTGAGGCGCGAGGCACGTGCGGCGGAGCGCAACCGTCCGCCAGCGAATAGCGGCTGCGTCGCGGCCAGGGTGACATTCCAGTTCTGGTTGTTGGCAAACGCAACGTCCGGCGCGCCCGGCGCGAAGGCGACCCGCTCGATCTTGCCCTCGTCGATCCGGTTGTACACGCCGGTGGTCGCCAGGCGCGGCAGGATCGCTGACTTCTGCTGCAACGCGACGCCGTGCGACTCGGCGATGTCCTTCCGGCCCTTTCGGAGGGACCCATTCCACGTCAACGCCAGGTCCAGGCACTGCGCCCGTGTCACCGGCCCGGACGGCCAGGGCGGGGCCGATGGCTCGCGTCCGTCCTTCGTGACGCGGGCTGGTTCGGGAGTGGATGCGACGGCCGTCGCCATCGCGGCAACGAGGATGCAGGACCGAACGCGCAATGAGGACTTCATGAAAACCACAACAGCCCACGACGCTACGGACCCCGCGAATCGGGGCAACCGTGAAGGCGCGGCCGGGAAGCGCTGATTCCGTGATGCATGCAGCGGGGACTTGGACGCGGGCTCGTGCGAGACCCTCAACGAGCGGAGGACGAAGGATTTGCGCAAGCAGATCGAGCAAGCACGACCGATCCAACTGAATCGTTACGGCCAAGTCGCGCCGGCTACGCCATCCACCGCACGAGCATGTGGACGACGAACAGCCCGATCATGCCCAGCCCGCAACCGATCTTGCCCACGGCCCCGGCCATCACGCCGAGGACCGCCCCGGCACCCGCCTTGCCCGCCTCGCGCCACGCGCGTCCCCCCAGCATCTCCAGCGCCATCGCGCCCAGGAGCGGCCCCACGACCAGCCCGAAGGGAATCCAAAGCAAGCCCAGCAACCCGCCCACCGCCGCGCCCAACATCCCCCGCCAGGTCGCCCCGAGCCTCTTGGCCCCGAGCGAAGAGGCCGCGAAGTCCACGGCGACGGAGGCCAAGGTCAACCCCGCCATGATGGCAAGGACCCACCCGCTCGCGCCGGCGTCGCCCCGCACCAAACGGTGGATCAAGGCGGCCGCGAGGATGAGCGGCGTGCCCGGCAAGCCCGGCACGACGGATCCCAGCAATCCCAGCAGCATCACGAGCAATGCGCCCATGAACGCCAGCATGTCCGCCGCATTCACTGGGCGACGGATTCCTTCCCGGCGGGCCGCAGCGCGGCCAACCCACGCAACAGGTCCACGGCACGGGCCAGGACGGGGTCGCGGATCACCTTGGCCGGGGATGCGACGGCCGATGCAGGAGGGTTCGTGTCGCCCCGCCGTTGCCGAACCAAGTCCGCCTCCGTCACGCGCCGGCGCACGGTCACGGCATGGGTGATGGCCCCGGCCTCGCCCCCCGTCGGCGACCCGATCACGGCAAACGGATCGTCCATGTAGATGCGGTCGTTCGACGCCACGGTCCGAACGGCGATGTCGGGTTGCACGCCTTCCGGTCCCAACGGCTTGCCGTCGCCCGCTCGGACGGGCGACGTCGCCAACCGCAGCCTGAGACCGTCGGGCAACGGAACCTCGCGGAATATAGCGGCTTCGCCGGCCGTGGGGGAGCCCAGCACCAGCCCGGCATTTGCGGACCGGATGGCGGCCGCCAAGGCCTCGGCGGCGGCACGGGTCTCATGGTTCACCAGGACCGCGACCGGCAGGTCCCACGGACGGGTCTTCGTCGTGGCCACCGCAGGGCCGTTGCCCCATTCCAACAGCGGCAAGCCCGGCTGCGCGAACAAGTCCGCCGCGCTGGCCGCCGCGCTGTATTCCTCCCCGGACGCAAAGCGCAGGTCGAGCACCAGCCCGTTCGCGGAGGACACGAGGTTCGTGTCGCGGAGGATTGCCGCCAACTGCGGCGCCAACCCCAGGCTCACCTGCCCGACCCGCACGTAGAGGGGGCCGGCTTCGAGTCGCTCCTTGCGCACGACGGCCGGGGCATCGCTGGGGATGGCACCCGGGGAATCCGGGCCCAGCACCACGCCTCGCACGACGTCCAAGAGGGCCTTGGCGGCGGCGGCCTCCGCCGCGGACGAATCCTTCACGTGCTCGCGCACCGTCTTCAGCAGGTCCTGCAAGGGCGGCGGGCCATCCCCCGTCGAGGCCACGGCCCGGGTGGAAAACCCGCCCGCGAGCACCACCGCCACCGCCACGCTCCAAGGAGCAACCCACCGAAGGCACCGCCCCGGCGTTTGGACGACGAAGGACGCGACCGATCCCGACCCGTAGTTCCAGCTTGGGTTCATGGCTTTTCCTCACGGGATGGGTTGATGACCACGGCGGACAACTTCTCGCCCGCCCGGAGGTAGCGGAGGGTGAATCGCTCCCGGCTGCGGCCCTCGCGCAGCATGTCCCCGAGCTGGCTAGGCGTCTTCGCGTCGGACTTGTCCACGCCCAGGATGATGTCGCCGGGCCGCAAGCCGTACTCGGCCAAGGGGCCGGACTCGTCGATGCCGGTGACGACAACCCCGGAGGCCTTGCCCAGCTTGAACTGCTCCGCGAGGCCCGGAGTCATTGCCTTCACCGTGAGGCCCAACGCGCTGACGCCTTCCTCCGCCGGGCCACGCGCCGGACGCCGTTGCCGCGCCGCCATCCGTTCCTCGGGGTCGGGCAACGGATCCAACGTCACCGAGATCGTCCGGGGCTTGCCGTCCCGGCGGATGTCCACCGCGACCTTGGAGCCCGCCGCCTTGCGGGTGATCTCACGCCGCAACTGGGCCACCGTTCCCACGCCGCGCCCCTCCACGGAGAGGATGACGTCGTCGGCCTGGAGGCCCGCGCGGTCGGCGGGGCCCTCCGACGTCACGCCAAAGACGACCACGCCATCACGGATGCCTTGGTGCGCCGCCCGCAAACGCTCGTCCTCCCGCAGCCCCCGGATTTCAACGCCCAGCCACGAGCGCCGGAACTTGCCGTGCGCCACCAGGGCGTCGGCCACCTCGCGCGCCAGGTTGGACGGGATGGCGAAGCAGATGCCCGTGCCCACGCCGCGGATCATCGAGTTCACGCCCACCACCTCGCCGTCGAGGTTGAGCAACGGCCCGCCGCTGTTGCCCGGGTTGATGTTGGCGTCCGTCTGGAGGAAGTCCTCGTCCAACATTCCTGACGCCAGGCCAGCCCGGCCCTTGGCGCTGATGTGGCCGAAGGTGACCGAGTACTCGAGTTCATACGGGGCGCCGATGGCCACCGCGAACTCGCCCACGCGGACCTTGTCCGAGTTCGCGAACCTCGCCGCCTTCAACGGCCCCGCCTTGCCCACGATCCGCAGGACCGCGATGTCCGAGTCCGCGTCGATCCCCCGCACCTCGGCGTCGAACTCGCGTCCGTCATGAAGCTTCACCCGGATGCGCTCGGCCTCCTGCACGACATGGGCGTTGGTGAGGATGTGACCGTCGGCCCGGTAGATGATGCCCGAGCCCTCGCCATCGAAGCCCGGTCGCTCGCCGCCCCGATCCCGGCGGCGCCGGTCCCGGTACTCCTCGAATCGCCGGCGCCACTCCTCCGGCATCTGCTCCATCAGCGGATGCTCCCCCTCGGGCTCGGTGCTCGGCTTCTGGGCGACCTGCACGACCACCACGGACGGCAGGGCGGCCTCCGTGATGCCCACGAACGCCTCGTTGAGATGCCTCGCCACCTCCATGGCCGTGGGCGGGACCGCCCTGCCTGCAGCCCACGACGGCGTGCAGCAGACCACGCCCAGGACGAGCCATGAACCAACCCAGGTTGACGCGCGCATGCCGCACCGTACCGCCGGACCCCAAAATGGAAAGCCGCCGATTCAGGGCACGTCCCACGAGATGAAATGCCCGCCATGCGCCCCCCTTGCCCGCGTTCTTTCCGGTTGCAGGCCGGGACGCCGTTCTTGCCAATCGACGCACGATGGCATCGGAAGTCGCACAGCAACGGGAGCGTGATCCCGTCATACAATTCTCGGTCTTCGTGGCGAATCGCATGGGGCGGATGCACGAGGTGGTCCGGCGCCTCGCCGCCGCCCATGTCCACATCGTGGCGCTCTCGGTGCTGGACACGACCGACTCGACGATCTTCCGCATCGTGGTGGATGCCCCGGAGCAGGCTCGCCGGATCCTGGACGATCATTCCGTGGCCTACACCGAGAACGCGGTGGCCTGCGTGGAGATCGACTCCGAGCAACGGCTCCAGGAGGTGCTGGCCGCCGTCGTCGAGGCCGAGCTGAACCTCCACTACACCTACCCGTTCCTCACGCGGCCCGGCGGCAAGTCCGCCCTCGTCATCAGCATCGAGCACCGGGACGTCGCCGAGGTGGCCCTCCAACGCCACCAGTTCCGGGTCTTGTACCAAGGGGACATCTCCCGTTGAACGCCGGGGAATCCAGCCCGCCGCCGGACCCAACGGCGGGGTCGCAGACGCCTCCACGCCGCCGTCGTCCGCGTTATCCCGGCACCCACCCGCGTCGCTTCGAGCACAAGTACAAGGAGCTTCGCGCGTCGGAGTTCCCCGACGACGCCCGGCACATCGAGTCCCGCGGCAAGACCCTCGCCGGGTCCCACCGACCCATCATGGTGCCCGAGATCCTCCAGGTCCTGGCCCCGGCACCCGGCGAGACGGCGGTGGACGCCACCCTGGGCCACGGCGGCCACGCGTTGGAGTTGCTCCGGGCGGTCACGGCCGGCGGCGCGCCCGGCCGCTTGCTGGGCCTCGACGTGGATCCCATCGAGCGTCCCAGGGCCGAGGCTCGCATCCGCGCAGCCGGCCACGACGAGACGCGCTTCGTCTCCGTGGGTTCCAACCACGCCGGCATGGCCGCCGTCCTGGCGCGGCTGGGATGGGACGGGGCCGACGTCGTCCTCGCCGACCTCGGCGTCAGCTCGATGCAGATCGACGACCCTTCGCGCGGCTTTTCCATCAAGTTCGACGGCCCGCTCGACCTTCGCATGAACCCCACACGGGGCGTCCCGGCGGCGGACTGGCTGGCGGGGGTGAACGAACGGCGCCTGGAGCAGGCGTTGATCGACGGCGCCGACGAGCCCCGCGCAGGCGATCTCGCACGGGCCATCGCCGCCGCGCGGGTGAGCCGGCCATTCCGGCGCACGCTGGAGCTGGCGTCCTGGCTTCGTGAATGGTCTGGGCCCCATGCGAGCCGCGACGCCGCCGACGGCCTCGTGCGACGGGTGTTCCAAGCGCTCCGCATCGCCGTCAACGACGAGTACAGCTCGCTCGCCACATGGCTGCGGCTGCTGCCGTCCGTGCTGCGCCCCAACGGACGCGTTGCCGTGTTGACGTTTCATTCCGGCGAGGACCGCCTCGTCAAGCAGGCCTTCAAGGAGGGCTTGCGCACCCGCGTCTATGACGAGGCTCCCGACGAGGTCCTGCGTCCCTCCGCCGAGGAACGGAGGGCCAACCCGCGTTCCGCCTCCGCCAAGCTCCGTTGGGCACGGCGGGCCCCCGCCCCGTAACTTGGCGTCGCCACGATCAGGTTCGAGGCACCCGAATCGTTCCGGCCAAGCCGGAACGACGCAGTTGGGAGGGAAGTGATTGCGCCGCAGATTCTTTCGCAAGACGAGGAGTGAGCGAGGCGCGGGCCAGTGCCAGGCCCGTAACGAGCGAAGGACGAAGCTCTTGCGAAAGAAGATCAAGCAAGCACGACCGACCCAACGGAATCGTTCCGGCCTTAGCCGGGACGATTCAGTTGGGAGGGAAGTGATTGCGAAGCAGATGCTTGCGCAAGCCGAGGAGTGAGCGAGGCGCGGGCCAGTTCCAGG
>CAIRNV010000049.1 GCA_903880005.1 uncultured Verrucomicrobiota bacterium | reverse complement strand
GCATTCGACGGAGCGGGACTTCATCTATGTGACGACTCAGCAGCTCACGGCGGAGCAGTTGGCGCAGTTGAGCGATGAGGTGGGGTCGGATCGAACGTTGTTGGTGCTCTGCGCCGCGTTTCGCTCGCCCGGCGGCGGCGGCGAAGGCCATGCCAACCTCACCGTGAAGAAGATCCCCAAGCACGTGCTCTCGCGTTGCGAGTGGGGTCATGACGATTACAGCCTCAAGGTGGAGAACCTGCCTGCGGCGCCGGCGCCGGTGGTACCGGTACACCGTCCATCCCAGCCGGAACTGGGGCTCACGTAAGCCATGGATGCGTCAGACCTCCAGCACATGAATGCGGACGGCGAGACACTGCGCGTCGAGTTCAAGCACGAGGCAGGAGCCGCCTTGAGGGATCGCGAGCTGTTGGAAGGCGTTGTTTGCTTTGCTCATGCGGAGGGTGGGCATGTTTGCCGGGTGAACGAGATGGACATGCGCGGCGAGAATCGAGGGCAGGCCTACCGCCTTCTCCGAAGGCTGATCTCCAGCGGCAAGCTGCGTCCAGAAGGAGCCATGAAGGGGCGGCGATACCTCCTGGCACCCGGGAATTCTCCAACCTGAAGCGACATGGATATGCACGGTTATGCACGGCCCACGCCGAGCCTACGGCTCGCCGTTTTTCGGGAAATGCCCACCTTTGGCGCCCTGAGCCGCCCGTTTGCGCGTCGGGTTATGCACGGATTTGCACGCACCTGAGATGAACCCACAAGTCAACGCGATCGCAGGGAGGCTGAGCCTGCGCCTGCCCCAGCGTCATGCGCTCGAGATCCTCGATCGGATCACCGAGATCGTCCCGCCGGGGAAACGATCCGACCTGGCCGTGGCGCTTGAAGTGATCCGGGGAGAGTTCCCCAAGGTGGAGGACTTCGAGCGGGACTTTCCATCCATCTGCTTCGCCTTGGCCACCGGCGTCGGCAAGACGCGCCTCATGGGTGCCTTCATCAGCTACCTGCACCTTGCGCATGGCATCAACCACTTCTTCGTCTTGGCCCCGAACCTGACGATCTACAACAAGCTCATCACCGACTTCACCCCCAACACGCCCAAGTATGTCTTCAAGGGCATCTCGGCGTTCGCCACGGACGCGCCGGAGATCGTCACGGGTGACAACTACGAGCAAAAGGCAGGGTCCCTGTTCGACCAACTGCTCCGGTGCAAGGTCAACATCTTCAACATCTCGAAGATCAACTCGGAGGTTCGGGGCGGGAGATCGCCGCGCATCAAGCGCCTGTCGGAGTTCATTGGGGAGAGCTACTTCGAGTATCTGGCCGGCCTGCCCGACCTCGTGTTGATCATGGATGAGTCGCACCGTTATCGCGCGAGCGCGGGCGTGCGAGCCATCAATGAGCTAAAGCCGATCCTTGGCCTCGAGCTCACGGCCACGCCGTTCGTGGAAACGGCCCAGGGTGCCGTGCCGTTCAAGAACGTCATCCTTGACTACCCCTTGGGCAGGGCGATGGCGGATGGCTTCGTCAAGGAACCCGCCGTCGTCACGCGCAAGAACTTCAATCCTGCCGGCATGACGCCGGAGGCCATTGAGTTGATGAAGCTTCAGGACGGCGTGCGGTTGCATGAGCAGGTCAAGGTGGAGCTTGAGACCTACGCCCGCGAAAGCGGCAAGGAGATCGTAAAGCCCTTTGTGCTCGTCATCGCACGAGACACCACGCACGCGAGGCAGTTGGTGGAATTGATCCAGTCGGACGCCTTCTTCGAGGGACGTTACAAGACGAAGGTCATCCAGGTGGACTCCAGCAAAACCGGTGCGGAAGAGGACGAGATGGTCGAGCGCTTGCTCAAGGTGGAGCATGCCGACGAGCCCACGGAGATCGTGATCCACGTCAACATGTTGAAGGAGGGCTGGGACGTCACGAACCTGTACACCATCGTCCCCCTCCGCGCGGCCAACGCCCGCATCCTGATTGAGCAATCCATCGGACGCGGCCTGCGCCTGCCCTACGGCAAGCGCACGGGCGTCCCCTCGGTCGATCGCCTGAACATCATCGCGCATGATCGTTTCCAGGAGATCGTGGACGAGGCACGGAGGCCCGACTCTGCCATTCGCTTGCAGCAGGTGATCTTGGAGCCGGAGGGGGTGGGCGTCAGGACCGTCACGGTTGTTTCCCAGTCCCGACTGGCCAGCACGCTTGGATTCCAGCCCGAGCAGGCGACCGCAAGCACCGTCATCGCGGGGGCTGCCGATGCGCCCGGTTTTACCACGCCGGAGGAACAGAGGGTGGCGCAGATGACTTACGAGGCGATCCGCGCGATGGAGACCCAGCCGCAGCGCTTGCCCAGCGTTGCCTATCTGAAGAACCCCGAAATGCAGGCGGCCCTGTTGCAGGATGTCGCCACGCGCTATCGCCCTAACCAGTTGGAGATGGAGGGGGTTGCCTCCATGCCGGACATTCCAGCCGTCATTGCCAAGACGACCGAATTGATGATCCAGCAAACCATCGACATCCCCCGCATCGTTGTGGTGCCCACGGGAGAGGTTCAGTCTGGCTTCCATCGGTTCGAGCTCAAGTTGGACACGCTCAACTATCCACCCGTGTCGGAAGAGCTATGGGCCAAGCACCTGCGCACGGACCAGGTGGATGTCATCGCCGCCGGCACGGGCGGCATCGAGGAATCGAGGCTGGAGGATTATGTGGTGCGCGGCTTGGTGGACTTCGACGACGTGTCCTACGACGCCCACGCCGACCTGCTTTATCACCTCGCTGGGCAGGTGGTCGCTCACTTGCGGGGCTACCTCCCCAACGAACATGAGGTGCGCAAGGTGCTCGGGGCCTTCCAGAAGGACATCGCAAAGTTTGTCCACGCGCAGATGCAGGCGCACTACTGGGAGAAGGCAACCGCGTACGAGGTGAAGGTCAGCAAGGGATTCACCGAGCTCAAGCGCAGCGCGTACACCGCGTCCGCCGCAGAACCGGTGCGCGACTACCGACAGCCGCCTCCCGACAAGAACAACATCGCCAAGCATCTTTTCGGAGGGTTCAGCCGCTGCCTGTATCCGGTGCAGAAGTTCCAATCCGACGCCGAGCGAAGGCTGTCCGTGATCCTGGAGCGCGAGGCGACCAAGTGGCTCAAGCCCGCAAAGGGCCAGTTTCAGATCTACTACAAGTCCGGTGCCGACCAATTGGAGTACCAACCTGACTTTGTCGCCGAGACTCCGGGAGCCATCTACATGCTCGAGCCGAAGGACAAGAGAGAGATGACGCATCCAGACGTCTTGGCGAAAACGGAGGCGGCCGTCCGATGGTGTCGCCACGCCAGCGACCATGCGGCGACCTTCAACGGGAAGGCATGGAGGTATGTCCTCATACCACACGACGCCATCGCCGAGAACATCACACTCGAATGGTTGACGGAACAGTTTGGCAAGGTGTGACGAGGGGATCCCGCAGACATCAACCCGAGGCCAACACTTGATCGAGCTTGCCGATGAAACATGTCGAAGGTGTCTTCATGCATGAGACCTTGGAGGAAGCCACGGGCAGGGCCAAGGGGTCAGTCCTCGCCATTTTCCCGATGGAGATGCAGGGCAAATATCAAAAGGAGATGATTGACCCCATCCCTCCATCGTCGGTAATCCCGGATGACGTCAAGGCAGTGAGTCGAGCGCGAAGGGGGTTGAGGGCGCGAAAGTGGGAATGTCGTTGCAGCGGGTTGACCAGTGTGCCCCAAGGCGCGTGGGAGGTTCAATCGCCTGCTTTAATGGTTGAATGGTTCACGTGATTGGATTGCTATGTTCGCGTATGAATCTCAGACAGCCTGAAGTGAGAGGAGTGGCGAGCCCAAAGGGCTTCCCCGCAGGGTCCATCGTACCTTGGAAATGGGCCATTGGCACCTTGGCAGTGTTTGCGATGACCATGCTTCGCGGCGGCGTCCCCGAGTTCGCGACCAATGCCCTGCTCGCGCATTTTGCCTTCGAGAAGGACAACCTGAACCTGGTCGAGCCATCTGTGCCAGTCCGCGTCATGGGACAGGTCGGTCGAGTGATCAGGGCCGATGGAACGGGCGGAGCATTCGATGGGAACACATCGCTGTCGCAGACCTTGGGGGGCAGCGTGCCTGCGGCATTCTCTGGGTCCTTCACGGTCAGCACCTGGATTAGGACGCGAAAGGCCCCTGCGGTGAACTCATGGTGGAGCATCGTAAACCAGGGGCTGACCAACAACCCGGCGGGCCTCTCGGGATTCGCCTTGTTTCTCCAGCCGGGCAATAATGCGGGATGGGAGGGCAAGGTGACCTTCGAGGTTTCGAATGCCAGTTCCCAGTGGCCCGTTGTCCTGAGCGCCAAGAGGTTGGATGACGGGCTTTGGCATCACCTGGTCGGGGTTTACGACGCGCCCGGGCGTTCGGTTTTGCTTTATGTGGATGGAGTGATCCAAGGCACCGCGACGGCTGGCTTCTCGGCCATCACGAATCGTTCCCCGCTCTCCATAGGGGGTTCTGGCGTCGAATGCGCCAATTGCCGATTCCAAGGGGACATCGACGAGGTGCGTGTCCACAACAGGGCCATGTCGGGAGCGGAGGCAAGGAACCTTCATGCCTATGACAGGTTTCCCATGGGACCGCGCGTTGCACTTGGGACGGCGCAAGTCGTGAACGGCTTTTTGGTTGGAATCAGGGTGGTGGACTCCGGCTTCGGGTACACCAATCCGCCCTCCGTGGCCGTCACGGGCGGGAGCGGTGGAGGGGCAGTGGCCCGTGCCCGGATTGGGGAGGGGCGGGTGACAGGAGTGGAGATCCAAGATGCAGGCGCTGGTTATCTGTCTCCCCCGGGCATCCTGTTTTCCTCACCGCCATTTCCCCCGCGCAGGGCTTCGGCCATTGCCGATGTTGCCGGGGGTGGAGTGGCCGATATCAATGTGACGGATGGGGGCATGGGCTATCCAAGCCCGCCGACGGTTTACTTGGTTGGGGGAGGAGGCACCGGGGCGACGGCTGTCGCCTCCCTGATTGGGGGGAGCGTCACGAGCATCGCCCTGACAAACCCCGGCACTGGCTACACGTCCCCACCCGTCGTGAAGATCGGTTCGCCGCCATTCACGCCATCGCTTGGCATTGAGGTGAGGTCTGTCCAGTTGAACCTCAACGTTGTTCTTGGAGTGAGATATCAAGTCCAGACGTCCGAAAACCTTGTCGAGTGGGTTTCGATTGGCACCCCGTTTGTCGCCATGGATGAATTGGTTTCGCAGGTGTTCGACGTCGGTACCGTGGGAAGGTATTTCAGGATCCTTCAGGTGCCCTAGGTGCAACGAGTGGACGACGCCCGGCGCGACATTCGGGGGGCGAAGCCGTCCGATGTCGTGGAAAATCGACCGACCTTGAGGGGGACGCCCCCCTTAATTGCCGATGTGCCGAACAACGGGGTCGCATCCAAGCATGTAACAAAAGGCATCACGATCATGGCTCGGGGGCTGTGTGGCTGGGTTTTGGACCGGAGGGCGGCATGGGGTTCCCGGCCTGCCCCCCTCAACGGCTCCAACTGGAACGCGAGTCCGCAGGCGGAGGAGGCCTGTCCGAAGGCCATGAAACGGACACGACACTGCGGGGCATCCGCGGTGTGAATGGACCTCATCTCCGCGCTGGCCAACGCGCGGCGCTCGGGAATGCGAAGGACCTGCATCCCGGGCACGCCAGGTGGGCGATGGTGGGCGTCGGCGGCGGGG
>CAIRNV010000048.1 GCA_903880005.1 uncultured Verrucomicrobiota bacterium | reverse complement strand
GCCACCAAGCGGATGTTGTCGATGTACACGTCCCCGGGGCCGTCGAGGTAGATGTACAGGGTGGAGGACGAGCCCATGCCCGTGGCCACAACCTTGCGCCACCCGGCGGCGAAAGGCACCGGCACATCGAGATTCTCGACGATGGTCTCGGGGGCCAACTGCCGGTTGATCCATGCCGTCACCCCAATCCGCCGTATCTCCTCAAGCTCGTCTGGCGTCGGGCCATAGCCCACACGATTCAGCAGGTTGGCCGCCGCGATGGCCTCCGCCGAAAGCAATTGGGCCCGGACTTGGAACAGTCCCCGCTCGCTGCTCCAAGGATCCCTCCCGGTCCATTGAAATCCCTTGAGCAGGCCCGGCAGCAGCTGGAAATCCCACGCAAGGTTGGTGGTGCCGTACACCGTGTAGGATTGCGCCGAAGGCACCGGCGCAAAGTCGATGACGGGCCGCCCGGAGATCCATTGGAGTCGGCGAATGTTTGGCGTGGCATCTTGCGCCGCCAAGGCGAACCAACCCAATCCAAGGCCCAGCAGGGCCCGCACCAAGGACAGAGGATTATTGAACAATGCTTTCATGTGAGATGACGCGACGTTGTGCACCTGCATAGCAGGTGCACGGCCGAGGTTTCCTGGGGATGGGACCGGAATTGGGGGTAGTCTCGGCTGCGGTTAGCCAAGTGTACCCAATTTGTTCAGCCGAACCCTGCGTGCCCCGCCCCGTCCCACACCCCTTCCCCTCCCTTCCCTTCCAAGCGCAGCATCACCAGTGCACGGCACACCCCACTCGTGCTGGGTCGCACAATTAAGGGGTGATACCGGTGCGTACTATGACGCCGTGCCCTAGCGCAAGTACTGATTCAACCAATCGAAGACCGTCCGGTGCCACAGGGCGCTGTTCTGCGGCTTGAGCACCCAATGCCCCTCGTCGGGGAAGTACAGGAGGCGCGACGGAACGCCCTTCCGTTGCAGGGTGGTGAAGAGCGAAAGCCCTTGATGGACGGGGACTCGAAAATCGAGTTCGCCGTGAATCACCAGGTTCGGCGTCTTGAACTTGGCCGCATGACGGTGGGGCGACCATTTCTCGAAATCTGGGTCCTGCCACGGGATGCCGTGCTCCCATTCGTCGAACCACAACTCCTCCGTGGTGCCGTACATGGTGGCGAACTCGTACACCCCGCAATGGGTCACCAGAGCCTTGAACTTGTCCGTGTGTCCCTGGAACCAGTTCATCATGTAGCCGCCGTAGGAAGCTCCGGCGGACGCCATTCGCGACGCATCGATCCATGGCTGCCGCTCCAGCCAAGCGAGACCCGCCATCAGGTCGTCGAAGACCTTGCCACCCCAGTCCCGAGAAATCTCGTCCGTGAAGCGTTGCCCAAACCCCGTGCTGCCACGCGGGTTCGGCAGGGCGATCACCCACCCACGTGCCGCCCATGCCTGGGCGTTCCATCGAACGGACCACGCATCCATGAAGGCTCCCTGGGGCCCGCCGTGGACCCAAAACACCAAGGGCCACTTGCGCGAGGCATCGAAGCCAGGTGGCTTCAGGATCCACATCTGCACCGACGTTCCGCCCCCTCCCTCGAACGACACCGACTCCGGTTCGGGCAGCATCAACTCCCGAAGGCGGCCCTCGTTGGCCTTGGAGACTAGGGTGGGCAGCCCGCCGGCGAGCGGCACGGCGCGGACGTCCGGTGGATGCGAGAGGCTGCTGGCAGTGAAGGCGATACGGCCGCCCGCGACGGTGGCCTCGCCGGCCGATCCTCCGGTCGTCAGGGGCTGCGGCGCGCCCCCCTCCAGCCCTACCCGCCACAGGCGCTTCGTGCCGCGGTCTTCCGCCTCGATCACCAACCCCGTCCCGTCGGGCGTCCAGGCCAGCCCTTCCACGGACGTGTCGAAGTCCCGTGTCAACGAGCGCGTCGTGCCCGTCGCCTGCTCCCGAACCATCAATTGCCATCGGTCCGCCTCGAACCCAGGTCTTGCCTGCGCCCGGTACGCCATGAACCGCCCGTCGGGCGACGGCCGAGGAAGGCCGTCGGCAGCCAGGTTGGACGTGATGCGACTACGCTCGCCCGACGCCACGTCCACGGACCAGATGTCATGATTGGTGCTCCACGCCTCCTCGCGCGTCGGCGTCGGCGTCGCGGTGTGCAGGAGGTGTCGTCCGTCCGCCGTGAACGCAAACTCATCCCCGGCCGAAAACGTGGACGAGGTCGGCACGGCGTCTTGGTCGCCCGGGGTGACATCGCGCGGATCGCCCTGGGCCACCCCGTCACGGATGGGCAGGACGAACAGGTGCTGGCGCTTGCCATCCACCCATGCATCCCAATGACGGTACATCAACTGGTCGATGACGCGGGCCTTGACCTTCGACTCGTCGCGACGTCTCTGCTCCTCCCGGTTTGCCGCATCGGACTCCGGGAAGGGCTTGGACGAGAACTGCGGGAACACGGCCGAGACGAACGCCACATGACGGCCGTCCGGCGACCATATCCCTTGGCTTGCCTCCGTGGCGACGCGGGTCAACGGACGGGCTTCGCCTCCACTGACGGGCATCGTGTAGAGCTGGAAATCCCCGCCACGGTTCGACTCGAAGAGGATCCATTGGCCATCCGGCGACCAACGAGGGTGCCGGTCCTGCTTCGGGGATGCGGTCAACTGCCGAGGCGTGCCCGAGCCATCGGCCAACGCGACCCAAATGTCGCTGTCGGTCCGGTTCCCGGGCACGTCCACGACCCCGACGACGTACGCAATCCAACGCCCATCCGGCGAGAGCTGGGGATCCGAGACCCTGTGCATCGCCAGCAGGTCATCGACGGTCATGGGCCGTGCGGCCCGGGCGGACGCGCCCAACGTGACGAGGGCCGCGAACAGGATCGGGCACGCAAGCAATGCCTTCATGACGTCGAGGATGGCGAGGCGCGGGTTGGGTCGCGCTTCAGTACTTGAGGTCGGCGATGAAGCGGCGGCCGGCGTCGATGTCGGCGACGCGCTGCCCCCCGGCCTCGCGCTCGAAGCAGAGGTGCCCGCGGAAGTCGATGTCGCGCAGGGCCCGGAAGAAGGCGGGCCAATCCACCTGCCCGGTGCCGACGACCACCTCCTCGCCCCAGGTGCCGGGCGTGAGGGTCCGGGTCGCATCCTTGATGTGCACCTGTCGGATCCACGGGGCGAGCGTGTGCAGCGCGGCCACGGGGTCACCCTTGTCGTAGAGGATCATGTTGGCGGGGTCGAAGTTGACCCCGGCATTGCTGCGATTGAGCCGGCCCATGAAACGAGCCAGGGACGACGCATCCTCCTGGCCGGTCTCGAACGCGATGGTCAGCCCGTGGCTGGCGAACAGGTCGGCGACCGATGCGATGCGGGCGAGAAGCTTGCCGAAGGCCGGGTCGGACTCGTCGTGGGGCAGGAAGCCGGCGTGCAAGGTCACGAGCCGGATGCCCAGGGCCGCCGCGAGGCGGGCATTGGCGGCGAAGTTGGCGAGGTTCTGCTCCCACGTGCCGTCGGGCACCACGCCCCCGGTGAGCCGGATGGTGTCCAAGGTGGAGTAATCCTCGCCGAGGCACGTCATCATGCCTGACAGGATGCGGACGCCACGGGCGGCGCAGAGCTGGGCGATGCCGGACCAGGAGGCGGCATGTTCCCGAAGCGGGTCCAGGTGGAGCTGGAGGGCGCGCACGCCCGTCCCGGAAAGCCGCTCGAGCAACTCCTGGGCGGAACCCGGCTGAAGCGACCACGAGCACACGCCCGTGCGGTCGATCGAGGGCGCGGGCGGGAGCGACCGCACAAACCGGATGAAGCCGGCCGCCTGGCGCTCGATGCGGCCGACCAAGGCGTTGTCGAGGATGGAGCCATCCGGCCCCAGCTTGGAATAGATGCCGGGCACGAAGATGCGGTCGGGATAGATGTGGGCGTTGCGATAGCCGAACACGCCCTGGAGATGCTCGACCGTGCGGAGGCCGCCCCATTCGCCAGCCGCGATGCCGATGAAGGATACCGGTCGCCGCTCGAACGCGGCCGGGAAGGGGAGGAGGTCGATGAAGGCCTTGAGCACGCCCGGGTAGGACCCGTTGTACTCCGGCGCGACGACGACGAGGCCGGAGGACTGGAGGACGGTGTTGCTGGCGGCTTCCACGGCGGCCGATTTCTGGCCAAACGCGCCCGGGGCGAAGGCGTCGGGCGGGAACTGGGCCAAGTCGATGACGGCGAGCGGCTCGCCGAGCTGGGCGAAGACCTGCGCGACGTGGCGGGCCACCTTGGCCGAGTTGGAGCCAGGACGGTGTGTCCCAATAATCAAGGCAATCATGGGCGTCATCGTGTCCCCAAACGGCCCAAGGGGCGAGCCTTGGGTTGGGGACGCACTGTTGGGTCAACCATGGGCCAAGCCGGAACGATTCCGCGTGGCCCGCATCCGGTGATGGGACGGCACTTCAACGGGCGGATCGGAGAGCGGAGCCCGCCGTCCGGGGCGGCAGCCCGAGGGCGTCCACGGGCGCCGATGTTTCCGCTTTCATCCCGGGCGCATGGGTCGAGCCTCGCCCGGGATGACGCCCGACGAGCGGATGGCGACG
>CAIRNV010000047.1 GCA_903880005.1 uncultured Verrucomicrobiota bacterium | reverse complement strand
GGACTCGCTGCCCGAGGGCGAGCCGCGGACCAATCGCCTCATCGAGCTGAACGTGGCCGAGCAGGTCAACCACCTCGCGGAATTGTCCTTCGTGCAGCGCGCATGGAAGGACGAGATGCGACCCATGCTGCACGGCTGGATTTACGACATTCATACCGGGCGCCTCAAGACGGTGCGGAAGATCGATCCCGGCCAATTGCCCCACGACATCTACGTGTACGAGTTCCCGGAAGACCCCGGGGGCGCGAGTTAGCCCAAGCTCCGAGAAGGCAAATTCCGCGGAGGGCAACGGCGTCCAACTCCGTTTCACTTGCCCCATCAGCCAAGGCCTGCTTTGGCCCTGATCTTCGAGGGATCAAAAGGCAGCGTCTTGTTCGGCGATCCCGTGAGTCAGGAAGCAGGGAATGACGCACGCGAAGCGCGGCCGTCCCCGGCCGCTGCGGCGTGGCCCTACGCCGCGCCGCCGTCCATGGCATGACTCCCCGCATTCGCGAGCAACGTGGCAGAGGCATCTTGCCGCAGATCCTGCCCCATCCCGAACCACCGGGTCGCCGGGTGAGGGCACCCGGCCTACAGCCCGGATTGGGGCAGACAAACAGAACGCCGTGCCCTTCATGCTCGGGAGTCACCCGCAGAGATCTGACCGGTCCCGCGGGGCGGGAGCATGAGTGGCGGCCGGGGACGGCCGCGTTCCCAGGGTTGAGCCCACACGACGGCTTCGGGACCACCCACCACTTCGGGATGCACCGCGGCGATCAGGGCGGCCGAGGCGGGTCTTGCATCCTTTGCTGGCCGGGAACAGTCTGCCCCAGATGAGCGCAATTCATTCCACAGCGCCCCGCAGGGCGGGCGCTTCCGCTGGATTTACCCTGATCGAGCTGCTGGTCGTGATCGCCATCATTGCGATCCTGGCGGGCATGCTCCTTCCGGCGCTGGGCAAGGCGAAGAGCAAGGCCCAGGGCATCGCCTGCTTGAACAACACCAAGCAACTGGCCCTGGCATGGATCGTGTACGCGGGTGACTTCAACGACCGAGTGGCCAACAACTACGGCGTCAGCGAGACCATCGATGCCATCAACCGCCGCGTGTTCGACAACTGGGTGAACAACGTCATGACGTGGGGCGCAGGGTCCGGCACCGCAGAGATCTCGGTCACCAACATGGCTTGGATCGCCAATGGCGTCCTCGGCAAGTACACGGCCGCCGCACTCGGCGTCTATAAGTGCCCGTCGGACAACTTCGTCGCGCCCGCCCAACGCCGCGCCGGGTACAAGCAGCGCAACCGCTCCTTGTCCATGAACTCCTTCTTCGGCCGCTTCTCGCTCGGCAACGATCCGACGGCGCAGGGCCGCAACTGGGGCTTCCCGGACCGTGTCCAGTTCCTGAAGACGGGCGATTGTCCCGCCCCGGCCAAGACATGGCTGACGCTGGACGAGCATGCGGACTCCATCAACGACGGCTTCTTCATCAACAATCCCCAGGCGTCGAACTGGGGTGACATCCCGGCTTCGTATCATAACGGTGCCTGCGGCTTCTCGTTTGCGGACGGCCACTCCGAGATCAAGCGATGGCTCAGCCGCTCGTCCAAGTTCCGCGTCGCCTTCCAGTACCCCAACATGCCTGCCTTCGACGCGGCCGGCCGGCAGGACCTCGCTTGGTACCTCGAGCGCACCGGCTACGTGGATGCGCGAAGCGGGCGCCGGGACTTCGGATACTAGCCTGGGTCCACCCATTGGGGCGGTCGTCCTTGCAGGATCTCCCTCTTCAATCCGAGGACTGAACGTCGCCCATGAAGCGCCTCCGGGAACGCCCGGAGACGTGTTGTTCCTCGCGGCTGTCGCGGAAAACCAGCCGCCTCGTGTCTCTTACTCCGGGACGCTTCGATCAAAACCGCATGCCACCAGAGCTATCCACCATCGCCGCCGAAGTCCTCGCGTTCATCGAGGAACCGCCCGAAGGGGCGGCGCTCCGGCGCGCATTCGATGACATCGCCGCCCGATTGTTGTCCGCGCAGCGCCGGTTGAATCCTGCCTTTGCCGCCTGGTGCGATGGATCCAGGACTCGCCCGGCGGAGGGTGCCGGAGCCGAGGCGTATCCGGCGGTTCCCACGGAGGCCTTCAAGCACGCGGACTTCACCTGCATTCGTCCCGCCGACGTGACGGCGGAATTTCACTCGTCCGGCACCACCGCGCAGGTCCCCTCCCGGCATCGTCACCATGCCGAGTCCCTTGCGTTGTATGGACGTTCGGCCCTGCGCGGATTTGAGCGGCACGTGCTGGCGCGTCAGGGATTCAGGGCAGGGGACCCGTTGCCGGAAAATTGTCCCGGCGCGCGAATGCTTTCGTTGACGCCGTCGGCGTCCGACGCGCCGCGATCCTCGCTGGTTCACATGCTGGCGTCGGCCATGCACGCGCACGGCGGCGGGGACGCGAGGTTTCTGGGACGACGGGGCGGCGACGGGGGATGGGAGGTGGATGTCGAGTCCGCGTTGGAGTGTCTCGACGCCGCCGTTGAGGAGGGGCGATCGGTGTGCGCGATGGGGACGGCATTCAACTGGGTGCACCTGGTGGACGCCATGGATGCGCGCGGTTGGACGACGCGCCTTCCTGCCGGTTCGTGCCTGATGGAAACGGGCGGCTACAAGGGGCGTTCGCGGGAGTTGAGCCGCGAGGATCTGCACGCCGCGATCCAACAACACTTGGGCCTGGAACCCCACGACATCATCACGGAGTACGGGATGACGGAGTTGTCATCGCAAGCGTATGCCCGGGGCCCAGGCCGGGGCGGAGTGTTCCGGTTCCTTCCATGGGCACGGGCCCGCGTGATGTCCCCGGAGGCGGGCCACGAGGTGGCCGATGGCGAGGTGGGCATCGTGGAGGTGATCGACCTCGCCAACGTCTGGAGCGTCGCCGCCATCCGGACATCGGACCTCGCCATTCGTCGAGGCGATGCATTTGAACTCGTCGGCCGCGCGGCGACGGCGGAACCTCGGGGGTGTTCGCGCATGAGCGCGTGAAGAGCACCCGATGGAAGCCCCGTTGCCCAACTTGTTCCTGGCGGACCTCGACTCGTCGCTGGTCCTGACGCCCTCGACGGTCCGAGACGCATGCCATGCGATCCGGCGCAACCGCGGTTCGTGGCTGGCGCGGCTGCGGACGCGGCAAGTCGCGGAGATCATCGCCTACGTGGCCGAGCAATGGCTGGAACCGCACAATGGGTTCCGGATGCGCGCGCTGTCCGAGGGCGCGGCCGAGCTCGGCATGGGCCCGGGCACCTTGGCGCGTGGGCTCGACGCCTTCCTGAGGCAGCTCACGCTCGAGAACCTCGAGGGCATCGTGACCCAGGACCTCGGCGATGCGCGGCGGCTGGACGACTTCTCGGCCGGCGTGGCGGAGGTGCGCGGCGGGCGATCGGCCATCGCAAGGGGCCCGGCGCTGCTCGCCCACATTGCGTCGGGCAACATCCCGGTGCCCGCGTTGCAATCGATGGTGTTCGGGCTGCTGCTGCGGTCCGCCCAATTCGTGAAATGCGCCTCGGGACGGACGTTGCTGCCGAGGTTGTTTGCCCATTCGTTGGCGGCGACGGAGCCGCGCCTGGGCTCGTGCCTGGAGCTGGCCTCGTGGCCGCGCGGCAACGCGGACCTGGATGCGGCGCTGTTCGCGGAGGCCCACTGCGTGACGGCGACGGGTTCCGACGAGATGTTGATGGACGTTCGGTCCCGCTTGCCCCTGCACACGCGCTTCGTCGGGCATGGGCACCGCGTGAGCCTCGCGTATGTGAGCAACGAGGTCTTGTCCACGTACTCGGTGCGCCGGGTGGCCCGGGAGCTGGCGGCCGACGTGACCGCATGGAACCAGCTCGGCTGCTTGTCGCCGCACGTGGCCTATGTCCAGGAGGACGGCGCGGTGTCGCCCGAGGGGCTGGCGGTGGCGATCGCCGAGGAACTGGCCCGACGCGAGCAAGACGAGCCGCGCGGGCCGATTCCTCCGGAGGATGCGGCGGCCATCGTGGCGCGCCGCGACATCTACCGGTTGCGCGCGACCTTGCTGGGGGATGGCTCCGACCGCCTCCGGTTTGAGACGGCATTCCGTGATCCGCCCGGCGGCGTGGCGCTCTGGGAGTCGGAGGCGGGCACGGCCTGGACGGTGGTGTTGGACCGGGACCCGCGCTTTGAGCATTCATGCCTGAACCGGTTCCTCTACGTGAAGCCCGTGAGGCAACTGGACGAGATGTTGCGCATGCTGGAGCCCGTGCGCGGACACGTTTCCACCGTGGCGGTGGCGGCCGTGGACCATCGTGCCACCGAGATCGCAAGGGAGCTGGCATCATGGGGCGTGCCCCGCGTTTGCCCCGTGGGCCGGATGCAGGAGCCACCCCTCGCATGGCGCCACGACGGGCGGCCGGCATTGGCCGACCTGGTGGAGTGGACGGACATGGAAAGCACCTAAGCGCCGCCCTCGCCTCCCCCCTTCCTTGACCCTCGAATTCAAACTCACCATGCAACTCCGAAAGACCTTTCAGCTCGAGTCCGCCCATCGCCTACCCATGGTCCCGCCGGGCCACAAATGCGGGCGCATCCACGGCCATTCCTTCGCGATCGAGCTGGCCGTGGAGGGGCCCGTGGACCCGGTGATGGGCTGGGTCATGGACTACGCCGAGATCAAGGCGGCCTTTCGTCCCGTGCACGAGTTGCTCGATCACAACTTCCTGAACGAGGTGCCCGGCCTGGAGAACCCCACGAGCGAAAACTTGGCGAGGTGGATATGGGATCGCCTGAAGCCCGCGATCCCGGGCCTTTGCGAGGTGGTCATCGCGGAGACATGCATGTCTCGCTGCGTGTACCGAGGGGACTGACTGTCCTGCCCCCGCGGCCGCCCCTGATGCCGGACCCGACATCGATTCCCGCCATGCCCAAGCCCTCGCTGCTCCAACGACTCGTCCCGGAAATCCCCGTGCTGCTCGGCTTTGGCACCGGGGTGCTCGCCATCGTCGATTGGTCGCCCCCGGGGTTGCCCACGTCGCCACTGGGCCTGGTTTGGAGCGCATGGCTGGTGGCGTGCATCCTCGTTTGCGCGTTTCGGGCCATGGCGCATGCGGACCACCTCGCGGAGAAGCATGGGGAGCCGTTGGGGACGCTGATCCTGACGATCGCGGCCATCACCATCGAGGTGGCGGCCGTGTGCGCGGTGATGTTGGGCAACCAAGGCGATCCCACGGTGGCACGGGACTCGATGTTCTCGGTGCTGATGTTGATCTTCAACCTGCTGATGGGCCTCGCCATGTTGTTGGCGGGGCGCGGCGGGCGCGAGGTGCAGTTCAACCCGCAATCCTCGGGGGCGTACCTGCCCTTGGTGATCGCGCTGGGCATGATCACGCTCGTGCTTCCGCGATTCACGAGGAGCCGGCCGGGCGGATGGATGAGCGAGCCCATGGAGGTCTTCGTCGGCCTCGCGTCCATTAGCCTGTACGGGGTGTTCCTTTGGTTGCAGACGACGCGGCACCGCGAGTTTTTTGCGCATCACGGCGAATCGGAACGTTCCGAGGAGGCGCGCAAGGCGCTGGAAGGCGAAGGCGACGACGCGAGCCGAACGCGCCTGGTGGAATTGCCGCACGGGCACGTGGACGTGGCGACGATCTCGACGCCCCGCACCTCGGCGCTCTTGCTGCTGGCGTTGGTGTCGGTGGTGTTGATCGCGGAGGGATTGGTGGGGCGCGTCCGGGCGTTGCTGGACGCGGCCTATCTGCCGCCCGGGATTGGCGGCGTGTTGATTGGTTGCCTGGTGTTGGCTCCTGAGGGTTTGGCGGCCTTGAAGGCGGCGGGCCGCGGGAGCATGCAACGCTGCATCAACATCTTGCTGGGCTCCGCGCTCGCCACGATTGGGCTGACGGTGCCCGCCGTCATCGGCATCCACTTCATCACGGGCGTGTCCCCGTCCCTGGGCCTGGACGCCCCCGACATCGTCTTGTTGGTGGCCACGTTCGTTGTTTCGGCGGTCAACCTGACGCGCGGCCGGGTGAATGCGTTGCAAGGCATCGTCCACATCCTGCTCTTCATCGCCTGGCTCGTGGTGATCCTCGACGAGGCCAGCGTGAACCCCGGGCCCCGCATCTAGCCAGGAGCGGCATCCTGCCGCGGACATGCCGGGCAAGCGGCTGGAAGCCGCTTCCACTTTCAATCGGCCGGTGGATCAGGGCCTTTGCCGGAAAACCACGGATGACACGGATGCCAATGAAATGTCCAAGCCGGGAACCCTCATCCATGGCAAATGCGCGCAGACCCCACAACGCGCAGGAATCCGTGTGGTCCGTGTCATCCGTGGTTCGTGGGTGCCCAACGCTCTGGGACGGTGCCCACGAGAACATCCAGCCCACGGGCACGTGCAGCGGCTGACAAACTCCCAGCCGCAACCCGCGCTGAGGGAGGCGGCGGCACTGTCGCCCCCGTCCCCAGGGTGAATTCCCCCCGCCTACTCGTATCGGAGGGCGTCGATGGGATCGAGGTTGGCGGCCTTGAGGGCGGGGAAGAAGCCGAAGACGACGCCGATGACGGCGGAGACGGAGAAGGCGAGGACGACGGACTGGGTGGAGATGAGGGTGGGGAACTCGAAGAACTTGGTGAGCAGGGGGGCGAGCCAGAAGCCCGTGGCGATCCCGAGCGCCCCGCCCATGATGGAAAGCAGGACGGCCTCGGTCAGGAACTGGCGAAGGACGTCGCGCCCGCGCGCCCCCACGGCGAGGCGGATGCCGATCTCGCGGGTCCGCTCGGTCACGGAGACGAGCATGATGTTCATGATGCCAATGCCGCCGACGACGAGCGAGATGCCGGCGAAGAAGCCGATGAGGATCGTCATGATCCGGTTGTTCGCATTGAAGAACTCGGACATCTCCTGCTGGTTGCGGACCATGAAGTCGTCGTCCTTGCCGTCGGCGATCTTGTGGCGTTGCCGTAGGAGGTCCGTGATGTCGGCCTGCACCTGGACGAGCGCGGAGGGTTCTTCGGCCTGGACGGAGAAGGAGCGGAACATGGTGTCGCCGGAAAGGCGCTTCATGACGCTCGTGTAGGGGAGGAGGAGGACGTCGTCCTGGTCGGAGCCGAACGAGTTGACGCCCTTGGGCTTGAGCCAGCCGACGATGGTGAAGGGGGCGTTCTTGATGCGGACGGTCTGGCCGGTGGGATCGACGTCCTCGCCGAACAAGGACTTGGCGGTGGTGGTGCCGATGATGCAGACCTTGGAGGCATTTCGAACGTCGGCGTCGGTGAAGTTGGCGCCGGAGCGGAACTCCCATGAGCGGATGTCGGCGTAGGAATGGGAGACGCCGAGGACTTGGACGAAGGAGTTTTGGTTTCCAGCCCCGACTTGCGCGGAGGTCCGGACCTCGGGGCTCACGCCGGCGACGCCGCCGATCTCGCGGCGGATGGCGTCGTAGTCGGCCTGGGAAAGGTTGGGGGCGGCGCCGAAACCGCCGCGGACGCCGCCACGGCTCATGTTGCCGGACATGATGACCAGCAGGTTCTGGCCCATGGAGGCGATGCGCTTGTCCACCTCGGCCTTGGCCCCGGTGCCCATGGAGACGCCGACGATGACGGCGGCGATGCCGACGATGATGCCGAGCATCGTGAGGAAGGAGCGCAGCAGGTTCCTGCGGAGGGCGCGGAAGGCGATCTTGAGGACGGCGAACATGGGATGGGTCAGGCGAGTTGGACGGCCTTTTGCTCGGCGTCGAGGCGGGCGAGCTCGTGGGGGGCCAGGGAACGTTCCAGGACGGGCTCGTCGGACCGGATCATGCCGTCGCGCATGACGACGATGCGGCGGCAGTATCGGGCGACGTCGAGCTCGTGGGTGACCATGACGAGGGTGATGCCCTGGTCGTTGAGCTTTTGGAAGATCCCCATGATCTCGATGGAGGTCCGGGAATCGAGGTTGCCGGTGGGCTCGTCCGCGAGGAGGACCTTGGGTCGGTTGACGAGGGCACGCGCGATGGCGACGCGCTGTTGCTGGCCGCCGGAGAGTTGGCTGGGGGTGTGATGGGCGCGGGAGCCGAGCCCGACCAACTCGAGCGCCTCGAGGGCCCGCGAGCGTTGATCACGGGCAGGGACCGGCGGCCGGGCGTAGAGCATGGGCAGCTCGACGTTCTCGGCGGCCGTGGTTCGCGAGAGGAGATTGAAGCCCTGGAACACGAACCCCAGCTTCTGGTTGCGCAGGTCCGCCCGCTCGTTCTTGGACAGCGCGCCCACGTCCACGCCGTCGAGCAGGTACTTCCCGGCCGTGGGCCGGTCGAGGCAGCCAATCGTGTTCATCATGGTGCTCTTGCCGGAGCCGGACGCGCCCATGATGGCGACGAACTCGCCGGGCATGATGGTGAGGTTGACGCCGCGGACGGCGTGGACCTCGACCTCGCCGGACTGGTAGGTCTTGCGGAAGTCCACCAACCGGATGACGGGCTCGGTGGCCGCTGGGGTGACGTCGGGGTTCACGCGGGGAAGGGCGAGGTTAGCGTCGCGGGCCGCCGCCAAATGGGCTGCCAAAGGGCGAGGCCGGGGCGGAAGCCGAGGTGGGCGGCGGGCCGCCCTTGGAGCCCACCACGAGCGGGTCGCCTTCCTTCATGCCTTCGAGAACCTCATAGCTGGCCCCGTCATTGATCCCGATCTTGACGTTGACGGCTTGGACGACGGGCTTGCCGTCGGGGCTCTTCTCGGCGGTGGCGAGGTAAAGGGTGCGGACGGTGGGCCCTTCGTAGGACGGGCGAGGGCCAGCGTTCCCCCCACCGGTGCCACCGGGTCCACCCGGGCCGCCGGGACCACCCCCCATCCCGCCGCCGCCGCCACCACCACCACCACCGCCGCCGCCGCCGCCGCCGCCCTCGGCTCGACGGCGGCGCATCTCGGCCATGAACTTCTCGTACTTTTCCTTTTGGTCAGGCGTCAACGAGGCGAGCCACTTGTCGCGTTCCTCGTCGGTCGGGCGGCGGAATTGCCCATTGGCCATCCAAGGCGGCGTGGGCAGGTCCTCCATGCCGCCGGGCCGCGGGCGTCGGGAGATGTCGTTGGTGGAAACTTGGTTGGTGGCGGGGAGGGTGGTGAGGCCCAGGGTGACCGGCGAGAAGCGGAGGGCGGACGCGGGGATGCGGAGGACGTTGGTCTTCTCGGAGGTGATGATGTTGGCGTTGGCGGTCATGCCGGGACGGAGCTTGAGGTCCGGGTTGTTGACCTCCACCACGGTGGTGTAGGTGATGACGTTTTGGTTCGTGGTGGCGGCGTAGCGGACCTGCCGGACCTTGCCGTTGAAGCGGCGGTTTTGGAATGCATCCACGCCGAAGTCCACGCGTTGGCCGACGTCCACGGAGCCGATGTCGGCCTCGGAGACGGCCAGCTCGATCTGCATCTTGGCGAGGTCGTTGGCGATCGTGAAGAGGGTGGGGGTGTTGAAGGAGGCGGCGACCGTCTGGCCGGCATCGACGTTGCGGACGATGACGAGGCCGTCGAGCGGGGCGTAGATGGTGGTCCGCTGGAGGTCCACGCGGGCGCTTTCGACGGCGGCCTCGCGCATCTTGACGTTGGCGTTGGCCTGCTGGACCTGGACGTCGTTCTGGGTGAACTCGGTCTCCGAGATGAGCTTCGCCTCGAAGAGTTCCCGCGCGCGCTTCAGGTTGAACACGGCCAGCGCCTCCTGCGCCTTCGACGAGGCGAGGTCGGCTTCCGCCCGCGCCAAGGCGCGCTCGAACGACGCCGGGTCGATCTTGGCCAGCACGTCCCCGGACTTCACCCGGGTGTTAAAGTCGGCGAAGATCTCGGTGATGGTGCCGGAGACCTGCGAGCCCACCTGGATGAGCCGGATGGGCGTGAGCTGGCCGTTGGCGTTGACGGATTGGATGAGGTTGGTGCGGCCGACGGTCTCGGTCTTCAGCTCGATGGGCGGGGCCTTCTGGAACTTGCTGCATCCGGAGGCGAGGCCGGCGAGGACGACGGCGAGCAGGGTGGCGGAGCCGGCGTCCAGGTTGGACCGACGGCGAGAAGGGCAGGGGCAGGGCATGGCGAGTCGCGTCTCGGACATTGTGAAACGACGCTGCCACCGAATCCGGAAGGTGTCGTTTTGAAACTTCGCACCCTCCCGCAGGGCCTCGGACCAGCGTCGTGATTGAAGACATCCCAACGTCGGCCGTGGTTACATCCGCCACGTCCACGAAAACCTTGGGTCCATGGACGCGGCGATACGGCGCAAGAAGGCTCGTCCTTTGTGTGTTGGCGGGTTGCCAGGCGTCGAGGGTGGGGAGGCCTTGGCCCGGCCGCCCGTCGCCGGCCCGTCTGCGAAACCCGTATTCCGGCATGCACCGTTGGCCCGGAGATACCCCCAGAGTCCTTGTTGCCCGATCCCCAAGATCTCCGGCACCTCGCCGTCGAGGTCGTGGGCTGGCGCGTCCGGCTTTCGCTGCTCGCCAGTGGTGTTTGGGGAATGGCAATCTCGCACCCCGACGCGTCCATGACTGAGGCCAACCTTGCCATGCTGCCACCACCGGCATCCCTCGATTCGTTCAAGGCGGAGCTGGCGCGGCTGGTGGCGCGGTTCTCGGGCCAGTTGCCGTTCTTCACCGGCCCCGACTACTCCGAGGCCAAATTGCGCGAGGACTTCCTCAACCCCTTCTTCGCCGCCCTGGGCTGGGACGTGGGCAATCGCAAGGGCCTCATCCACACGGAACGCGAGGTGGACATCGAGGTCCGGGCCGAGTTCTCGGGGCGGCAACGGCGGGCCGACTACGTTTTCCGCATCGACCGGCGCGAGTGGTTCACCTGCGAGGCCAAGAAGCCGTCGGAGAGCCTGCATGAGGGCCACGCGTATCAAGCCAAGTCCGATGCCTACGCGCGGGGCATCGCGTTCGCCATCCTCTCGGACTTCGAGGAGACGCGGATGTACGTGGTGGGGGCGCGTCCGACGCGGGCCGATCCCATGGTGATGGGCCAGTGGCGGCACTTCCACTTCCTCAAGTACGAGGAGTCGGCGGCCGAGATCTGGGGGTTGTTGGCGTATGAAAACGTGCGCGGCGGCTCGATCCCTCGGCTCATGGACGGGCTGCCCAAGCGGCCCTCCCGCGCGATGGGCACCCGGGGCTACGTGCTCCGCCCGGATCGCTCGCGCGCCATGGACGCCGAGTTCCTCAGCTTCCTCGACGGGGCGCGCCAGCGGCTGGGCTCGGACCTGCTCAAGCACAACGCCCGGGAGGACCTGCTCCTCGACAACCGGCTCAACGAGGCGGCCCAACGCATCCTCGACCGCCTCGTCTTCATCCGCATCTGCGAGGACCGGGCCATCGACACGGGCACGCTCCTGTTCTCGATCTTCCGCGATTGGTGGCGGCAACGGGAAGTCCGGCCTCGGTTGCGTCGCGGCCCGTTGGAGGCGCGGCGGACAGGGGCGCGTCCCGACGCCATGGCCGAGGAACCGCCCTCCTCAGGCTATGCGCCGCCGGAGGAGGGGACGCTTTACCGGGCGATCGTGGCGCACGTGCGTGCCATCGACCATCGCCCGGCCTCCTACCAGCCGTTCCTGAACGGCCAGCTCTTCAAGCCGCACTTCTCGGAGGAGCTTGTCGTGGGCGACGAATGGCTCGCCAACTTCATCGACGACCTCTCCAGCGACGAGGAGGGGTACAACTTTGCGAGCATCAAGGTGGAGATCCTGGGAGACGCTTACGAGCGGTTCCTCGGCAAGGTGCTGCGCCCCCACGGACGCGGCGCCGTCATCGAGGAGAAGCCCGAGGTGCGGAAGGCGGGCGGCGTCTATTACACGCCCCGCTACATCGTGGACTACATCGTCGAGGAGACGGTGGGCCGGCAATTGGCGGGCAAGTCCCCGGCGGAGGTGGCCCGGCTGCGCTTCATCGACCCGGCGTGCGGCTCGGGGTCGTTCCTGATCCGGGTGTATGAGCGGGTGATGGAGCATTACCTCCAGCACTTCGACCGCATCGTGCGGGAGTTTCGCCGCGGGGATCCGTCGCCCGAGGCCCTGGGGAAGTTCCTCCAAGGATTCAAGGAGGACTTCCGGATCGACGCGGCCGGCAACGTGCGGCTCACGCCCGGGTTCAAGCGCCAGGTCCTCCTCGACAACGTCTTCGGAGTGGACCTCGACCCCAAGGCCGTGGAGGTCACCCAGCTCTCGCTTTACCTCAAGATGCTCGAGGGCGAGAACCGCGACTCCGTGCGCGGTGACTCCAAGGA
The DNA here is from genome assembly GCA_903880005.1 of uncultured Verrucomicrobiota bacterium. Lineage (GTDB taxonomy): Bacteria > Verrucomicrobiota > Verrucomicrobiia > Limisphaerales > UBA9464 > UBA6176. The sequence continues at coordinate 1,033 of CAIRNV010000047.1, read as the reverse complement.
ATTCTTCAGCCGCACGCCGTTGCTCCCGTCCCTCGACAAGAACATCCGCTGCGGCAACTCCATCATCGCCTCGGACTTCTCGATGGAGCCCGCCGAGATCATCCGGGTGAATGCCTTCGACTGGGACATTGGCTTCGCCTCGATCGTGCGGGCCGGCGGGTTCGACGCGGTGGTGGGGAACCCGCCATGGGTGGACTTGAAGGGGATGGACCCTGCCACGACGCGGTATGTGTTCGAGCATTTCCACACGACGTCGAACCGCATGAACATCTATGCGGCGTTCATGCACCGCTCGCTGGACCTCGTGCGAGATGGCGGCCACTACGGAGTCATCACGCCCAGCTCGTTCCTGACGCAGAGTTCCTATTCGCGGTTGCGCGCCTTGCTGCTGAACCACCAGGTCGAGTCCATCATCCGGTTGCCCGACGACGTGTTCGAGGGCGTGACGGCGGAGTCGGCCATCTCCATTTACCGGAAGCGCCCGCCCGCCACGCCCCTCAAGGCCATCGTGTACCCGGCGCGCCTTCCGCTGGGCCGGATCGGCGAGGCTGGATGGGTTTCGATGGCCGAGATCGACCAGCGTTCGTGGACGGGTGATGAGGGTATCTTCAGGCTTCACTGCGATCCGCGGGAAATGGCTCTGCTTCGCAAGATCACCGATGCGGGAAGCCCGCTGGAGACATGGTGTGAGTTTTGCCTGGGTCTCACTCCATACGACAAGGCGAGAGGGCATTCCGCCTCCGACATCAAGAACCGGGTGTTTCACTCGAAGGTGGCATCGGGCAAGGAATGGAAGCCGCTTCTCGAAGGGGCCGACGTTTCCCGTTTTCGAGTCGAATGGGGCGGGAACGAGTACATCCGTTACGGGCCATGGCTGGGCGCACCGCGTGAACAGCGCTTCTTCAAGGAGCCACGGATCTTGGTGCGCCAAATCATCAGCGGGCAGCCACCTCGCATCTACGCGGGCTACTGCGAGGACGAGTTCTACAACTCGCAGGTGGCGTTCAACCTGCTCGCTCGTCAGGGGGGGCCG
>CAIRNV010000046.1 GCA_903880005.1 uncultured Verrucomicrobiota bacterium | reverse complement strand
GGTTCTGGGTTTGCCGGACTCGACGGAGGTGTTGGAGGGCGGGGACATGGTGTTGTCGGCGTCGGTGCAGGCGATTCCCGGGGCGGCCTTGCAATGGTTTCACGAGGGCGAGGTGTTGCCGGGGGAGACCCATGCGTCGTTGGCCGTGCTGCGGATGCGCGGGGTGGAAGGGGGGCGGTATTCTTTGGTGGCGACGAATATCGCAGGCGTGACGACGAACAGCGTGACGGTCCGTGTGAAGGCGTCGGAATGGAGCCTTGGCGAGGCATTGGACACGGGCACCACCTTGGCTTGGCCATGGCCCACGGCCCTGGGATGGCGTCGGCAGGTGGCAGAGAATCACGACGGCGAGGACGCGGCGCAGTCGGGACGGATCGGGGGCAACCAGTCGAGCGATCTGCGGCTGCCCTTGGAGGGACCGGGTCGGCTGACGTTCTGGTGGAAGACGTCGTGCGAGGATGGCTGGGATTACGCGGAGCTGTTGCTGGATGGGCAGCGGAAGGGGCGATTGACGGGGATCCGGAACTGGACGGCCGTGGGCTTGGACGTGCCCGAGGGCCTGCACACGGTGACGTGGCGATACATCAAGGACGGGAGCAAGGACGCCGGAGCGGACGCGGCGTGGGTGGACGAGGTGAGCTGGACGCCGGAGCCTGGGGTGAAGTCGATGCCGTGGGTGGAGGCTGTGGAGTCGGGTGACGGCACCCTGCAAGTGCGGGTGGTAGGACAGCCTGGAGGGATGAGCGTGGAAGCGTCGCGGGACCTTCAGGGGTGGACGGAGGTGGGCAGGGGCGTGTCGAAGTCCGGTGTGTTGCGTTGGAGGATTGGGAAGGAGGAGGGGGCTAGGTTTTATCGGGGGAAGGTGGGCGGGGGGAATTGAGGCGGTGCCTGGGCGCGCGGCCGTCCGCGGCCGCTGCGGCGCGTGGGAGGGGCATGCAGGGTGCGCCCGGGGACGGGCGCGGCCCCAGGGGGCACGGGGCGACCTGGGAGCGCGGCCGTCCTCGGCCGCCGCGGCGTGTGGGAGGGGCATGCAGGGTGCGCCCGGGGACGGGCGCGGTCCCAGGGGGCACGGGGCGGTCTGGGAGCGCGGCCGTCCTCGGCCGCCGCGGCGTGTGGGAGGGGCATGCAGGGTGCGCCCGGGGACGGGCGCGGTCCCAGGGCACGGGGCGGTCTGGGAGCGCGGCCGTCCTCGGCCGCTGCGGCGCATGGGGAGGGATGGAGCGTGCGCCCGGGGACGGGCGCGGTCCCAGGGGGTGAAGGGAGCGCCCGGGGACGGGCGCGGTCCCAGGGATTCACCCTGTTCCTGTCGTGCTACGATCTTGAGATAGGGGGGATGACCCGCCCGAGAAATCTGTTGGCACGACCCGCAAAGCCACTTTACTCAATCACTGAGCATAATTACTCAATCGACGAGCTTGCCCCGAGAATCAACCGTTGCCCTGCCTTTCCCATGCCCTTCCAACGCGCCCTCGTCTCGCAACTCGCCTCCGCTTTCTCCCGGCATCCCCCCGTCATCCATGCCGTCGTCGGCCCGAGGCAGGTCGGCAAAACCACCGCAGCCCATCAACTCGTCCAAACCCTCGGCTGGCAGGCCGTCATGGCCGTCGCCGACGCCCCCGTTCCCCATCCTCCCGAATGGATCGAAAGCCAGTGGCGCCTTGCCCGCCTCAAGTCCGGCCCCGCCCGGGAGCCCGTCCTGCTCGTCCTCGACGAAATCCAGAAGGTCCCTGGCTGGAGCGAGATGGTGAAGCGTCTCTGGGACGCGGAGACGGCCTCCGGCGGGGCCGTGCGCCCCCTTCTCCTTGGCTCGTCCGCGCTTCTCGTCCAGAAGGGCCTTACCGAAAGCCTTGCGGGACGCTTTTTCCTGCATCGTTGCATGCACTGGTCATGGCCGGAGTGTCGCGATGCCTTCGGATGGTCGTTGGACTCTTGGCTCTTCTTCGGTGGCTATCCCGGCGCGGCCGCATGGGTCCATGACGAGCCCGCATGGAAGCGATACGTGATGGATTCCCTCGTCGAGACCGTCCTTGCGCGCGACGTCCTCCAGTTGCAGTCGATCCACAAGCCCGCCTTGCTTCGGCACTTGTTCGGGCTCGCGACGCAGCATCCGGCGCAAATCCTTTCCTACAACAAGATGCTGGGGCAATTGGCCGACGCCGGGAACACGACGACGCTGGCTGGCTACCTGCGCTTGCTGGAAACGGCATTCCTCGCGAGCGGCCTGGAGCAACATTCCCGGGGCAGGCAACGGCTTCGGGGCAGCAGCCCCAAGCTCATCTTGTGGAACAACGCGTTGGTCCATGCGGCAGGCGTACGTTCCATGCAGCAGGCCATGGGCGACCCGGCGGGATGGGGTCGCATCGTCGAGAACGCCGTCGGCGCGCACCTCCTCAATGGCCTTCCCGGCCCGGACTGGCTCGTGACGTATTGGCGCGACGGCACCCATGAGGTGGACTTTGTCGTCAGCCATGGCGAGCGCGACTGGGCCATCGAGGTCAAGAGCGGCCGACCGCGTGCCAACAGCGGCATGGCCGCCTTCCGAAGACGCCACCCGCATTGCGACGTCTGGTTGCTGGGCTCCGATGGCATCCCCATCGAGGAATTCCTCGCCCGTCCGGCCGCGGAATGGTTCGGGTGAAGCCGGGGGGTTCTGGGAGCGCGGCCGTCCCCGGCCGCCGCGGCGCGTGGGGAGGGCATGGAGGGTGCGCCCGAGGACGGGCGCGGTCCCAGGGGAAGTCCCACGCCATGTGCTTGCTCCAAGCAAGGGAGCATTGCCATCCGACGTTTGCATCCAAGGTTCGTCGTCATGCCCAAGCCCACGAAGACGCACCTGCAAAGGGTTCTTGAACGACGCTCGCGATTTTTCCCGATTCCCTTCTCGGACCCACACGAGTCGGGGTTGCCAAGGATCCCCGAATGGAAGTCGCGCGGATACTTGCCGCACCTCGATGACCCGCGCCTGATCCAGAGCCTGACGTTCCGACTGGGCGATTCGCTACCGGCCCATCTGCTCCGTTGCATGGCGGAAACGGACGGCGAATGCCAACGGCGTCGGATGGCAGAGGAAGGCATGGACCGATGCCATGGTGCGTGCTGGCTTGGCAGGCCTGACGTGGCGCGATGGATGGAAGACGCGTTGCTTCGCTTCGACGGGGAACGCTATCGGCTCTTGGCATGGTGCGTGATGCCCAATCACGTCCATGTGTTGATTCAACCGCTGGACGTGTCCCTTGGTGTGATCGTAGGAAGTTGGAAGGGATGGGTCTCGCACCGCGCGAACCGTTTGCTGGGTCGGAGGGGCAGGTTTTGGCGGGAGGATTATTGGGATCGGTTCATCCGGGATGCCTGTCATCTGGGGGCGGTCATCCGATACATCGAACGTAATCCCGTGAAGGCTGGGTTGGTGGCCGATGGCGACCCCCGGTCGTGGCCGTGGAGCAGTGCTCGGTGGCGGGGGTAGGTCTATGAGCACCCTGGGAGCGCCCTGGGAGCGCGGCCGTCCTCGGCCGCTGCGGGGCGTGGGGAGGGCATGAAGCGAGCGCCCGGGGACGGGCGCGGTCCCAGGGGGCATGGGGCGATCTGGGAGCGCGGCCGTCCTCGGCCGCCGCGGGGCGCGGTCCCAGGGGCATGGAGCGTGCGCCCGAGGACGGGCGCGGTCCCAGGGGCATGGGGCGCGCCCCCCATTCCCCGCCCCTCGCTTCACCCCTTCTCCAGGGCCACGGCGAAGACGCCTTCGTCGGCGAAGACCCAGAGGTCTTGGGTTTCGGGTTCGACGAGGAGGGTCCAGAGCTTGTGCATGGCGATGCGTTCGCCGCGGTTGGGCAATGGGATGGGATTTCGGCCCGGATCCCCTTGCCAGAGATGGAAGGCAGCCTCGGTGTCGTGCGTGGGGGTGCTACCGGTGAGGAAGGCGACGGATTCGGTGGCCGGGTGGTAGATGGCCCGGGCAAAGCCAATCGGGTTCCATCGTTGGACGGGCAACAACGAGGTCCAGGCGCCGGTCTTGAGGTCGAGGTTCCAAAGGTCGTTCAGGGGATAGTATCCACCGTTGAAGTTGCGGAGGCCGGGGATGCGTTCGCCTTGGCGTCCCGAGGGATTGCCACGGCCGCCAAAGAGGAACCATTGCTCCCGGCCCGAGCGGGGGAAAAGCAGGTGTTCATACCTCGGCCATGGTCCACTGGGGGGTTCCTCGATGGCGATCCAACGCCTTGCCTGAAGGTCGAGTTCGGAACGCCTTCGATGGGTATTGAAGTTTCCGTAGCCGCCCATCCTTCCGATCCTGCGCGTGCGGGGGTTCCAATAGACCGGTCCCACAAAGGAGGGATCATTGAGGGGTTGGATGCCCAATGGCACGGGTCGGACGCCGGGCGGGGCGGCGACGTGAACCTCGCCGGAGACGTCTTGCATGAAGTGCAGTTGGGTCCCGTCAGGGGAGAGCAAGGCATGTCCGCCTTGGATGTTCGCCGCGGGTTCAAGACGGGCGT
>CAIRNV010000045.1 GCA_903880005.1 uncultured Verrucomicrobiota bacterium | reverse complement strand
GCCGCAGCAAGGTGTGGTCGATGTAGCGAGCGAGATCCGATGGGCTCAACGTCATGGGCCAAGGCTCCCCCGCCGGGCGGGGGGATCGCAAGGGTCCTCGCATGCCGCACGCATCCGACGTGGTCGGGCGGCGGGGGCGGGTGTTGCTGGGTCGTGACGATGCCGTTGGGTCGGTCGTGATGGCGTGATCTGCTTCGCCATCCCTTCCCTCACAACGGCATCGTTACGGCTTGGACGGGATGACGTTCAGGGTGAACCAGGCGGACGCATGGAGGAGCGGTTGGCCCGCCTTGCTGCGCAATCCGGGGAACTTGAGCTCGTGGATGTGGCCTTCCACGAGGTCCATGTCGAGGTGGAGCGTCTTGCCGTCGGTGGAAAGCCGCGTGGCGTGGATGGCGGGCTTGCCCTTGTCCACCTCGGGTGACCCGTAGTCGGCGCGGTAGAGGTAGGTGAAGTCCTCGGCCGTGACCGAGGCGGGGACGGCCGAGGCGGGATCGACGGGCTCGGTGAAGGTGAGGACGAAGCCTTTGTGCTGGGAGTGGATTTCGAGGATCTCGAAGGGCGTCTTGCCGGTCCAGACGAGGCGTTGGAGGGCGAACGGCTTGCCGCCGCGCGCGCCCCAACCGCGGTCCGTGCCGCCCACGAACATCGAGCCGTCGGGCGCCTGCTCGAGGCTCAGCGATCCCGAGGCGAGCCCCTCGCGGAAGGGGAGGCAGGCGCCTTGGTACACGCCGTCCACCTGTTCCAGGCACACGCGCATGACGGTGCTCCAGGTCTGGTCGCCGACGAACAACTGGTTTTGGAACGGGCCGAACTTGCCGGACGAGCCGTCATTGGCGATGCCGCTGGCGCTCTGGCCCATCTTTCCGTAGGGGAAGCCCACGGCGGGCGGGACGAACTCCTTCATTTTCTTCCACTCGGTGGCGACGCGGCTGTTGGACTTGGGATCCGCCGGGCGCGGGCCGAGGTTGGAGGCGAGCGAGTACCACTTGTTGCCGGTGGGATTGCCCACGAAGCCACCGGGCTTGAGGTGCTTGAGCCAACACGTCCCGTTCCAAGGCCCCTGGTTGTCCGTGTAGAACATGTCGCCCAGGTGATTGGTCGCGATGCCGCCCGGCGACCGGATGCCGCTGGTGGTGGGGATCACCTTGCCTTCGGGGGTTGCCCGGAGGCACCACCCGCGAAACTCGGTCTCGCTGGTGAACGACCCGGTGAGGCACAGCACGAGCCAGATGTTGCCGTCGCGGTCGAACTTCGACCCGAAGGCGTACTCGTGGTAGTCGCCGGTGATGCCCCAGCCGTCGGCATGCGTCTCGAAGACGTCGGCCCGGTCGTCGCCATTGGTGTCGCGCATGCGGGTGATCTCGCCGCGCTGGGTCGCGTAGAACCATCCGTCGCCGCGGGTCGTCAAGCCCAGCACCTCGTGCAAGCCCTGGGCGTAGCGGGTGAACTTGACGGTTGATGGCGTGGGTGGGTCGCCGTAGGCGCCGTCCACGAACCAGATGTCCCCCAATCGGGTGGAGACGGCGAGGCGGTCCTTCCCGAAGACCTGCAACGCGCCGGCCTCCAGGACGACGCCGTCCGGGATGGGCACCGTGAGGAGGCGCCAATACTCGTTCTCGCGCTCGGCCTGGGTCGCGGCGACGGCCGCCCAGGCCCCCGCCCAAAACGCCATGCCGCATGCCCCGCCACGCATCGCCCTGATCATGCTCGTCATCGTCTTCATCTCGTTGCCTTTCGTTTCCTGGATGCCGTTCGCCTCGCCTGCCTCACCACGTGATTTCCTGGACCAGACGGCCCGGCACCTTCACCGGGACGCGGAGCTCGCGTCCCTGGACCACCGGCGCGCCGTCGGCGCCCGTGAACTTCATGCGCGCCTTGCCATCGACGACATACACGCCATCCGGCCCCGCCTGGATGTCGCCCACCGCCGCGCGAAACCACCATCCGCCCCCGGCCGTCCCGGTGACGTCCAAGGTGCGCGTCAGGACCACGTCCACGTCCACCGTCCTTGGCACGGGCGTGTCCAGGACCTCCACGCCGGGCCCCACGCGGTAGCGGAAGGACGGGCGGCGGACGGCGTCGAGCGTGTAGCCCAGGAACCGATGGGCCTCGTCGCGCGCGGATGGCCGCGGCCATGCGGCGCCGGGCTCCGGCAACCGCGTGAAGGCGGGGCCCTCCGGCAGGCGCACCACGTTGTCGCCCAGCGGCGGCTCGTAGCCCACGCCGCGGTCGGTGCTGTGCCGGGCCATGTCGATGAAGCCGCCCTGCCAGATCAAGGCGAGCCGAAGCTGGTTGGCGTCGAAGGCCAGGTTGGCATGCCCGGGGTAACCCACGGCAATCGCCCGCGACCCGGATCCCTCGATGAAGTGTCGATAGATCACCGCCTCGTCGCCCACGACGATCTCCTGTCGCGACCGTTGGAGCCCGGCGGGCACGTCCGCCTTCGCGCCGCCGGCCAACCAAGCCCAAATGGAGCGAATCTGGGCCTCGACGTCGCCGCCGAGGATCTCGGTGTTCGCCGCCTTGCCCTCCGGCCAGAAGCTCGGCATCCGCGTGCCCGGGCGCAGCGCCGCCGGGTCCGGCATGTAGCGGCGGAACCAATCCCACCGAAGCCGCTCGTGCATGCGGTCGAGCCCGAGCGCGGGGATGCCCAGGGACGCGTGTTGGGCAAAGGTGTGGCAAGCGATGCAGCTCACGCCGTCACGCCCGACGAGCTTGCGCCCGAACTTCGCGTCGCGTTCCGAGGGACCGGGGTCGGGGCGCGCGGAGGGCGAGACGTCCGCCGTCTCGAAGGCCTCGGGCAGGTGCCCCACGTTGCCGCCACCAAACTGCGGCATGCGCGTCGCCATGTAGGGGCGCACCTTCGTCCCCTCCGCGAGGAGCCGGGTCATCCATTCGCGCCGAAGCTTGCCCCCCACCTTTTCGAGATGAGGCGGCAGCTTGCCCTCCTCCCCAAGGTCCGCCTCGCCCACGACCTGGAACCATCCGTCGCGTCCGGTCGCCAAGGGCCCGCCCACGCCATCGCGTGCATGGCACGCCAGGCAACCCAGCCGCGACGTGGTCAACGCGACCCGCGACGCGGCATCGGGGGCCTTCGCCAGGCCCGCCACGTTGCGCACGGTCCTGCGAAGCGCCGCGCGTTGCGCCGAGGACAGGTTGAACGCCGGTGCACCGGCGGGGGGACGCTCGGCGAGGCAGCCTTGGTCGGCCCGCCGCGCCAGCTCGGGCAACGGGCGCGCCGTCCGGGCCGCCATGGCTCCCGACGCATCCGCCACGGCATGGCATGCCACGCAGTTGAGCGCCTCGAACCGCGCCCGCCCGGCCCTGGCCTTGGCCGCGTCCACGGCGAACTCGCCATGGCCCACGGGCAACATGGGCTGGCCGTAATGCCGCAGCACGCTCCCGGGGATGGGCTGACGATCAAAGCCCGGCCCGGACCAGCGCACGGCGAACTCGTGCCCGCCGCCGCCCTGGAAGAAGCGCAGCTCGAACGAGTGGGGCGCCTTGCTGAGCTTCACCCGTCCGCGGACCTCGCGGGGCGGATGCGCGCCGTCGTTGTCCAGGATCTTGGCCCCGTCGATCTCCAGCGACGCGCCGTCGTCGGAGGTCACCCAGAACGTGTACTCGCCCTCGGCCGGCACCTCGATCGCCCCGGTGAAACGCACGGCAAAATGGTCCTCGCGCTTGCGCATCGACGTCGTCAACTCGTCCGACTCGCCCGTGGCCACCGGCTTGCGACCGTCGTCGAATTGCTTCACCGACGACATGTTGCCCTCGAAGTACTCCCACTTGGCGCCCGAGACGGTCGCGAGGGACGACTTGGGGTCGTTCAGGTCGGGGACTTGGTCGCGAAGCAGGAAGGTGGCGACGGCCCGCGCCTCGCCGTCGGTCAGGCCCATCCCGGGCATGCGGCCGCCGGGGCGATGCTTCACGGGATCCTTGAGGAAAGAGGCGAGCTCGCCCCCCGGGTACTTGCGGGCGAGGTCGCCCAGCGGCACGGCCTCGCGCTTGGCCCGGTCGAACACGTCCTGGGGCATGTCCGGCGGACGTTCCGTCGGGGCATGGCACGCGACGCATCCCAACGAGTGGTAGAGGGCGCGCCCCGACTCCACGCGGGCGCGGTCCGCCGTCAGGAACACGGCGGCGCCCTGGGGTTGGATCGAGACGAGGTAATGCGTCAACTCATCGGCGGCCTTCGCTCGTTCCCCTTCCGCCAGTCCATGAAGCACATGCGGCATCGCCGCGCCGGGCTTGGACCTGGCGGGGTCCAGCAACCAATCCCGAAGCCACTGCGGCTCCAGCCTCAACCCCTCGGCACCCAGGCGCGGTGCGCCCCGGGACGCCAGTCGGGAGGCCGACGTGGTGTCCGCGGCGTGGCACGCGACGCAGTTCAACTCGCCGAGCAACACCTCGCCCTCGTCCACGCCCTTCGCGGTGGGCCCGGACAACGCGACGCCCTGCGCCCTCAGCGCCCAACCACCCATCGCCAAACACCCCGCCAACGCAGCCCACGCCAACGCCCGCGGCCTCATGCAACGCAACAAAGGGGAATTCACAAGAAGAAGTCCGAAGGCTACCGGGCATGCCGCCGCCGTTACAACCGCGCATTCCCGTTCCGGAGCACCGCGTGCGCCGGACTGCGGCACGGGGGGATGGGATCACGCGGCGGCAACGTGGCAGCGGCATCTTGCCGCTGGACGTGACCCCGTCAGGACCGAGATCGCCCTGCCACGCTGCCGCCGGGTGAGGGCACCCGGCCTACAAACGGGACGGCGGTCCAACCCTGGGACCGCGCCCGTCCCCGGGCGCTGCTGCATCCCCAAGCGGCCGGGGACGGCCGCGCTCCCAGGTCACGAAGCCCAACCGGTAGTCCGCGTGCCCTCACGCGGCGGCAACGTGGCAGCGGCATCTTGCCGCTGAGGCATGCTGGGCAAGCGGCTGGAAGCCGCTTCCACTTTCACTCGGCGCAGCGGCACCTTGCCGATGGACGTGACCCAGCCCGAGCCGAGACCGCCCTGCCACGCTGCCGTCGGGCGAGGGCACCCGGCCTACAATCGGGACCGGCGGCCCACCCCTGGGACCGCGCCCGTCCCCGGGCGCTGCTTCATGCCCAAGCGGCCGGGGACGGCCGCGCTCCCAGGTCACGAAGCCCAACCGGTAGCTCAAGCCGTCCGGCAACCCATCGTGAGCAACAGGTTGGCCCACAGCGCTTGGTCGCCCGTCTGGATCGTCAGCACGTGGTCCTGCGACTCCACCGCCTTGTAGAAGTCCCACTTCGAGATCGGCGTGGGCATGCGCAGGCCACCCGCCCGACGCAGCACGCCCCGGAATTCCTCCCAGACGGGCGGCTCGCCCAAGCGCGCGTAGGCGTCGTCCTCGGGGATGCCCATGGTGTTGACCTCGTCCACCACGACGGCCGTCAGGAGCACCTCCAGCACCTGGGACACCGTCACCAACCCGGGCGCCAGGTTCAGGCTGATGACCCGGGCGTTGGGACCCTTCTTCGTCGATGCCGGGTAGTTCCCGTCGGCAATCAAGATCCGCGAATGATGCCCGGCACGAGCGAGGACTTCGTTGATCTCCGGATGAATCAAGGCGTGCTTCAGCATGCCCATCACCTTACGACGCCCCAGCCCGGGGCGTCACCGCCGTTCACGCACCGCCTCCACCCACGCCGGCACGATTCCGTTGGGAGGGAAGGGATGGAATCGATCCGGCTCATGGAAGGCGGACCACGAAGCTGCGGAAGCGTGCCGCCGCGACCGCGCCTTTCTGCCCGCCGTCATCGCTTAACACCAAGAGTTCCCCACGGCCCGTCGGACGGGGCTCGCGCCAAGCCAACGCCTCAGGATGGAAATGCTTGAAGCCCGTGTCCTTCACGGCCTCGGGCGTGGCGTCGCCGGCCTTCCAACGGAACAGCCGAGGCTTGCCCGCCCCCTGCACGCCCCCGCCGATCACAAACCATTCCTCCCCCGTCCACGTCATGTCGCGAATGCCGCGGCCGCCGAGGTCGAGCAGCGTGGGATCGCCGAGGCGAATCGCCTGCCCTTCGATGGCCTCCACTGGGTTGAGAAGCGTGGCCACCAACGCCTTGCCGTCCACGAGCGGCGAGCGAAACCCCACCCGCAACGTGCCCTCCGGCCCCGCCGCCAAGCCCTCGATGTTGATGCCGCCCTTCTCCGGCGCCTTGCCGGCCGCCTGCGCCAACCCGAGCCCGGCGTACCGCGGGTCCGCCAAGATGTCGGTCAACAACCGCCGACACGGCACGCCCACCGGCTCCAATCGAACGCCCTCCCCTTCCCCCACCACCCGGGTCGCCAGCAATCGCTCGCGGTTCGGACGCGCCTTGCCCTCCTTGTTGCGACCATGCGAGCCGACCCAATAAACACGGTCTCCCACGCGGGCCGCGCCCTCGATGTCGATCTCGCCGGACTTGCCGACGACGCCGGCATGCGGTGAGAGGTCAAGCAGGCCCGCGGCCTCCCCGTCGCGATCCGAACGGTAGATGCGAAGGACGTTCGACTCGTCGCTTGCCACGGCGAACCACGGCTCGCCCAGGGAAGCCACGGCCGACGCGTCGGCCATCCCGTGATGTTCGTGGACAGAAGGGCCGGCGCCCCACGCATGGAGGCCCGCCAGGAGGGAAACCGCACCCGCCATGCCGCGCATCGCCCGGCGCCACCCGCCCTCGTGCTTCATGGGATCAAGCTGCCCACGGGGCCCGTCCGGCGTCAAAGCCCGTTCTCGCCCCGCCTACTTGGCCATCACCACCTCGGGCTCGGCCGGGCGCCGGGCGACGCTTTCGTCGATGCTAGGCACGCGTTGGCCGAGTTCCGGGTGGTTGTCCTTGTTGAAGCGGACGGAGACCACGCGGCTGACGCCGCGTTCCTGCATGGTCACGCCGTACAAGACGTCCGCCATGGCGATGGTGCGCTTGTTGTGGGTGATCACGACGAACTGGCTCTGCGTCAGGAAGCGTTGGAGGACGCGCACGAAGCGCAGGATGTTGGACTCGTCCAGCGGTGCATCCAGCTCGTCGAGGACGCAGAACGGGGACGGCTTCACCTGGTAGATCGAGAACAGCAACGCCACGGCCGTCATGGTCTGCTCGCCGCCCGAAAGCAACGAGATGCTTTGCAACTGCTTCCCGGGCGGGCGGGCCACGATCTCAATCCCCGCCTCGAGCACGTCCTCGCCCTCCACGAGGCGGAGGTCCGCCTTCCCGCCCCCGAACATCTCCACGAACATCGTTTGGAAGTTCGCGCGGATCTTCTCGAACGTGTCCGTGAACAGCGTCTTGGTCTCGTCGTTGATGCGCCCGATGACGTCCGACAACTCCGCCTTGGCCTTCACCAGGTCCTCGTACTGGGTCGTCAGGAAGACATGGCGCTGCTCCGTCTCCTCGTATTCCTCGATGGCCACGAGGTTGACGGGGCCCATCTCGTCCAGGCGCTTGCCGAGCGCCTGAACCTGCTGCGCCACCAACTCCCAGTCCGTGGCCAGCCCGGCGGCCGCCAGCTCCTCGGGCGACACCGTCTCCACCTTCGCGACGCCCCCCTCGTCCGCCAGGGTGATGCGCAGGCCCTCGCCCCGGACGTCGGCCACGTTGACCTGGTACTTCGACTGGATGCGCTCCACGAGGGCCTGCGACGCCATCGTCTTCTGGGCCAACTCCACGTCGAGCTGGCCTCGCCGGGACTGGAGCTCGGTCAAGCGGCCGCGATGCTCCCTCAGGCGCTCCTCGCGCTTGCCGATGTCGGCGTCCATCGCCGCCTTCTCCTCCAGCTTCGCGACGGAACGCTCGGACACCACCGCCCGCTCGTGGCTCAGACGCTCGACCTCCCTGCGCGCCTCCTCGACCTCGGACTCGAATTGCGCCCGGCGGCCGTCGAAGCCCCCAAGCTCGCCCTCCAAGCGCGTGATCGTCTGGCCCAGCTCGCGAAGCCGCTGCTCCAACGGGCCGCGCTGCCTCGCGTGCGAGGCCATCAACTGCTCCTCGGTCGCCAGCGCCACCTTGGCATCGCCCAACGACGCCGTCGCCACGTCCCGGGACTGCCGAAGCTCCTCCAGCCCGGCGGACGCCTCGGACAGACGGACGGCGGCGGCGCGCTCGCCCTCCTCCGCGACGCGGATCGCCTCCACCAATCGCTCGCGCTTCTCATGGCCCTCGCCCTCGTGCGCGACGAGGTGCTCCAGGTCGCGCACCGTGGCGTCGAACTTCACGCCGAGGGAACGGCGGGACGTCTGGAGCGCGTTGAACTCGCCCTGGCGCGTCGCCACCGCCACCTCGTGCTGCCGCAGCTCGGTGCGCGCCTGCTCCAGGCCCGCCTGCAACGTCGTCTGCTCGCTTTGCAACGCGCCCTTGCGACGGCCGGCCTCCTCCGACCTCGCCTGCAACGCCGCCAGCTCGCCTTGCAGCTCCGCGATCTGGTTCTTGCGCCCAAGGATGCTCGATGCCGCCTTCCCGGAGGCCCCCGCCGCACCCCCCGTGAACACCCCGTGCCGCGTCAGCAAGTCCCCGTCCAACGTCACGAAGTCAAACCGTCCACCCGACGCCCCGTGCGCCGCCGTCGCGGCCGAAAAGTCCCGCACGATCCACGTCCGGCCCAGCCAACGCCGCAGCAACGGGGCGATCGCCGCGTCCGACTCGATCACGGACAACACCGCGATGGCTCCCTCCACCGGGGGCTCGCCCGCCCCGGAATCGCCGTCGTCGGACCCAACCAATCCCAGGGCGGCGATGCTGGCCCGGCCCTTCTTGTTCGCCCGGAGGTCGCCGAGGATGCGGGTCGCCACGTCCGGCTGCTCCGTGAGGATCACCTGCAACTGATGCCCCAGTACCGCCTCGACGGCCACCACGTGCTCGGGCGGCACCCTGAGGCGGTCGGCGATGGACCCCAGCACGTCGGACCTCTGCCGGAGCACGGCCAGGGCGCCCTCGCCAAAGCCCTCGTGCTGGGTGGCGAGTTGCTCGAGCACGTTGAGGCGGGACCGCTTCTCGGCCTGCTGGCGCAACAGCAAATCGAGTTCCTGGCCCGCCGCGTTGATCTCGCCCTGCAACGCCCGGAGCCGCGCATGGCGCTCCTCGAGCGTGCCGCGGCACGTCGCCACGCTGAGTTGCCGCGCCTCGAAGTCGGCCGTGAACTCCGCCAACCGCGCCTCCAGCCGCGTGCGTTCCTCCTCCAACTGGACCCGCTCCGACTGGAGCTTCTCGATGCGCACGAGGTTGCCCTGCTTTTGCAGGTCGAGGGCGTTCAACTCGTTGCGGCCGCGCGCCAGGCCTTGTGCCGCGGCAAACGACTGGGATTGCGCGGCACGGAGCTGTTCCTGCCGCTCGGAGACCTGGCGCTCGACGGCGGACAGGGCCTCGCGGCGTTGATCCGCCGCACAGCGCAACTCGGCGACGTGGGCCTCGGCCGCAGCCAGGCGCTCCCGGACCAACTCCAGCTCGGATTGGGCCAGCGCGAGGCGCTCACGCGCCTGGAAGATGTCCGTCTCGGCCCTCTGCTTCTGCTGCGACAACTCGGACAGACGCTCCTGGTTGAACCCGATCCGTCCCTCGTGACGGTCGGCCTCGCCCTTGAGTTCCAACCCTTGCTTCTGGAGCGCCGAGATTTCCTCCTCGATCAAGCCCCACTGCTGGCGAAGCTGCAGGATCTCGTCCTCGGACCGCAGGACGCCCTCCTGGCAGAGCTCGGCTTCGAGCTTGAGCTTGGCCGCCGACTCCTCCCGCTCGCGAATGTCCGACTGCAAGCGGTCGAACTGATGGCGCGCGAGCTGGGTTTCCAGGAGCTGGAGGTCGGCCTGAAGGGTCTTGAAGCGACGCGCCTTGCCGGCCTGGCGCTGCAAGGAGCCAATCTGCCGCTTCACCTCCTTGATGAGGTCCTGCACGCGCAGGAGGTTTTGCTCCGTGGACTCCAGCTTGCGCAGCGCCTCGCGCTTCTGGGCCTTGAACCGGGTGATCCCGGCCGCCTCCTCGAACACGAGGCGACGATCGTCCGGCTTGCTGGACAACACCTGCGTGATGTTGCCCTGCGCCATGATCGAGTAGCTCGCCTTGCCCATGCCCGTGCCGGCAAACAAGGCCTGGATGTCCTTGAGGCGGCACGACGTCTTGTTCAGGAAGTACTCGGACCCGCCGTCGCGAAACACCCGCCGCGTCAGCGTGACCTCGTTGAACTCCACGGGCACGCCCAACGCCCGGATCTGCTCCGCGTCCACGTCCCCCAACGTCAGGCTCACCTCGGCCAACCCCAGCGGCTTGCGTCCGTCCGTCCCGTTGAAGATCACGTCCGCCATCTCCCCGCCGCGCAACGCCTTGGCCGATTGCTCGCCCAACACCCAGCGAATCGCGTCGGACACGTTCGACTTCCCGCATCCATTCGGGCCCACGATGGCCGTCATGCCGGGCTGGAAGTTGACCGAGGTGCGGTCCGCGAAGGACTTGAACCCAAGCATCGTGAGGTTCTTGAGATACATGGCGATTCCATTAAGGCGAGGGCCGCCGCCGACCTGCAAGGGCAAACCCACCACCCATGGGGGTGAGTTATTCACAATGCCACAAGATGTTGGGGTCACCACACCACCCCAGGCACAACCTCCCCCGCCAGTCGCCTAGCGCCGGGCCTCCAAGAAAGCCTTCAATTCCGCCGCCATCCGCTCCCCAAAGCCCGGCACCGCCGCAATGTCCTCCGCGCTGGCCAACTTGAGCCGTTGCACCGACCCAAACTTCCTCAGCAAGGCCTTCTTGCGCGCGTCGCCAATGCCCGGGAACTCATCCAGCACGGACTCGCTGATGCGTCGAAGGCGGAGCTGGGCGTTGTAGGTGTTGGCGAAGCGATGGGCCTCGTCGCGGACGCGCTGGAGCAGCTTGACGGCCGGGCTGTCGAGCCCCAGGCGCAACGGTTCGGGTTGGCCCGGCAGGTAGATCTCCTCGAACTCCTTCGCGAGCCCCAGGATCGGGACTTGGCCCAGTCCGAGCTTTTCCAACTCACCCAACGCCGCGTTCAACTGGCCGCGTCCGCCGTCAATCAGGATGAGGTCCGGCAACCGCGGCATGGCCGGCGGGCGTGGCACCCAAGGCGACTCGATCCCGGAGCCATCCCCGCCGGGACGGGGCGCGGCGGCGTCACGAAGAACATGGGGTGCGGCGCCCGTGGCGTGGGCGGTTGAGATGTCGTCGATGGCCCGCTGGATCTCCTCGACGGATGCCGCCCCGCCGTCGTCGTCCTCCGCGGCGGCGGCGGCGGCCGATCCGTCCCCCGGGACGCCCGGGGCCGCAGGCCGGCCTTGGCGAACCTCCCCCAGCAGGCGGGTGTACCGACGGCGAACGGTCTCGGCCATGCAGGCGAAGTCGTTCTGCTCGGTCACCGTCTTCATCTTGAAGCGGCGGTACCCGGCGCGGTCGGGCCGGCCATGCCAGAAGCTGACCATGCTGGCGACCATGTAGGTGCCGCTGATGTTGGAGATATCGAAGCCCTCGATGCGCGCCGGGGGAGCCGGCAGGCCGAGCACGCGGGCCAACTCGCGCAGGTCGGACTCGGGGTTGACGGCGACGGGGAGCTTGTAGGGGATGCGCTCGAACTTCTCCGTCTTCTGGGTGGCACGGTCGAGGTCGGCGAGGGCGTCGCGAAGCTGGGCGGCCTTCTCGAATTCGAGGGCGGCGGCGGCCTTGCGCATCTCGGCCTCGATGTCGCCCCGGAGCTCGGCGGTATGGCCTTGGAGGAACTCGATGCCGGCCCGGACCTGGGCGAGGTAATCCTCCCGCGAGACGTTGCCGATGCACGGCGCGGTGCAGTGCTGGAGGTTGGCGTAGAGGCAATGCCGGTAGTCGGCCTCGCCCGGGGTGAGGGCCCGGCAGCCGCGCAGGCGGAACTTGCGCCGCATCAGGGTGAGCGCGCGCCGGACGGAACCGCTGTGGGCAAAGGGACCGAAGTAAACGCTGCCGTCATCCTTGCGCAGCCGGGTGAGCGTGAATCGCGGGATGGGGTCGTTGAGGTTGACCTTGAGGAGGAGGAACCGCTTGTCGTCGCGGAAGTCGATGTTGAAACGGGGCTTGAACTCCTTGATGAGCTTGCCCTCGAGCAGCAAGGCCTCGGCCTCGCTGCGCACGACGTGCCAGTCGAGGTCGTGGATGGCGTCCACGAGGGCGTTGAACTTCGGGTCCCAGCCCATGCGACGCGAGGGATGGAAGTACTGCGATACACGGCGGCGCAGGTCGCGGGCCTTGCCCACGTAGATCACGGTGCCGAACCGATCCTTGTGCAGGTACACGCCGGGCCGATGCGGCACCTGGGAGAGCTTGTTGCGAATGGGGTCGGTCAGGGGCATGCGATGACGAGGAACAGGTGCCAAGCAAAAGGGCCCCGGGGAACGGTCCCCGGGGCCCCTTCACGATCACGCATCAACGCCGCCTAGCGCACGGCCCCGGCCGTGCCGCCGAACAGGACGAACTCGGCACGACGGTTCTTGGACCACGCGGACTCGTCATGGCCCACGTCGGCCGGGCGCGACTCGCCGAGGGTGACCGTGGTGATGTTGGCGGCGGGGACGCCCAACCCAATGAGGGACTCGCGGATGGCCAGGGCGCGACGCTCGCCCAGCGCGAGGTTGTAGCCCTCGGTGCCGCGCTCGTCGCAGTGGCCCTCGACCTGGAGCTTGGCATCCTGATGGGCCTTCAGGTAGTCGGCGACCGCCGCGATCTTGGCCTGCTCGCCCTTCTTCACGGTGGACTTGTCGAAGTCGAAGTACACGGTGTTGGACTTGAGCGTCTCGCGGTCCTCGGGGCCGGTGAAGGGATCCGTGGGCAACGGGACGTTGTCCATGGGCTCGGTCGGCGGGGTGATGTTGGTCGGTCCGGCCGTGGTGCCGGGCCCGAAGCCTGCCCCGGGCCCGAGGCCCGTGCCGCTACCCACGCCCGGGCCCACGCCGATGGGCCGGGCGGACCCCAGTTCCGCTGATCCACCGCGTGCGTCCGTTGCCGGGAAGGCGGTCAAGTTCTTGGGCTTCGTCTTGCATCCCGCGCCCAGCAAGAGGGCGGCGGCGAGCATGCTGGTCCATCCAACCGTGAGGAATTGCTTCATAGGGAGTGTCGCGTCGAGGAAGGGAAGTCACCTGGCCCAACTGGGCTGGCCGCAACTCCCCGAGATCGTTTTCAAATCCTTTGCTTGCTTGGTGAAAGCGTCAAGCAGGGACAACTTTCGACCGCCCCCCTTCCTTCGCACCACGGCCAACGTGCGCGAGTTGGGCGCCCAGGACGGATCCTCGCCGGCACCCAACGCCACGGCCTCGCCACCCCCCGCCGGGACGCGGTACACCTCGAAGTTCTCGCCGCGCCCCATTCGCGTGAAGGCAATCCACCGCCCGTCCGGCGACCAGTCCGGCTCCGTGGCACCGCGGATGCCGCCCGTCGCCAAGGCCTTCGGCGTCCCGCCGTTCGCATCCACCACCATCAAGCGGGAACCGCCCCCCTCGCTCGATGCAAAGCACAACATCCGCCCGTCCGGCGACCAACACGGGGAGGACTCCGCCTCGCGGGTCTTCGTCACCTGTCGCATCCCGGAGCCATTGACTGACCCCACCCAGATGTCCGGGCTGCCCGACCGGCTCAGCACCAGCGCGATACGGCTGCCGTCCGGCGACAGGGCGGCGCCGTCGTTCATCCCGTTGTAGTTGGACACCGGCGACCGCGCCCCCGAAGCGAGGTCATGGGAGAAGATGCAGGGGCGACCGGGCTTGAAGCTGGTGTAGTACAACGTCTTCAGCCCCGGCTGCCACGCGGGCGAGCGGTTGATGGTCCCGTCCTGCGTCAACTGGAACGGGTTCGCCCCGTCATAGTCCGAGAGGTAGATCTCGGAGATCACGTCGCCCCGGGCACCGCGGCGACCCGGCTCCAGCTTGAACGCGATCTTCGTGCGGGCGATGCCCTTCTGTCCCGGGATGCCAGCCGTCACCACGTCGTCCGCCAAGGCGTGGGCTTGAAGGCGTGCATTGCCCCCGGGATAGGCACGCGCGAACAACGTCCGGCGCCCCTTGTCCTGCAAGGTGCCCTCGACCGGCGACCCGTTCTTGCCCACCAAAACCAGCGAGGCCCGATCGGGCGACACCACCGTGAACCCCGCCACCTCCAGGTCGAATCGCAACGTCGCCTCCACCTCGCCCGTGTAGCCGGACAGCGAGATGGGGACCAGCTCCGCCGCCTTCCCTCCATCCACGATGGCGTCGAACGTCGTCTGCCCCAGCGCCACGCACGCCGCAAGCGACGTCATCGCGATGCCCAACCAGCCCCTCAGGGCCTTCTCCATGCAGGTCATTGGCTTCCTCCTTCCAGTCTGAACTTGATTCGAAACGTCCTCTCGGAATCCATCGCGCCCGGCGGCAACGGCTCCAGCCGGCGATACCGCTGGATGACCTCGTTCACCGAGTCGTCCAGCTCGCGGATCCCGGATTTCTCCAGCAGCTCGGCCCGCAGCAGGCGCCCGTCCCGGGCCACCGTGATCGAGACCCCCACGTAGGCCACCGGCGCGGGCAACGAGCTGGGCCGCCGCCACCTCACCTCGTAGAAGCTCTTCAGGTAGGTGGCGTATCCGATCCAGACCTCGCCGCCTCCCCCCGGCCCGGGCACCGTGATGGTCGTCTCGCCGGACAATTGCTCGCTCAGCTTGCTGTGGATGCCGCCCACGGCCTTGCGCCATCGTTCCTGGGCCGCCTGGGCCGCCACGCGGTGCGCCTCGGCCGCCGCCGCCGCCTTCTCCGCCGCCAATTCCTCCGCCGACGGCCCCTTGGCGGCCTTGGCCACCTCAATGCGGCGCGAACGCTTGTCCGAATCCTTCGATGTTTCGGGCTTGGACTTGCCCTTGAGCGAAGGGTCCACGTCCTGCGCCTTCTTCACGTCCGACGACACCTGGACGGCACGCTCGACGCGGGGCGGGGCCGGCGGCCGCACGGGCTCCTTGGGCGCCTCCTGGACGGGCGGCGACGTGGGGCGAACGGGCGGATCCACCGGGCGCGTGGCGTTGCGAGGCGGGGCCGGCGGCGGTGGCGTGGGCGTCCCGCCCCCCGCCCCGGATCCGTCGGTGATGCGCACGCCCTCCAGGCTCATCAACTCGATGGGGGGCATGGCGGCGGGGTCAAAGGCGCGGCGCGTGGCGACCAACGAGGCCACCATCAACGCGATGACAAGCCCGGCATGGGCGGCCGCCGAACCCATCAAGCACCGTTGCTCCATCGTGATCATCGGCGCGGGGCCTCCGTCGCGATGTCGAAGCGCGTGATCCCGTTGCGCCGCGCGGCATCGATGATCTCCACCGGGTAGCGAAACTTCCCCTCGCGATCGGCGCGGATGCGCAGGATCAAGTCGGGATTGCGGGCGTACTCGCCCTTCAGCTCCCGTTCGAGCACCTCGATGCCCCCCATCCGCCGACCTCGGAGGTAGTAGATGCCGTCGGGGCCAACCTCGGCGGAGAGGACGTTCTTGGGGTCGAGCGAGGGCCGGGCGCTGCCGCCCACGGGAAGCTTGAGGTTGATGCTCTGCTCGAGCAGCGGCGTGGTGATGACGAAGATGATCAGGAGGACGAACGCGAGGTCGAGCAACGGGGTGATGTTGATCTCGTTCAACGTCACCAACTGGTTGCGCTGGGAAAAACGCCTCATGCCAGCGCCCCCCCTGCGGCCCAAGCCCCGGCCACGGGCGCCTGGCTCCTGCCAAAGATCACCCAAAGGCCCGCCAACGCCGCCAGCAACGCGGCGATCACCGCCAACCCCACCCACAGCCGGCCATCCGACCAACGCGACTCGCGGGCATGGGTCCGAAGGGCCTTGCGGAGCCGACGACCGCAGCGCGTGCACTCCGTGTCGGCGCGGCGGTTCTTGGCCTCACATTCCTGGCAGATCACCCACAGGTGCGCGCCGCAGTCGGCGCAGTCCGCCAAGCCGGCGTCGTTCGCGCGGCCGCACTTGACGCAACGCACCAGCGACGCCGCCGCGCCGGAGGCCGCACCAGGAGCCTTGCTGTCCCGCACGACGCTCATTCGTCCCGCAAATGTTCCGTCTCCATCCGCGACGCCAGGGACTGGGCGAAGTTGTCCAGCTCGACGGTCAGGACGCGCAGCGTATGAACCAGCCAGTTGTAGCCAAACATCGACGGGATCGCGACCAACAGGCCCGCCACCGTCGTCACCAACGCGGCCGACACGCCCGGGGCCATCGCGGCCAGGTCCGCCTTCTGCTTCACCGCCACGCCGCCGAACGTGTCCATCACGCCCCACACCGTGCCCAGCAATCCCAGGAAGGGACCCCCGGATACCGCGATCGCCAGGAGGATCAACCCCGACTCCAGCTTCAACGACTCACGCGCCACCGCGCCCTCCAGCGCCCTCTTGGTGTGCTCCATCGACTTCATCGACAACTGCGACTTGCGCGACCCATCCGGGTTGCGCAGGCGGGCCTCCAGCTCCACGCAGCCGTCCCGGTACACCGAGAACAAGGGGCAACCCACGACCTGCAACCGACGCTCATGGATGTCGAGCACGGATCGTTGCTGTCGGAACTCCGCCTCGAAGTGCTGGTTCAACCGCTTCGCGCGCCGCATTTGCAGCGCCTTCGCCGCCATGGTGGACCACGCGAAGATCGAGAACACGGCCAGGACGAGGATGATCACCTTCGCCTCCAGCGTCGCCAGGTCCCAAATCTGGGCCAACGAAAGCTTTTGTTGCCCCGCCACCGCCAGCATGCCCCACGTCATGTTCATCGTGTCGTCGCGCCCGCAATCACGTCTCGCCTCCATCGCCCACGCGTTCGCGCGGCGGTCTCAGGCAGAAGACGGCCAACCCCCTTGTGTTCAAGCAAACCTCCCGTCAACGCAAGGTTGAACCTCTGGCGCGCCCCCCGGTCGCGGCGATTCCCTCAAGCCAGGACGATTCAGTTGGGAGGGTCGTGATTGCGAAGCAGATGCTTGCGCAAGCAGATCGAGCAAGCACGACCGATCCAACTGAATCGTCCCGGTCAAGCCACGCCCCCCTCTTGCAGCTCCAGCACCGACGCCTCGACCTCGCCCAGGTCCATCTCGTGCACCTCGAACCCCTCCCCAATCCCGCGCAGCAACGTGATCGTCAGCTCGCCGCCCAGGTGCTCGCGAAACTCATC
>CAIRNV010000044.1 GCA_903880005.1 uncultured Verrucomicrobiota bacterium | reverse complement strand
GCCGTGGGGGATGTCGATGAGGAACCCGTGGCGAGCCTCGTCCGGGAGAAAGCCGAGTCCGACGACCTTGCGAGCATTGGAGGATGGGGTGCGCGGCATGGCTAGGGGTTGGTTTGCGAGACCTTGGCGGGGTCGAATGACTGCTTGGCAGCCTTGAGCCAATCGAGGAGGGCTTGCCCAGTGGGGAAGCGCAGGGAGCCGACGGTGAGGCGGAGGGAGCCGCCGGCCACGATTTCCTGGATCCGGTCCGTGAGGGACTTCAAAGACTCCGGGGTGTAGCCGTCGTCCTTGCTGCCGGAGTAATCGACGTGCTGCTGGCGGTCGGCACTCTCGGCGACGAGGCCAATGTCAAAGGCGACGGTTCCCTGGGATTGGGACAGGCGATGGATGAAGTCCCAGACGGCGCTGGAATCGTCGAGCTTGGTGATTTGGTTCCAGCGTGCCGGGACGGCCGGGTTGATGACGGGCTCGGCCTTGCCGCGTTGGGGAATGGGGATGCGAAGGATTTCCGAGCTGATCTCGCAATCCGGGGCCACGGCCATGGCGCACACGATGCGGGAGGCTGCCGGGACGCGGAACGGGCCATCGTACACGGCACATCCGGCGGCGGTGGGAGAGGAACCGTCGGTGGTGTAGCGGATGGTGATTCCATTGGCCTTGGGGAGGGCGAGCAACTCGACCTCATGATGGTCGCCCCGATCGTGGATTTGGTGCTTGAGGCGAAGCTTAGCGGTCCATTCGCGGACGGGGCTGGAGCGGCCGAGGTCCTGGGGATCGAAGGCGAGGAACCGATACCGCAGGGCCTTGGCCTCAAAGCGGGCGGGCGTGGGGACGGGACTGGAGGACGGCGTGGGATCGGAGTCGCCGGTCTCATAGGCGATGGCGGGCGCGTGCAGGGGCTCGATCTTCAGGTAGGCACGGCCGTCGCCATCCTCCATGACGGACAACTCACGGATGGAGACGTCGGGCATGGGCGGCGGAAAGGGGCCGCGTCGGACGTGGTTGCCTTCCTCGCGCCAATGGCCACGGCGAAGGCACTCGGCCTTGAGGTCGTCGAGGGCGGAAAGCTTGTGGAGGGGCCACTGGGTGTTGACGGCGGCGGCGCGCTTGAATTCCGACCAGAGGACGACCTTGGTCTCGGGCGAGCCGAAGAGGCGGGCCTCGGCACGGGTACGGAAGGAGTCGTCCTCGATCTTGGTGGTGAACTTCTGGGCTCCTTCGAGGGTGTGGCGGAGGGTGGCCTCGCCGCTTTGGTTGCCCGCGAAGGCGAGGTCAATGCCGGTGGCGCGGAGGGCGGAGTGGATGGAGGGATAGACGACTTGGTCGAAGGCCTCCTTGAGCGCGGCGGTGAACTGGAGCCCGACCCGGTCGCGAAGGGCGTCGAGGGCCCGCCATTGGGGATCGTCCGGCGGGGTGTTCTCGGAGCGGAGTTCCTGTTCGATGCTTTCCAAGGCGCGCGTTTGGCGGGCGGAATCGAGGACTTTTTGGAAGGTGTCGCGGGAACCGGTAAGGAAGAGGACGCGGTTCTTATACTGCTGCTGGGCCCACCATGCCTGCCAGTCGCCGGAGATGGGCAGGCCTTGGGACTGGCCACCGGGCCGGACGATAATGAGGGTGGTCTTGTCCTGCTCGACCTGGATTTCGTCGGGAGGTGGAAGGACCCGGACGACTTGGTAGCAGTCGCGGAGGGACGCGGAGAAGTAGTCTTCGAGGTGCGTGCGGAGCATGCGGTCCACGGTTTCGACGTGGAGGGAGAGGGCGGTGGACCGGAGCTTGGCCGCGAGGTTTTGCTGGTTCTTGAAGAAGAGGCGGCCGTCGGCGGAGTTGTGGAGGTACCATGCGCGGGTGGCGAGCTTGTCGAGGACGTGGGTCTTGAAGGATGCGAGGTCGCGGCCCGGGCGTTGGAGGCAATCAACGAGTTGGTATTCGCGCAGGCCATGGATGGCCCCCGGGGTGGTGGAAAGGGAGGCGATGACAATGAGCCGGGCGGCGTCGGAGGCGTCGGTGTTGCCATTGGCGACGTCGATTTGCTCCACCTCCGACTCGCCGCCGTGGGCGACGTCGTGGGCGATGGCCTCGCTGAGGGCGGGGTTAATGGTGCGGACCTCG
>CAIRNV010000043.1 GCA_903880005.1 uncultured Verrucomicrobiota bacterium | reverse complement strand
TCATCCCGACCACGACGGGAAGGACGCGACGTTCCGGACGCAGCTTCCCGTGGGCGCGGAGTCCTATGGGTTGCGCCGGACGATCACCCTCAAGGTCAAGCCGCCGTCCTCCAACGTGTTCGAGGTCGGGTCGCGCCAGTCGATCCGAGGCGTCTATGACGAGACGCTGGAGATCATTGGGCTGGCCCGGGCTGGCGGCACACACGACAAGCGCGTCTTCAAGGTCGCCGGCACGTTCAGCCTCACGCGCATTTCCCCCGTCCCAGTCCTGACGACGCCCTGAAACCCATTCCATCCCGATGACTCGTTCCTCATCCATGAAGACTCGCGAACCAGCCCGCAGGGCATGGAGGGCTTGCATGGCAGGGTGGTGCCTGCTGCTGGCCGTGGGCCATGCCATCGCCCAGGTCCCCGCCCCGTTTGACGGCCTGCCATTCCAGGGATTCCTGGCCGACGCCAACGGCGAGGCGCTGGGCAAGTCGGCCCCCGCCAACTACGACGTGGTGTTCCGCATCTACGACTCGTCCTCCGGTGGCAACCTGCTTTGGACGGAGCAACAGACGGTGACGGTGGATGCGGGCTACTTCAGCGTGGAGCTGGGCATGGGGGGCGCATTGGAAGGCCAGCCCAAGCCCTCCTTGCCCAGCCTGTTCCGGTCGCCCTCCGCCTCCGAGCGCCACGTCGAGTCCGTGCTGAAGGGCATTGGTCCCGGCGGTTCGGACCATGTCATCCAGCCGAGGGCGCGGCTGTATCCGCTGCCGTACGCGTTCGTGGCGTCGCATGCCTCCACGGCGGGATCGTTGCTGGCGGGTGCCGACGCCTCCGCGCTGGCCATCGTTGGCTCGCGGGTCGGCATCAACACCACCGACCCCCAGGCCACGCTCGACGTCGCGGGTTCCCTGGCGGCTACCGACGCCGAGGTCACGGGCGACCTCGTGGTCGAGGGAACCGTCACGGCCGACGCCTGGGCGGGCGGCGGCACCGTGCCCGTGGGCACCGTCATCCTGTGGTCCGGCAGCGTCGTGCCCGCCGACTGGGCGGTGTGCAACGGCCAGATGGCCCAAGGCGTCCAGACGCCCGACCTGCGCGGCCGGTTCATCCTGGGGGCCGGACAAGGCCAGGGACTGACGGAACGACGCATCGGGGACCGGGGCGGCACCGAGTCGAGCGTGATCACCCCCGAGGAAACCCCCGCCCACGGCCACGGCATCGCCCCGCAATCCTCCGTGCTCACGTCGGAATCCGGCGCGCACCGGCACAGCTACGTCTCCGAGCTCCAGCTCGCCCCCGGCGGTACCGGGGATGCCCTGGGCTGGCTCCGTTCCATGCAGAACTCCATCGGCATCATCTCGGGCACGCATCGGTCGTCCAAGGACGGCTCCCATACCCACGTCCTCGACGTGCCCCCTTCCAACACGAGCCTCCAGGGATCCGGGGCCTCCCAATCCCACCTCCCCCCCTTCTACGTGCTGGCCTACATCATGCGAGTCCGGTGAACCGCGCGACCGTTGAACCCCATGAAACTCCCCTACCTCCCCCTTCGCTGGTCCCTCGCGGCCATGGCCATGGTCGCGTCCATCCGCCTCGTGGCCCAGTCGGTGTCCCAACCCCCGGACGTGCTGGTGTACCAAGGCGTCGCCATGGACGGATCCGGCCAGCCCCTGGGTGCCTCGTCGCCCACCAACATCGCCGCCGTCATCCGGCTCTTTGATGCCTACACCGACGGCAACCTGCTGTGGTCCGAGCAGCAGACGCTGACGGTGGATTCGGGCCGGTTCGCGGTCTTGCTGGGACAGGGTGCCGCCCAGGTGGGCGAGCCGCGCCCGGCGTTGTCCTCGTTGTTCTCCTCGGACACGGCCTCCGACCGCTACGTGGAGCTTTCGCTGCGCGGGCTTGGGGTTGGAGGGACGGACCTGATCGTGACCCCCCGGACGCGGCTCTTGACGTCGCCGATGGCCTTCCTGGCGCGTCATGCGCGGACGGCGGACCGGTTGGTGAACGGCGCGGGTGCCAGCGTGCTCACCGCCACGGCCACGCGCGTCGGCGTGCAGTCGGCGCAACCCCAGGAGGCGTTGGACGTCGGCGGGTCGTTCAAGGCCGCCGCCGGGCGCGTCCGGGAGGACATGACCGTCTCGGGCACCTTCACGGCGGGGAACATCGACGCGCCGGGCGCGGCGGCGGTGGGGACGATCATCATGTGGTCGAGCCTGGTGCCGCCCGCGGGCTGGGCGCTGTGTGATGGCAAGGTGGTGAATGGCGTGTCCACGCCGGACCTGCGCGGCCGCTTCATCCTGGGAAGCGGGCCGGGGGTGGGGTTGACGTCCCGGGTGAGCGGCGAGACCGGGGGGGCCGAGGCGGTCGCATTGAAGGCATCCAACCTGCCCTCGCACCGCCACCAGTTCACGCCGCCGAGCGTGACGACCTCCGCGGGTGGCGAGCACGCGCACTCGTACCTTTCGGGCCTCAATTCGGCCAACCCGTTCGCGCGGTTCGGCTCCTGGACCATGGCCAGCCGTTTTGGAACCAACGACACCTCCATGGACGGCCTGCACAGGCATCGCGTGGAGTTCCCCGGGGTGGCCAGCACGGCGTCCGGGGAAGGCAGGCCGCACCCGACGATGCCGCCGTTCCATGTCCTCGCGTTCATCATTCGTGTCCAATGACGCCCCAACCCATGCGGGATCCTTTCGCCCCCCAATCCAACGCATCCTTCCCTTCCCGATGAAGCCATCATTCCTTCGCGCCGGCCTGGTGCTGTTGCATCTGCTGGGAGTGCTCGCCGCGCCCGGCGGCCGGGCGGCCGAGTCGCTGCCGGTCGAGATGAAGCCGGAGCTGTTGCCGTTGAATCGCTCGCCGTTCGCCGGCGCCCCGTTGTCCGGGCAGGCGGGCAGCCCGATGGGCTCGGACGGCCGCGCGCCAAGCCTCCAGTCGCCCAACGGCTCCGGCACGCAGAACCCGCCCACCGCGGGCCAGTTCCAGGCGGGCTTGTTCACCGCCAGCGGCGCCTCCGCATGGGATTGGCGGGCACGCCAGGAATCCCCCCTCCTGGCTGGAACGAACGGCGTGGCCGCAGCCCTGCCCGCGATGCAGCTCCCCACCGCCACCCGCGGATCCAACGTGGTCTTCGCCCTGCGTTCCCTCCGGGTGGGCCTGCCTTACTTCTCCACCCAGCCCTCGTGGTCCTTTGGCGGCGTCATCGAGCCGCCGGACGTGGACGAGCTGGGGCGTGACATCAAGGCGATCCGGTTCGCCTACTGGATCCCCGAGCCCTACTCGACCAACCAGCACGCCGGCGCCGCCTACTACTGGAGCCCCCACGCACGACGCGTGTATGCCATCCAGCCAGGCCCCGTCTCCATCACCTGGCGCAAGGCCACCCCCTACACCGACGCCTCCTTCCCGTCCGACTACGCCAACCCCGGCGGCGGCCCGTCGTCCATCAAGGACGGGGCCAACACCTACCTCCTCCACACCGTCCAGTACAACGTCTCGGGAAGCCCCGCCAAGGCCCCCAAGACCATCTACTGGACCGAGCGCGAGTTCCGCACCCTCGGCAAGCCCGTGGTCATCCCGTCCTCGAAGGTGGGCGCGGTCAACATCGTGTATGGCGCGGGCTTTCCCCGGACCGTGGCCTCGGAATATCGCGGGCCCGGCTTCACCAGCCCCAACGAGGGCAACGGAGGCGTCACCCTCCAGGAACTCCGCACCCTTTGGTACGACCAGACGCAGGGCTTCTTGCTTGCCTACAACCAGGAGGGCCGCGTCTTCGTCGAGTTCCTCGGCGACCTCCGCTCCGATGGGCAAACCCGAGTGCCGCTCGGCGTCGAGGTGGTGGACGTGGTGAAGCAGCCCAGCCCACAGGACATCGACTGCGACCTCGGCGAACGGCTCCTGCCGCCCGGCGGGGCCCCCGTGGATTCCCTCCAGCCCGAGTCCATCGTGATGTCCCCCGGCGAAACCTTCACCTTCCAGTTCATCCCCCCGGGCGGCATGGTGCCCCAGCTGTTCGCCAGCCGCGCCACCGAGTCCGCCAATGACTGCATGGTGCATTGGCTCGAAGCCGGCATCCAAAACGTCCTCTGGCCCAAGCTCCTCGGCCGCTACCGACTCCGCTGGCCCGCCGACGAGGCCCGCTACAGCCATTATCTCAGGACGGAGGCGTTCACCGACTCCGACGCCGCCACCACCGCCGTCCAGCTCTCGCAACGCAGCCTTCCCCTCATCGCCTACCAGGATTCCTTGGACGTGCCGCGCGCCACGATCACGCCGGACGCCAAGTTCTACACACGCCTCGACGCCGAGCACCCGGCCCACCGCACCCTGCTGCGGTTCACCATCAACAACCAGGTCGCCTTCGAGCGCGTCTTCTCATGGCTCGACTCCGCCGTCCGCGACCGCGCCTTCGACGGCACCCTCGCCACCAACCTCACCACGGTTTACCGGCACGTGAACCATGACGCGCTCATGGCCGAGCACCTGGAGGCCGTGGGCCAGATGCAGGCCGACTACCAGGCGCGCCTCGCGGCCTACCAAGCCTACGTCGCGGCCGTCGCCGCCTACGAGGCATGGGCCGCCGCCCCCGGCGGAACCGAGCCCGCCGTCCCGCCCTACGTGACCGAGCCCACGCCGCCCGTTCTTCCCGCCCCGCCCAGCCCGGTCCTCTGGGCCCGTGAAACCGTCGCCCCCCGCGTCTTCCTCGGCAGCGCCACCGTGGGCCAGCGCCTGAGGCCGCCCGCCGGGGAGCAGGGCGCCACCGGGCTGCATGCCGCGGGCCGCATCAACATCCCCGAGGGCGACCTCTTCCAGCCCGACGCCTACATCGACCCGTTGGCCAAGGGCTTCGAGACCGCCAACCAGGGCGCCATCATCCCCGTCAACGTCCTCCCCGGACGCGACACCCTCGAGGTCTGGTGGTTCCGCACCAACCAGCCCACGGCCGGCTACAACGCCGGCAACAGCCGCATCGGCCTCCCCCCCATCCAATGGCCGTCCTACATCGGCCGCTACACCCTCCAATGGCCCTCCAACCCGCGCGAGATCGTCCTCGCCAGCGGGCTCGGCTCCGGGACCCTCTCCAAGGAGGAGGCCGCCGGCCGGATCTATTCCCAGAACCAACGCGAGCTGCCTGGCTACAACCCCAACGAGGAACATGCCCTCATGTCCGGCGGCACCGCCTTCGCCATCCGCGACGACCTCAACGTCACCTCCGGCGAATCGCCCTCCTCCCAGCCCTTCGTGCTGCTGGCCTACAAGGCCGCCGACGGGCGTCCCGCCATGTCCGCCTTCAAGGTCCTCCGGGAGAAGGCCGACGCCGGGCTGGTCTTCGACTACATCACGCCGGCCGGCACCATGCTCCAGCCCCCGCCTCCCCTCGGATTCCTTCGCAAGCCGGTCGAGGGCGAGGGCATGTACGCCGTCAACTACAACGTCGAGGTGCCCCACGACGGCGCCGACCTGCCCGGCGGATGGGATGACAACGCGGCCTCGGGCCCATGGGCTCACTATTCCTCGTTCACCTTGCGGGACCGAAAGCAGGAGCGTTGGGTCTATCGCGGCCCGCACGCCGGCATCCCCGAACTCCAGGCGGGTGCCTACGACTCCAGCACCAGGACCTTCGGCGCCCTGCCGGCTGCAACCGCCGTCGTCGGTGCCGACTTCGCCTACTCCATCCACGCCTCGCGCCAAGATGAGCACCTGACCCTCGTGCTGCCGCCGGGCGCACCCTCGTGGCTGCGCACCTCCGGGCTCGCCTTGCTCGGCAAGCCAGGCCCCTCGGATGTCGGATCCACCACCCTCGAGGTCGTCGTCGCCGACCTCTACGACGGGTCCCGCGTGACCCATAGCGTGCCCTTGACGGTCGTGGCCTCGGGGGCGGTCGTGGCCCAGGGACCGCTCCGGCTGGCCTCCACCAACGAGTACACCGGGACCGTCGTCGAGTTCACCCGCCGCCC